>JBPOHC010000918.1:0-22610 GCA_052035985.1 Myxococcota bacterium | reverse complement strand
GTCGCGACGGGCGCGTCGGTGAGCGCGGTCGGCGGCGCGGGCGGCGGTCGCTCGGGCGGCGGCAGCGCGGGCGGCGCGGGCGGACTCGGCCGCATTCGCATCGGCGCGACGGCCTCGTCGTGCACGCTCTCGGGCACCTTCAACCCGCCCCTCGTCTCGGCCTGCGCAGCGACCGCTGCACCGGGAACGCAGAGCAGGGCGTACGTCGCCGTCTTCCCGAACTGACCCGTCACTCTCGCGTGCAGCGCAGCGCGATCGCGCGGCGCCCCGACCACGCGGTCCCCACCAGGCCATCGGCTCCGTCGGAGCGCAGCGCGAGGCTGCGAACGGGCTCGCGCTCCTCGCGTCCGCCGACGCGCGCCTCGGCCTCGTCGTGGGCCTCTCCGCCCGTCAGCGAGCGCACGCAGACCGAGCGCTCGTCGACCGCGAGCACCTCCTCCTGCTGCCACTCTCCGGCCTCGACGAACCAGCCGGGCCCCTGCGCCTGCGCGACGCCTTCGAGCATCCGAACCTCACCGCGCGCAATGACGTTGGCCCCGCACGATCCCGTCGCCGCGCCCGCTGACGGAACGGTCGCAATCGCCCGCCCCGCTGCGTCGCTCGGGTCGAGCGCGACGAAGCGCATCCTCGATTCGCGGTCCTCGATCCAGAGCCCGTCGACGCCCTGCCACGATCCGACGTGCGCGTGCTCCCGCTGCGTCGCGAGCGCGTAGGTGCGTCGCGCGGTGATCGCGCCCGCGGCGTCGAGCGCGATGAGTGTCACGAGCGAGACGCCCTCGCGGAGCGTGTCGGCGCGCGCGACGAAGCCGTGCGCCCCGAGCTGCGCCTCGACGGAGCCCGGCTGCGCGCGACCCAGGCCCAGATCAGTGAGGCCCGTTCGCGTGGCGAAGAGGTGGTCGCAGCCCGTCGCCGCGCACACTTCAAGAAGCGCCGCAGGCGCGCGCGCGCCCTCGACGCCGCGTGGAAACACCCTCGCGCCAGCCCTCGCCGCGAAGGGACGCGAGACCGCGCCCGCGAGCGTCGCGCCGCTCCAGGTGACCGAGAGCGAGCCCGCCGTGAGGGCGGCCTGCACCGCGTAGCCCGACGCGGCGACGCCGCGATCGATCTCGGGTGCGGGCGTGACGGCGCCGTGCTCGCAACGGATCACGCGCTGCGTCCCGGCGCTCGTCTGCGCGTCGGTCACCGCGTCGTCGCGCGTGAGGATGGGAGCGGGGCCTCCCGGTCCTTCGCGCGCTTCGATGATCCCTCCGAAGCGGCAGGTCGATCCGATGCAGTGCGCGCGCGCGTCGAGGTCGAGCGCCACCAGCGAACGCGCGCCGACGACGAGCGGCGGGTCCGCTTCGGAGCTCGACGCGAAGGGGCGCACGCGACCGATCCAGCGCGCGTCGGAGCCCCACGCGAAGAGTGTCCCGTCGTCGCGAAAGAGCGCCCGCTCGTAGCCCGTCGGCAGCGCGGTGATCGCCCACGACGCCGCGCCTCGGCGCGCCCTCGAACGCGCGATCGAGAGCCCTCCGCCGTTTCGCGCGAACACCACGGAACGCCCGCGCGCGTCGACGAACACGCTCACCGGCGCGCGCGCCTCTTCGGGGAGCGAGACCACCTCGGCTCCCTCCGCGCGCACCTCGACGAGCGACGGCGCGACGTCGCCCGTCGCGACACCGAGCGCATACGCGATCCCGTCGTGCATCGCGATCAGGTCTGCGTCGATCGGGAGGTGGATCGTGCGCCTCGCGCCCCTCGCGTCGTAGAGGCACACGTCGCGCGGATCGATCACCGGCGCCTGCGCGCACGGCGCATGAACGGCCCACGCGTACGACGCGTCGTCGAAGACCACGGGGCCCATCGGCTCCGCGTTCGTCTCGTCGCGGAGCACCGACCACCCCTCGCGATCGGCTTCACGCGACACCACCACGTGCGCCCACGCGGAACGCCTGCACACCGCGCGAAGACCGTGAAATCCACGGTGGAGCTCGCAGCCATCCCCCGGCAACGCGCCTCGCGAGAGCTCGGCCCCGGTGCGCGCATTTGTGACCACGAGCGCGTCTCCCGAGATCGTCGCGCGGCGATCGCGATCGAGCGCGACGAGACGCACGTCATCGAAGCCTCGCGTGAGCCCCTCGTCGGCCTGTCTGCGAGCCTCGGCCGCGAGCGTCGAGAGACCCGTCGCGCCGCCGTCGTCGTCCGCGGGCGCGAGCGCGCCTCGAGCGTAGCGAAAGGTCCCCGCGGTGGTGCGCACCCTCGGCCCGTCGTCTGCGATCCACGTCGCGATGGGAACGCCCGCGGGCGGGCGCATCACCTCGAAGCTCGCGCCGCCGTCGCGCGACACGCTGAGCACGCCCGGCTCGGTCACAGCGAGCGCGTCGAGCGGCGACGAGAAGCACACCGAGAGCACCCGATCGAGGGGCAGCGCTCGAGGCGCGCCCGACGCATCGATCACCCACGCGCGCAGCGTCGTGTCGATCACCGCGAGCGCCCCCACGGAGTGGATCCCCCGCGTGACCGCGCGCACGGGCTCCGCGCGAGACGGCAGCGCCGCGATCACCGAGAGCCCGCCGAGCGCCGAGGGCGCGCGATACACGGTCCCGTCGACGCTCACAAAGCGCCACGAGCCATCCTCGAGCGCGGCGGTCGACGCGAACGCGGTCGCGGGAAAGGGCTCCGTCGCGTGGCCCGTCGCGTCGGCCCGCATCGCGCCTCGAAGCACCACCGAGCCCGCGACGCGGAGCGCGGGACCGTCCGCGGGGCGCGCGCTCCATCGAACGCCTGCGCCGCGGGCGCGAGCGCCTCGATGGCGGTGACACGACGAGAGGAGCGCGAGCGAGGCGAGGAGCGCGGCGGCCTTCACGGCGCGCGAGTGTATGCGCTCACTCGTCGGGGTTGGCCTTGTAGAAATCGAGCAGGGGCTTGTGCGCTTGCGTGTGCCAGAGCGCGCTCTGACAGATCGTATTGGGCCCCACCTGCTTCGGAAAGGCCCTGTGCATCGCGGCGTCGAATGTCGCGTTGAGGGGCGTGTCGCGGATCGCGCAGTAGCCCGCCTTTCCCTCGGCGAACATGTAGGCCACCATGAGGTTGGGGTTCACGTGGCGCTTGCCGCCCTTGCGCTTCGACTGCGACTGCCAGTTGCGCAGCGGGTTGCCCGCGTCGGGCGCAGTCCACGAGAAGTCGAGGTGCGAGTAGGGCTTCAAGGTCTCGTAGAGGTCGAGCATGTCGCCCGTCGAGATGCGCTGACAGCCCGCCGTCGAGCGCAGGTCGGTCCACTTGCCGCGGCGGTCGCGCGAGAGGTGGCTGTGCTTGGCGGGGTACGGGTCCGCCGGCGCGCTCGCGTTGATGGCCTTGTACTCCTTGCCGCAGTGAAAGCGGACGAGGGTGTCGCTCGCGTTGCCCCAACCCTTGTAGACCCGGAGCCTCGGCGCGAGGCCGTAGTCCTTCTTCGAGTCGTAGGTCCAGAGCCCCTCGCCCGTGACCTTGGGCGTCTCCTCCCAGGTCGGGAGCATCCATTTGTCGTTGCCCGGCACGATGTCCGCGCCGCCGCCCCCCATGTCGAAATTGAGGCAGAAGCACGTGAAGATCTGCTCGGCGCCCTCGCGCGTCGCGGCGCCCTTCACCACGTCCTCCTTCGGGGCCTTGGTCTTCGCGAACTGCTGGACCTTCTTCGATTTCTCTTCGAGGTTCTTGCCCGTGATCGTCTCGCCCCAGAGGTCTTCGGGCTTCACGGCCACGCGGTAGAACGTGAGGTTCGAGAGGTGCAGCGCCTGGCCGTAGCGGCTCGTCGCGCCGATGTTTCCGCCGCCGGGCATGGCGTAGTCGAGCTTGATGTAGATCAGCTCGACCTCGGTGACCTTCTCGCAGTCCTCGCATCCGTGGCCCGCGTCGGCCGCCGCCTGCGTCGCTGCGGCTGGAACGGTTGTCCCTTGCGCCATCGTCCGTGACCTCAGCGCGCGAAGAGCGACGCGACGCCCGCGCGGTGGGCGCTGCGCGCTGCGGCCGCGGACCCATCAAACACGGCCACGCCCTGCGCGCCAGCCTCCGTGGGCGCGCGCACCCTCGCCACCTCGGCGCGCACGAGCACGCTCGACGCGCGCCGCAGCGCCGTCTGCGCGACCTGCGGATTGTCTCGCTCGAGCGCCTGCCACTGCGCGCTCTGCGAGAGCTGACCGCGCATCGCGTTGGCGCCGCGGAGGCCCTGCGTCACGGCGCGCGTGACCCGCTGCTGCGCGGCCCCGAGGGCGGCCTGCAACACCGGGTTGTTCGCCGCGCCGAGGCCCTGACCGAGCGCGCCGAAGCCCTGACCGAGCATCTGACCCGCGGCCCCGAGGGCCTGGCCGAGCGCGGCGTTGGCCATGTTGCCGAGGTCCGGCGCGCGGCCTGACATCGCGGCGCCGAGGGCCGCTTGAATCGCACCGCCCGCGAGCTTCTTCAGCGCGTTGGCGACCTGCGGCGGGAGCGCTGCCATCGCGGCCCTGAAGGCCGTGAGCATCTTCGAGGCGGCGCTGTCCTGCTTCTTCTCGCTCGACGAGGGAGAGCCCGGCGACTGGTCGCAGTTGATCTTCACGGTGCCGCCGCGGATGTCGACGAGCTTCGAGCCGAACACGTTGACCGTCGTCGAGAGCACGGTGATCGACGCGGGGGTCATGTCGACGCGCGAGCCGCCGCACACGAGCGAGAGCGTGTCGTCGGCGGTGAGCAGGTAGTTGTGGTCGACGTGCATCGAGTGGCCGCTCACGCCGTGAACCTCGACGTCTTGATTGCCCTGCACCTCCTTGGCCTCGTTGCCCTGCACGCGCGTGACGCGGTCGAAGGTGATGCTGTTGCGCTCGTGTCCCTCGACGGTCTTGGTGCGGTTGCGCAGCACGGTGATGGTCTGGTCGTTCTTGACCAGCACGTCGTGGTTGCGCTCGGCCTGCATGTAGACCTGCTCCTCGCCCGCGGCGTCTTCGAAGCGGAGCTCGTTGTAGCCGCCCGTGGTGGGAGACGAGTTGGTCTTGATGGTGCTCTTGGTCTTCTCCTTCGGGAGCCCGTAGGGCGTGTTGTTCTCGCCGTTGTAGACGCAGCCCGTGACGAGGGGCTTGTCGGGGTCGCCCTCGAGAAAGGTCACCACGACCTCCATCCCGATGCGCGGGATGAACACGAAGCCCCAGCCGCTCCCGGCCCAGTTCTGCGAGACGCGGATCCAGCACGAGCTGTGATCGTCCTCCTGACCGAGTCGATCCCAGTGGAACTGGACCTTGATGCGGCCGTGAAAGTCCGTGTGGATCTCCTCGCCCGCGGGGCCCACCACGCGCGCCGTTTGTGACCCGTGCACGAGCGGCCTCGGCGTGACGCGCGCCGCGCGGAACGCAACCGACGCGGGCATCACGGTGAAGCGGTTTTGATAGCGCTGCGCCACCGTCGCGTCGTCGAGGTGGAGCCCCGCGTCACGGAGCGCCGCGAGGAGGTGCTCAGACCCCCGGAGCTCCTCGGGCACAGACGTGAACGACTGCGCGCGGTGCTCGACGCGCGTGAGGAGGTACTTCTGATCGAGCTCCGACCGGAGGTGACCGCGGAGGGTGAACGTGCGACCGGGTTGAAAGCCCGTGACGTTGCCCGCGCCCGCGCCCGTTCGACCGTTGGCCTGCTGCGCCTCGTGACGGACGCGCGCCTGACGCGAGCCGTCGTGCATGGGGTACGCGTGCGTCTCGTCGTCGTACTCGTAGAGCGTCTTGCGCGACGGATAGTCGTAGATGGGCCGCGCGCCGCCGCTGTTGGGGAACGACGGCGTCATGTCGATGGTCGCCCTCGGACGCGTGAAGTCGTAGTCGCGGATGGTCATCGAGGTGGGCCTGAGCTCGGCGCCCGCTTCGAACCACTTGAGCGACTCGGCGTCGTGCGTGTGCATCCCCTCGTCGAGCACATCGACCGCGCCGCCCATCACACCGAGCGGCGCCGCGGGCCACGAGGGCGTGTCGTCGACGAGCACCAGCGTCTCGCCGCCCGCGCCGTCGTGCCTGAAGAAGAACGGAATCCCCTCTTCTTGAAGCAGCCGGAGCACGAAGCCGAGGTCGGTCTCGCGGTACTGCACGCAGTACTCGCGCGGCGCGAGCGACGAGAGGCCGCTCGGGATCACGAGCTCTCCGTCGCCCTGGTAGACCCCCGCGACGCGCAGCACCTCGCGCACGATGTCGACGACAGGAACCTCTTGAAAAATACGTGAATCGACGCGCTGCGAGAGCGTCCAGAGCGAGGGCACGAGCACCACGCGCACGTAGCGGTGCGTGGCCGTCGAGCCGAGGTCTTCGACGCGACGCACGACGCCCTTGAGGTGTCGGTCGTGACCCGAGCGTGACACCGTGTAGACCGCGCGCTGGCCCACCAGCGACTCGGGCGCCGAGAGTGAGAGCGGCGCAGAGAGTACGAGGTTGCCTTCGTAGGTCTCCGAGAGCGCCTCCCTCACCGCGGCGTGCACGACCGACCAACCCGCCGCGCCATCAGCCTGAAACGCGAGCTCGACCTCAGAAAGCACCGACATGCCAATCGCTCCTGTCGAAAGAAGGGACCGAGCACCGATCGTACCGGAAGCGCGCCTCGTCGCGCGCTCGGATCTCACGGAGATGTGGGGGTGGTCACCGCGCTGCACTGGTCACGAGAGTGTTCAGCGCCGCGGGGATTCGATAGCGTCTCGCCCGTGAACCTCTTCGTGGTCTTCTGGCGGGAGGCGCTCGAAGCACGCACCCCGTGGCTCCTCGCGCTGACCCTCGTCGCGACGCTCGCCTCTCGCTCACGCGACAAGCACGAGCGCCACTATCGCGCGCTGGCGTTCTTCGTCGGAGGTCACCTCGTCGCGCTCGCGCTGCACGCCCTCGTGCTCGACGCGCAAGGCGTGGGGCGCAGCGAGTTCCGCACCGTGGCGTGGATCTTCGGCGCGGTGGGCTTCGTCGGCGCCGCCGCGTCGGTCGTCTTTCACGGCCTGCTCGACCGGGTGCGCGTGTCGCTGCCTCGCATCGTCGAAGACGTGCTCGTGGGCCTGCTGTCGGTCATCGCGGGCGTGACGGCCGCGAGCCGCGCGGGCATGAACCTCTCGGGCCTCATCGCCACGAGCGCGGTCTTCACCGCGATGCTCGGATTCTCGCTGCAAGACGTGATCGGCAACGTCGCCAGCGGCCTCGCGCTCCAGGTCGACACGTCGATCGAGGTCGGCGACTGGATCAAGGTAGGCGACGTCACGGGCCGCGTCGTCGAGGTCCGCTGGCGCTACACCGCGATCGAGACGCGCAACTGGGAGACGATCCTCGTCCCCAACCTCCTCTTTCTCCGCGGCCAGGTGACCGTGCTCGGACGGCGCTCGGGCAAGCCGCTCCTCTGGCGCCGCTGGGTCTATTTCAACGTCGACTGGTCGCACCAGCCCTCCGACGTGATCGAGGTGGTGCAGACCGCGATCCGCGGCGCCGAGATCGACCGCGTAGCTTCAGATCCCGCGCCGAACTGCGTGCTCCTCGACATGGCCGACTCCTACGGCAAGTACGCGCTGCGCTACTGGCTCACGGACCTCTCGGCCGACGACCCCACCGACTCCGAGGTGCGCACGCGGATCTACTTCGCGCTCCAGCGCGCGGACATCAAGCTCGCGATGGCCTCGCAGTCGGTTCACGTCAAGCACGACGTCGCCGACGCGCCCGCGGTGAAGACCGAGCGCCAGGCCGAGCGCCGCAAGGCGCTCCTGAAGTCCGTGGGCTTCTTCAACACGCTCTCGGAGTCGGAGTTCGACGAGCTCTCGCACACGCTCCGCTACGCGCCCTTCGCGCGCGGCGAGGTGATCACGCGGCAGGGCGCCGAGGCCCACTGGCTCTATCTCATCGAAGACGGACGCGCGTCGGTGGTCGTCTCCGAAGACGACGTCGATCGCGAGGTGGCGAAGCTCGGTCCGTCGACGGTGTTCGGTGAGATGTCGCTGCTGACGGGCGCGCGCCGCTCGGCGACGGTGGTGGCCGAGACCGACGTCGAGTGCTTCAGGCTCGAGAAGTCGGCCTTTCAGCGTGTGATCGCGAAGCGCCCCGAGCTCGTCACGCACTTCGCAGAGACGCTCGCGAAGCGCACCGCGGAGCTTCAGGCCGTGAAGGAGGGCCTCGACGCCGAGGCCACGAAGCGCCGCAAGGAGTCGACGGAGCGCGACCTGCTCGATCGCATCCGAGGCTTCTTCGGGCTCGGGTGAGCGCGTCGGTCCGCGTCCCCGATAGACGCCCTCCCCTCACCCGCGGTACTCCTCGTCGCCTCGTGGAACCGACGGGGCGACCGATGAACAAATACCGCTACAACAAGTCTGCGGGCGCGCTCAACGAGGTCGCAGTCGAGACCCGCGCGCCGCCGCAGGCCAACGCGCTCCCGCGGCAGCAGGTCCTCTCGCAGAGCCTCGCCGCGCTCGATGACATCGAGCCCGAAGACTACGTCGCCGCGCACGACTCGTCGGTCGTCGCGCTGCCTTCCTTCGCGCGAGGCGCGGTGCCCGTTCACGCGCAGACCCTCTCAACGCCACACGAATCCAATCGGGCCATCGCGCCCGCCCGAGGCCCCGCGTCGCTCGCCACTGGCCGCGACACGACGCGCATCGAAGGGAGCCCGTCGATGTTCTGGTACACCGTCGCCGAAGGACAGCGCGTCCGCATGGTGCGCCCCGACGGGCGCATCGAGATCCTCGAAGGCCCGCGTCGCGTGTGGCGCGGAGGCAACCGCTTCGAAGCCGTCGAGCACTTCGTCGCCCACCCCGGCGAGTTCCTCATCGTCAGGTACCGCGACGGGCGGCAGGAGCACCTCTCGGGCCCCGCGGACCTCTGGCACGACCCGCGGATCCACCTCGAGGTAACGCGCGAAGACGCCCTCCAGATCGCCACCAAGGAGGCCGTCGTGGTCTACAGCCAGGACACCTCCACGGGCAGCGTCACCCGACGCGTGGAGTACGGCCCCGCGACCTTCGTCCCGAAGCCCGGCGAGTGGCTGCACACGTTCTCGTGGCACGGGTCCAAGGGCGGTCACAAGGGCTACCAGAAGGTCCCCAACGCCCTCGTCTTCCAGAAGCTCTGGATGCTCCCCGACCAGATGTATCACGACGTCAACGACGTGCGGACCGCCGACGACGCCGTGCTCACCATCCGGCTCATGCTCTTCTTCGAACTCGTCGACGTCGAGCTCATGCTCTCGACCACGCACGACCCCATCGGCGACTTCGTCAACGCCGCCACCAGCGACGTCGTGGAGTTCACCGGCCGCTACGACCTCGAGGCGTTCAAGCGCCACACCGACAAGCTCAACGACGTCGCGACCTACAAGCAGGTCACCGCGCGCGCGACCCAGTGCGGCTACCGCATCAACAAGATCGTCTATCGGGGCTACGGCGCGCCCGACTCGCTCCAGCGGATGCACGACGAGGCCATCGAGCAGCGCACGCGGCTCCAGCTCGAGCGCGCCACGCAGCAGCAGGCCCAGGAGCTCGAAGACTTCAAGCAGGAGCGCCACTTCGCACGCGCCACGCGCCAACGCTCCGAGGCCGACGCCGCGGCGTCGCAGGACATCGACCTCGCGCGACGCCAGCAGGAGGCCGAGATCGAGCGCCTCCGCGCCACGCGCGAGCACGACCGCGCGCAGGAGGCCGCCGACGCGGAGCAGCGACTCCAGTCGCTCTCGAGGGAGCAGGCGCAGCGTCGCGCGCACCTCGCCTCCCTCAAGGACCTCGGCGTCGAACTCACGTCGCTCCTCACGCAGGGCCGCGCCGATCAGGTGATCGAGCTGCGCGGCGGAGACAACGCCCGCCCTCACGTGCACCTCGGCGTCGAGCGCGACCGCTGAGCCGCACTTCCAAGTGGTGACGCGTGTGGTATGGGACACTCCGCCCTCTCGAGGCACCTCACCACACCGATGAAACCTCACGCGCGCCTCACCACGCTCGTCGCGGCCCTCGCGCTCTCGTCCGCGTGCAGCGAGACGATCTCTCCCGCGGTCGTCGACGCTTCGAACGTCGCTTCGAACGACGCTTCGAACGGCGTCGCCAAAGACGCGATCACCGCGCCCGAAGACGTCACGCCTCCGCCAGACGCTCGCTGCCCCGAGGGCAACACGCTCTGCGGCGGCGAGTGCGCCGACCTCGGCAGCTCGACCTCGCACTGCGGCGAATGCAACGCGCGCTGCCCCGAGGGGCAGGTCTGCGCCCTGGGCGTCTGCCTCGTCCCCTGCGCGGTCGGACAGACGTCGTGTGAGGGCGAGTGCCGCTCGCTCTCGACGGATACCAACAACTGCGGCGCGTGCGGCAACGGCTGCGCCCTCGGCCTCGGCTGCGTCGAGGGCGTGTGCACCCTCGTCTGCCAGAGCGGCAGGACCAACTGCGGCGGTCGCTGCGTCGACACGAGCACCTCGCTCGAACACTGCGGCGGCTGCGAGCAGCGCTGCGCCGCGGGAACCCGCTGCGTCATGGGAGGCTGCCACGGCGACCCCTGCGGCCCCGATGACACCGCCGAGGGGCGCTGCGACCGCGACACGATCGTGCGATGCGTGCGCGGAGAGATCGCGAGAGAGACCTGCGTCCTCGGTCGAACCTGTCGCGCCGTCGATGGCGCCGCGCCCGCGTGCCTCGAACCGACCGGCGCGAAGCGCGTCACGGGACGCATCACGTTTCAGAACCGCCCCGCGACGAACCGCGGCGTGATCGCGTCGCGGTATGACCCCGTCGAGGGCGTCCCCGTGGCGCTCCTCGACGCCGACGAGCGCGTCGTCGTGCAGGGACTCACCGACGCCGACGGCGCGTACAGCCTCCCCTACGACGCCGCCGACGGCGCGATGCTGCGGGTGCGACTCGGCCTCGCGCGCACCGACTCGATCTACAACTTCGTCGTGCGCGACTACGCGGGCGCGACCTTCTCGTTCACGAGCGCGCCCTTCGAAGCCGCCGCGACGAGCACGCGCGACATGGCCGTGACCTTCGAACAGAACTCCGGCGCCCTCTCGATCTACGTCGCCGCGCGCAGAGCGTTCGAGTTCCTCCAGCGGTACATCACCGGGAGGCCCGCGGCGCTCTACATCACCTGGCAGCGCGGGCGGGCGACGAGCACTTCGAACTCGAGCTACTTCTCGGGCGCCTCGAGCACGATGTTCATCAACGGCTCGGCGGCGGACCCCGACGAGTACGACCCGCCCGTCGTGTCGCACGAGTTCGGGCACTACATCCAGCGGTGGTACTCGCGCTCGAACAACCCCGGCGGACCGCACGACGGCAGCCCCGCGGACCCCAAGCTCGCCTTCGGTGAGGGCGGCGCGAGCTTCCTCGGGTCGCTCATCACGGGCTCGTCGTACTACATCGACGCGGGCGTCACGCGCCTTCGCATCGCGATGGACCTCCAGAACATCCCCCTCACCCGCGCCTACGCGGCCTCGGCCTCGCTCTCGATGGATCAGGTAGTGAGCGAGTGGCTCGTCGCGGGCGCGCAGTACGCCATGTTCCGCACGTCGACAGACGCCACCGCGCAGTCGCAGCGCGCGATGCGCGTGCTCACGGGCTACCTCCGCCGAACGCCGACGCCCGACCGCGGAACCGACGGCGTCGACCTCGTCGACTACCTCGACGGATACCTCTGCATGAACGACGGCGCCGACCGCGCGACCATCATGAGCTACCTCGTGACACAGCGACGATTCCCCTACGATTTCGGCTTCGCGGAGGTGTGCCGATGAGCGCGCGCGTGATGCTCCTCGCGCTCCTCTTCGCGGGCTGTCAGCGCAGCGCGCCTGCGCCCTCGCACCCCGCGACCCTCGCGCCCTCGCACCGCGGCGCGCACCACGAAGACCCGTCGGCGCCCTTCGAACTCACCGTCTCATCGCGGCCCATCGACGCCCGCACCGCGGAGGTGAAGCTGCGGCTCGTCCCTCGCGCGGAGCTCCCGTCGGTGACCCTCGGCGTCGACCTCACGCAGTCCGTCGCGCGGTCGTCGGGCGAGGCGCGCCGCACGTTCGTGAACGCCGTCGCGGGCGCGCCCATCGAGCTCGCGGTGATCCTTCGGAGGGTCACCGACGGCCCCGCGGGCGTGGCGTTGCGCGCGTGGGCCGAGGCGCGCGGAGAGGGCGTCGTGCTCGGCGACGAGCGGCCCTTCACGCTCTTCGGCGAGGCCCCCGTGGAGCAGCCCTCGACGCGAGAGCGGGTCGTGAGAGCGCCCGACGGGAGCCTCCTGCACGACACGATCATCGAATAGCGCGCAGGGTCCTTCACAGTACGCACACGCACCCGTGGCGGAAGATGGCGGACCCGGTGCGCCTTCCGTTCCTTTTCAGCGCCCCCTCAGGCCGGAAGCTTGAAAAACCGGAGCGCAATCTGATATCCGCTCTCCATGGTTCTTCGCGATCGTAAGCCGGTTCGTGGGGCGGCGGGCGTTGTGCTGGTTGCGAGCGCGCTCCTCGCGTCGTGCACCTCGGGCGGAACGCTCTCTGGCGCAGATCCCGTCGAGGTTCGCGTGTGCCCCGAGGCCATTCGCATCAGCGAGCGCGGCAACCCCGTGGGCCTCATCTCGGGTCACATCCGACACTGCTGGCCCGGAGAGGCGTATTGCTTCTGCGACCGCGACGACGACTGCTACGCCGAAGACGGGTACACGCCCTGCTCGCCGCCCGTCGCCGACGCAGGCTCCCCCGACGTCGCGACCGACGACACCGCGGTCGTGGATGCCGCGACTGACGACACCGCGATCGTGGATGCCGCGACCGTCGACACGGCAACCGTCGACACCGCGACCGCTGATACCGCGACCGCTGATACCGCGACCGAGGATGCTGGCGTCGTCGTCGTCGACACCGGCGTCGCGGATGTGAGCGCCTCCGACGTGAGCGCCATCGACGTCGCGTCCGCCGATTCGGGCGCGGTCGACGACGTCACGGTCGACGTCACCGTTGACACCCCCGCCGTCGACGCTGGCAACGTGTGCCCTGAAGCCGTGCGCATCAGCGCCGCGGGCAACGTCGTCGGCGTCCTCTCTGGACACATTCGTCAGTGCTGGCCCGGCGAGGCCCGCTGCTTCTGCGACCGCGACAACGACTGCTACGCCGAGTCGGGCTACGTGCCCTGCACGCCCCCTGGCGCGGTCACGGATTCAGGCGCCGCCGACGTGACGGTCACCGACGCCGCCGCCGACGTCACGGCCGACGCGGGCAGCGTCACCGACACGCCCGTCGTGGCCGTCGACACCGGGAGCGTCGTCGACGCCGCCGTCGCCGACGCAGGGACGCTCGCGCCCGACCCCGTGAGCTATTCAGGGTCGTTCGCCGGGGGCACCGGGTACTACATGGCGAGGCTCACCGTGTCGGGCGAGGGCCGCGACGTGTGGGTCTACGCGCCCGCGTCACGCGGCGCGAATCCGCCGCTCATGGTGGCCTTTCACGGCACCAACGCCGACGGCGACGTGATGATCAACGACTCGGGTCTGCGCGCGCTCGCCGACGCGCAGGGCCTCGTCGTGGTGGCGCCCACCTCGCGCTGGTTCGGCGGCGAGGGCGGCGACTTCGATCACCCCGGCGGCAACGGGACGTACTGGGAGACGCGCAACACCAGCCCCGACACGAACCCCGACCTGCTCCTCGCGCGCGCCGCGATGGTCGAGGCGCACCGTCGCTACAACACCGACTTCGACCGCACGTACGCCATCGGACATTCGAACGGAGGGTTCATGACCCTGCTCGTGTCCGTGGCGCTGCGCGATCGCATCGCGGCCTTCGCCGAGAACGCCGCGGGCATGGTCACCTGCGCGAGCCGCCCCGCGTGTTACTTCGAAGGCGCGTCGCTCACCTGCGCCGGACTCGCGACGGAGTCAGGCTGGTGCGGATGCTCGGGCCCCGGGCTCCCCGTCGACCTCCCCGTCAGCGGGCGCATGCCCCCGGGCTACCTCACGCACGGCGCGCAGGACCCCATCGTGACGGCGTTCTACACCTGCGCGCTGGCGTCGCGCATGAGCGCGCTCGGCGTCCCCGTCGAGGTGTCGCTCCACAACGGCGGCCACGACCTCTCGGTGAACTTCGCGCGCAACGCGTGGCCCTTCCTCTCGCGCTTCCGCCGCCAGTAGATCGCCTCCGCGGGATTGCTACCGCGGGCCTGACACGAAGTACCCCATGAGCGCGCCGTAGAGCGTCGACGTGTACGGGTTCGCTGTGATCGGGCACGCGCCCGTCGCGCACCCGATGACGCGGTGGTAGCCGAAGCCGAGCGCGGCGCCGACCAGAGTGATGACGAGGGAGTGGGTATTCATCGGCGGAGAAGGTGCTGCCTCTCTGACAGTGCGACGCGCACGGCTTCACAACCTCTGAGCCTACGCGCTCGCGAAAGGGTTCATGTCGGCGTATGGGGGATGCGAAAGCACCGCCATGACCACCGCCCAGTCGCGACTCATCGAGACGATCAGGTCCTCCATCCTCGGCGACGACGAGGCCCTCGACGGCCCCTACGGCCCGCGCAGGCTCACCTACGCGGACTACACCGCGTCGGGCCGATCGCTCTCGTTCATCGAAGATTTTCTCCGCGCGAATGTGCTGCCGCTCTACGCGAACACGCACACCGAGACCTCGGGCACAGGCAGACAGACCACGCACTTTCGCGAGGAGGCCCGCGCCATCATCAAGGGCGCACTCGGCTGCGGCCCCGACGACGTCGTGATCTTCACGGGCTCCGGGGCCACGGGCGCGATCCGTCACCTGATCGACGTGCTCAACCTCCGCATCCCCAACGACCTCGACGACCGCTACGCGCTGCACGATCGCATCCCCCGCGAGGAGCGCCCGGTGGTGTTCATCGGGCCCTTCGAGCACCATTCGAATGAGCTCCCGTGGCGCGAGTCGATCGCCGAGGTGGTGACGATTCACGAAGACGCCGACGGTCACCTCGACCTCGCGCACCTCGACGCCGAGCTCACGCGCTTCGCGTCGCGGCCCCTCAAGATCGGGAGCTTCTCGGCGGCTTCGAACGTCACGGGCATCGGCACCGACACGCGCGCCGTCGCGAGGCTGCTCCACAAGCACGGAGCGCTCAGCTTCTGGGATTTCGCCGCCGCGGGGCCCTACGTGCGCATCGAGATGAACCTCGGCGGCGACGAGGCCGACGCGATGGCCTACAAAGACGCGGTCTTCCTCTCGCCGCACAAGTTCATCGGCGGACCGGGCACGCCGGGGCTCCTCGTGGCGAAGCGGCATCTGTTCAAGAACCGCGTCCCCGCGGTGCCCGGCGGCGGCACGGTGATGTACGTCAACCCCGTCGAGCACAGGTACCTCTCCGACGTCGAGCACCGCGAGGAGGGAGGCACGCCCGCCATCGTCGAGAGCATCCGCGCGGGCCTTGTTTTTCAGCTCAAGGAGGAGGTCGGCTGGCAGACCATCCGCGCGCGCGAGGAGGACTTCATCCACCGCGCGATCGCGTCGTGGTCGAAGAACCCCAACCTCCAGATCCTCGGCAACCGCGACGCGTGGCGCCTCTCGATCGTGTCCTTCGTGATCCGTCACGGCGGGATCTACCTGCACCACAACTTCGTCGTCGCGCTCCTCAACGACCTCTTCGGGATTCAGGCGCGCGGCGGCTGTAGCTGCGCGGGGCCCTACGGTCACAGGCTGCTCGGCATCGACCTCGACACGTCGAAGGAGTTCGAACGCGAGGTGGTGCGCGGCTGCGAGGGGATCAAGCCCGGGTGGGTGCGCGTGAACTTCAACTACTTCCTCGGCGAGACGCAGTTTCAGTTCCTCCTCGACGCGATGCACCTCGTGGCCGACCACGGGTGGAAGCTCCTCCCGCACTACCGCTTCGACCCCGATACGGGGATGTGGCAGCACCGATTCGGCCGCCCTGGCGCCGCGATGAGCCTCCGCGACGTGTCGTACCGCTCGGGCAAGATGGAGTTCCGCTCGCGCCGCGCGACGGAGCCCGAGGAGGTGCTCCCGACCTACCTCGAAGACGCGAGGCGCATCTTCGAAGCGGCGATGCACGACGAGTCACCGCCCATCGAAGACGATCCGCTCTCCGTGGACTTCGAACACCTTCGGTGGTTCGCGCTCCCCGCGGAGGCGCAGGCCGAGCTCCAGGGTCGCGGTCGATGCTCGTCGTCGCCCGTTGTTCAGCGGGCGTTCCACGCGCGAAGATAGCCGCCACACGCCATGACCACGCCGACGAGAGAGACCGTCACCGCCGACGCCCCGCGCGCGCCTCACGTCGACCGTCCGCTGGTCTTCGCCTTCGCCGCGGGCGCCTGGTGCTTCGCCGTCGGCCTCGCGGTGCAAGCCTTCGCGTGGAGCGACCGCGGCTTTCGTCACGGCCTCCTCCACGTCGGCGCCGTCGCCGCGATCGTGCTGCTCCTCTCGCGCTCCATCGTCGACCGCGTGGCGCGTACGCTGCTCGGCCTGCGAGGCCCCGTGGTGGCGTGGAGGGCCTTCGCCGCGGGAGCCGTCGCCTTCGGCGTCTACGACCTCTACACGGTCGACTACGCGCTGCGCTCGACGTGGTCGTTCTTCTCGTACTTCAGCCGCTTCTGGGAGCTCGAGCCCGAGGTGTTCATCGTCCCCGCGGCGGTGCTCATCGCGGCGGTGGTGCTCACGAAGCGCACGGTGGTGTCACGCGCGCGTCTTCGCTTCGAATCGCTCCTCGGGGTGGGCATCGCGCTGGCGATGCTCTCTGCGGGGATCGTGCGCGCGCGACGGAGCCCCGAGGTAGATGGGTACGTCCCCTCGCTTGCGCGTCTGGGCGCGGTCCCGTCGGAGCCGACGATGCCGCGTTGGGAGGCGTCGCGCTCCGAGGAGCCGAGCTCGGACTACACCGATCACCGCTTCGGCGCCGTGACCGTGCGGCGCTTCGTGTTTCGTCATCGCGGCCAGTGCGCGCTGCTCGTGGCGCACGGCGGAATGGAGCTCCCCCAGACCTACGCGCCGCGCGGCGAAGCGCTGACGAGCTGCGAATCGCGGGACGTTCGCATCGACGCGCGCCGCGGGCTCGTGGTGCTCGCGTACGAGACCATGTGGGGTCTGGGCGCGGTCAACGGCTACACCCGCGACAACGTCGAGCCCCTCCAGGGGGCCCGCGCGAGCATGGGTCACTGGCGCGACGCGTTCACGATCCCGCGCAACTGGCTCTGGACGAGCGCCGTGCTGCTCGTGATCGCGCTCGGTTGGTTGGCCCACTCGGTCTCGTCGCAGCGCTCGCTCCGCGATCGCACGCGTTGGCGTCAGGCGACGCTCCGCTCCGATGGAATCATCGAGCTCGACGGCGCGCAGTTCCCGGTGCCGTACGGTGCGATGCAGGTGCCGGGGCCGGTGGTGTTGCTGCGTGTGCCGACGGCTCAAGACGGATCGCCGTTCCGCGGTGGCGGCGCGACCATCGAGCGCGACGCGATCCTCGCGGGAACGCTCGCGGACCTGATCGGAACGCTGGAGTCCGAGGTCGAAGCGTCGCTCGCGTGCTCGGTCACCGCGTCGCTCTTCTCCGCTGCGCCGCTCGTCGCGGCTGCGATCGAGGGGCTGCTGCCGTAACCGACGCCGTTGTGCGACGCGCCGCGCTCCCTTGCGCAGACGCCCGCACTCGCGATCCCATCACCGCATCGAAATCCCTGTGAAACCGTGGCGGCGCGGCGGTTGCTCTCTGGTGCGTCGACTCGCAACCAGGGAGAACACCATGAAGCTCCGCAATCGAATCGCAGTGATGCTCACGCTCGGAGGCGTCGCGTTCGGCGCGATGTCGCTCCACCAGCGGCCCGCGAAGGCCCAGATCAGCCCCATGCGCACG
This sequence comes from Myxococcota bacterium, assembly GCA_052035985.1. Classification (GTDB taxonomy): domain Bacteria; phylum Myxococcota_A; class Polyangia; order Polyangiales; genus CAISKJ01. The sequence continues at coordinate 4,861 of JBPOHC010000918.1, read as the reverse complement.
TCGTATGGCGTGTATGAGTCGCGGCCGGGAACCACCCCCGTCCTCCTCGGAGAGATCTACCGCGAGGGTCGCGACGTCACGCGTTACACCGAGCACTGGGTGCTCTATCCGGGGTTCGTGAACCCCTCGGGCAACAACGACGTGACCCTCGAGATCAGGCCGGGGCTGCGCGAGTACCGCAACGCGGCCGACTTCTTCGCCAGGGTGCCGTTCACGCGCGGCTCCCGCTACGTGCACGTCGACTGTCTCGACACCGAAGAGCGCCCCGTCGCCCGCTGAAGCCACGAAGGAGACCCACACACCATGCAACGCAAGACCACCGCGATCCCCTTCGTCCTCGCGCTCTCGCTCGTCGGCGTCGTCGCGCACTCGAACCGCGCGGGCGCCCAGATCGATCCCTACTTCCAGTCGTACGGGGTCTATGAGCGCGACCGCCTCGTCGGAGAGATCTTCCGCGACGAGACCGATCCGTCACACTACACCGAGCACTGGGTGCTCTATCCCGAGTACGTGTACCCCAGCGCGTCGAACAGGCTCTCCGTAGTCATTCACCCGAGCGGAATGAGCTACGAGAACCTCTCGGACTTCTTCCGCCGCGTGCGCTGGGACCACGGCTCGCGCTACGTCGAGACCGTGTGCGACGACGGCGCCTCGCTGCCCGTGCGCCGCTGACACCCGTCAGGGCGCGGGCGCCACGGAGACGCGCGCGACCTCGGAGCGTCCCGAGTTTCCGACGCCCGAGACGTCGGAGAACCAGGTCGACTGCTGCACCACGAGGCGCACCTGCGTGGGCGCGGTCACCGTGAACATCTGCGTGTAGTCCGCGAAGGCCCACGAGAGATACACGTTGTACATCGTGCGGTCTGAGATCACCGACACGGTTGGCCACGTCTGAACGACGTTCCAGAGCGAGTTGCACGTGCCCGAGAGCTCACCCGCGACGCCGTTGCAGCCGGAGATGAGCCGCTCGCGGAAGGTCGCCACGTAGGTCCCCGCACAGAGCGGACCCGGGCTCACGCAGCGGAGCAGATGACAACTGCACCCCTCCCGCGTGAGCCGATCCGCGCAGTACGGTCGCCCCAGGTCGGGATGGCGCCTCCCCATCGAGGTCACCACGCCACACTCCGCATCGGCCGTCATGGCCTCGCACGCGAAGGTTCGAACGCAGCCCGACGCATCGGAGACGTCCGCGACATCGCTCACGTCGGAGACATCGCTCACGTCGGAGACGTCACGCACATCGGACACATCCGAGACGTCGGAGACATCAACACCACGATCGGCGGCGACGTCGAGGGCCGAACCATCATCCGACGAGACGTCGCCCGGCGCGTCGAAGGGCGGCACGTCAGGCGGATCGTTGCCGCTCTCTCGCACGTCGAGTGAGGCGTCCGTCGCGTCTTCAATCGCATCGGCGGTGACGTCGCGGCCCGCGTCGAGGACGTCGAGCGAGGGCGCGTCGGCGTCGGGCGCGTCGCGTTGGACGTCGCTCGCGATGTCGTCGCGCGCGTCGACGCCTGCGTCTGCGGGCTTCACGTCGGTGGTGACGGGCGTATCGGAGAGGTCGGCGGTGACGTCGACGACCTTCGCATCGGGCCGCGCGACGCACGCGCCGTTGGGGTCGCAGAGCTGTCCTGAGGGGCAGTCGCGGTCGGCGGCGCAGTCGCTCACGCAGCGGTTGAGCTCGCAGCGCGTGTGGTCGCCGCAGTCCGTGTTGCGCGTGCACTCCACGTCGGCGCACGCTGGAACGAAGAGACAGACCGCGAAGAGAGCCGCCGCACGCATCATCGATGCGCGGAGGGTGCGCTCGTTCTGCCGGGAGGGAAAGTATCCGACGATCGGGCGACCGCCGTCGATCACCCGATCGCGGGGAGCGAGTCAGCGCGGCGTGACGGGATCGGTCGGGGTCGCAGCGGCCTTGGGGGGACGTCCGCCCTTGCCATAGAGCTTCTGCCACTGCTCCATGTGGGTGGAGAAGGCGTTGAGCATGGGGCTGCCCTCGGGGAGGCTCGCCAGCACGGCGTGAATCTCAGACGCAGCCCCGCTCACGGGCGCGAGCTTCGTCGCGAGCTTGCGGTGCACCAGGACGCTCGCCTGCTCCAGGCGCTTCTCGAGCTTGATGAGCTCCTTGGCGGCCTCCGCCGCGGCGAGCACCTCGGTGATCCCGAGGCCCATCACCTCGAAGGTGCCGGAGTACTTCTCCAGGGCCGTGAGGGTGTCGTCATCGGTGAGGGTCTCCGCGATGGAGAACATCGTCCGATCGACGCTGCCGGTCACGTGCTCGATGCTGTTGAGCAGGGTGAACTCGACCACCGTCATGTTGGGGTCGTGCGCGATCGCCTCCTGCGCGCGTTGAGGGTTGACGTTCCCCTCCTGCGTCGCGGCTGCCACCTTCATCTTTGTTGCGTCTGCCATCGCGTACCCCCGCTCTCTCTTCTGGAGAACACGACGGACTCTGCGACCCGCCGAAGTGCGGCGTCGTCTGTCCGTCTCACCAGGGCAGAACGGCAACCCGCTGAAGGACTTGAATGAGCCCGGCGCTTTTTCGTCCGCGAGGCGCGCGAGTCCGGTTTTCGGTCACGGAGGAGGGGTGAAATGGTAGCTCCCCAACGTTTAAATGGTTCGATCGCTGGGTTTCAGGGAGCGTTCCTTGGGTTTCGGGGTGCGTTCCCTGGGTTTGAGGGAGCGATCGCAGGGTTTCAGGGAGCGTTCCTGGGGTTTGAGGGAGCGATCGCAGGGTTTAAATGGTTCGGACCTGACGTTTCAATGCTTCGATCCCATCGTTTCGATGGTGCGTTCGTTGGGTTTCGGGGTGGGCCCCCAGGGTTTCAGGGAGCGAACGCAGGGTTTCGGGGCACGAACGCGGAGTTTCGGGAAACGAGTGCGGACATCGGAACTTTGCATCGTCCGAACGGGGTGCTCTGTGCTCCTCGCGATGACTGCCGAGCCTCGCGAGACAAAGGCCCCGCCGGCACCGACGCCGCGCGCAACGATCGCAGAGTGGCTCGCGGTTCCCGAGGAGCGTTGCGCGGAGCTCATCGACGGGCGCATCGTCGATCAGGGCATGCCGGGGCCAGCGCACGGGCAAGCGCAGGGCAACGTGTTCGGGGCGCTCGGTCCCCGATTCGATCGCAGGAAGGGCGACGAGCGACGTCCCGGCGGGTGGTGGCTCTCCATCGAGGTCGACATGGAGCTCGGCGGCATGGCTCTACTGTCCCAGATTGGTGTGGGTGGAGCACCGAAGGAACCGGCGGCCGTAAGGACGCCGGGGTGTCGCGCTGAGATCGCTCCCGGCCTCGTGACCGCCGCCAGGGTGTCGCGCTGAGATCGCTCCCGGCGTCGTAACCGCCGCCGGTTCCTTGCGCGATTGTTCGTGTGCCCGGCACGTACGCCGCCTGCTCTGGGACGGTCGTGATAGAGCGCCCCCCAAGCGCGTTTGGTACGGATGGTTAGATTCCGACAGAGGAGAATCACCATGGGACCGTACAGCCTCGATCTGCGCGAGCGCGTGGTCGGTGCGTACAAGCGGGGTGAGGGTTCGATCCGAGATCTGGCGACGCTGTTCCGTCTCGCGGCCAACACGGTCGAGAACTGGCTCGGCTTGGAGCGCGAGACCGGCGGCGTAACGCCGCGGCCGCACGCGGGAGGTGTCGCGCCGACGATCGACGGACCCGCCCTCGACGCGCTGCGCCGTCTGGTCGAACAGCAGCCCGACGCGACCCTGCCCGAACTGCGCGAGCGCCTGGAACAGGCCCGCCCCCTCCACACCAGCGAGTCCGCGGTCGGCCGCGCGCTCCAAAGGTTGAACCTCTCGCGAAAAAGAAGACGCGTCATGCGGACGAGCGGGAACGGCCGGACGTCCAGAAGCTCCGCGCGGGGTTCCTGCACCGCATGACGCGTTTCGATCCCGAGCACCTCGTGGTGCTCGACGAGTTCGGCATCAATCTCGCCATGACCCGGCTGTACGCGCGGGCCCCGGTGGGCGAGCGGGCCCACGGTTCGGTGCCGGGGAGCCCGGGCGTCAACGTTACGCTCCTGTTTGGTCTGCGCTCGAGCGGTCCGGTCGCGTCGTTCCTGTTGAAGGGGGCGATCGACACCCCCGCGATGGTGACGTACGCGACGGAGGTGCTGGGGCCGGTGCTGAGCCCAGACGACATCGTCCTGATGGACAACGTCTCGCCCCACCGGATGGCCGAAGTGCGCAAGGCGATCCGCGCCTTCGGGGCTCGTGTGCGCTACCTGCCACCCTACTCGCCCGACCTCTCGCCCATCGAGTCCTGCGGCTCGAAGGTCAAGACGCAACTGCGAGCCGCCGCTGCACGCACCTACGACGCCCTGCTCGAAGCGGCCCGCAAAGCGCTCGACGCCGTCACTCCCGAGGACGCAGCCCACTACTTCACCCACTGCGGCTACAAGTTCAAGCACACCCGTGCGCGTGCGAGAGGTCCGCCGTCCTGTACCAAACCCGGTTGGGGGGCGCTCTAAGTATCCCAACTGCCCCGGGCGTCAACGCCGCGCTTGCCACGCGGACTCACCTCGGCGTAAGTGCGCTCGCGGGACGGTGTGTGTACACGCCGACTGTTCGACGAGCGCGCACACTGCCGTGGCGGCGCCAGCAGCGTCTAGCCCATCGCCGTCATGGCCGTCCCCCGCAGGCGTCCGCGCTGCTAGCGCTGCAGCTCCGTCACCGTTTGCTCGGCGCCCTCGAGGCGCGCGAGGGCCTCCTCGTCCTGCTCGACGAAGGCCACGACCGCGTCATTCAGCGCCCGCTTGAGCGTGGTGCGCCGGAGCAGCTGCGCCCCCAGGTGCTCTTCGAGCTCGGCCGCCTTGCCGCTCACGGTGGTCTTCGGCAGGCCCAGTG
>JBPOHC010000450.1:0-16757 GCA_052035985.1 Myxococcota bacterium | reverse complement strand
GCACCGTCGCCCGCATCGTGAAGGTCATCAAGCTCGGGGCGAGCAACTACTCGGTGCTCCTCCAGGGCATCGCGAGGATGAACCTCGTGGGCCTGCTCAACGAGGGCACGTACCTCCGCGCCCGCGTGCAGCGCATTCAAGAGCCCCTCACGCGCACGCCCGACATCGAGCGCGTCTCGCGCGAGCTGCGTGACCTCGCCCGCGCGCTCGGCGAGTACTCTCCGCCCGTTCCGAAGGAGCTCACGCAGGTCGCGGAGAACGCCGCGGACCCGGGCGCCCTCGCGGACCTCTGCACGCTCCACATGCCCTCTCCGCCCGTGACCCCCGCGGATCGGCAGCAGGTGCTCGAAGCGGTGGATCTGGCCGAGCGGCTCAAGCTCGCGCACCACCTCGCGCGGCGCGTCCACGAGGTGCATCGCGTACGCAAAGAGATCCAGTCGATGGTGTCGGGCGAGATGGGGCGCAGCGAGCGCGAGGAGATCCTCCGCGCGCAGCTCAAGACCATCAAAGAGGAGCTCGGCGAGACCGACGAGAGCGAGGAGGAGCTCGATCAGCTCCGCGAGCGCATCGCGAAGGCGAAGCTCCCCGAGGACGCTTCGAAGGTGGCCCGCCGTCAGCTCGGTCGCCTCCGCGCGATGCAGGGGCACTCGGCCGAGTACCAGGTCACGCGGCAGTACATCGAGTGGCTGGTGGACATTCCCTGGCACCGCCACACGGAGGACAAGTTCGACGTCGAGGCCGTGCGTCGCGCGCTCGATGAGGATCACTTCGGGCTCAAGCAGCCCAAGAAGCGCATCCTCGAGTACGTGGCCGTGCGCAAGCTCCGCAAGGACCGCCGCGGCCCCATCCTGTGCTTCGTGGGTCCGCCCGGCGTGGGCAAGACCTCGCTCGCGAAGTCGATCTCGCGCGCCATCGGCCGACAGATGGTGCGCATCTCGCTCGGCGGCGTGAGGGACGAGGCCGAGATCCGCGGGCACCGTCGCACCTACGTGGGCGCGCTCCCCGGTCGCATCGTGCAGGCCATGAAGAAGGCCGGGACGATGAACCCGATCATCATTCTGGACGAGGTCGACAAGCTCGGTGCTGACGTGCGCGGAGACCCCGCGTCGGCGCTGCTCGAGGTGCTCGACCCCGATCAGAACAACACCTTCGTCGACCACTACATCGACGTGCCCTACGACATCTCGCACGCGATGTTCATCTGCACGGCGAACAACAAGGACACGATCCCCGCGCCGCTCCTCGACCGCATGGAGGTCATCGAGATCGCGGGCTACACGCGCGTCGAGAAGCTCCACATCGCGCGGGAGTACATCGGCCCCAAGATGCTCGAGGAGCACGGGCTGACCCCCGAGCGCCTCGACTGGGTCGACGACGGCTACGACGCGCTCATCGAGAGCTACACGCGCGAGGCCGGGGTGCGAAACCTCACGCGCGAGGTGGCCGCCGTGTGCCGCGCCGTCGCCGTGCGCGTCGCTGCGGGCGAAGAGGTGCGCGAGCGGGGTGACCGTCCCTTCGTCGAGAAGGTGCTCGGTCCGCCGAAGTACCAGGACGAGGGCGCCGAGCGGTCGCCCACGGTGGGCGTCGTCGCGGGCATGGCGTGGACGCCCGTGGGCGGCGTGATCCTCTTCGTGGAGGCTTCGCGCTTCCCCGGCAAGGGCAACATCACCATCACGGGCCAGCTCGGGAACGTGATGAAGGAGTCCGCGGCCGCCTCGCTCTCGTGGGTGCGCACGCACGCCAGGGAGCTCGAGATCGACCCCGAGTTCCTCAACAAGAGCGACCTCCACGTCCACGTCCCGCAGGGCGGAACGCCCAAGGACGTCCCCAGCGCGGGCGTTGCCATCGTGACCGCGATCGTGTCGCTCCTCACGCATCGCCCCGTGCGCAGCGACCTCTCGATGACCGGTGAGATCACGCTCCGCGGCGTGGTGCTCCCCATCGGCGGCGTGAAGGAGAAGGTCCTCGCGGCGCACCGCGCGGGCATCAAGCACATCCTCCTCCCGGCCCGCAACGCCAAGGACATCGAGGAGATCCCCGAGGAGGTTCGCAACGAGCTCCGCATCGACTGCTGCAAGCGCATCGACGAGGTGCTCGCCTTCGCGCTGCTCGATCGGGTGATCACCCCGTCGGTGCCTCCGCCGCCTCCGTCGCCCGACGACGACCTCGCCGAAGCCGACACGTGATCGCATGATCGCCCTCCGCGCGCTCGTCTCCACATGGCGCGCGCGCGTCGGCGTCGCGCTCTCGGCGCTCGTCGCGCTCGCCCTCTGGTCGAACTCCGTCACCGATCACATCGGCTTCCCCTCGGCCCTCTTCGCCGCCCTCGTCGCCTCGGTGATGGGAGCCCTCTCGGGCGCCGGTCTCGCGGTCTCGCTCCGCAAGCGAGGCGGTGACGCGCGAGGCTCCGACGTCGTCGCCGTGGCGGCCCTCTATCCCGTCGCGCTCGTCGCGCTCATGGGCCTCGTGGTGCTCGCGCACGGCGCCTTCGCGCCCGCCTGCGGACCCTCTCAAGGCGCGCTCTACTGGCTCCTCGTGGCGCTCCCCGGGGCGGCGCTCTCGGGCCTCGTGGGGCTCAGCCTCGGCGCGCTCTTTCACTCCCGCGGGAGGGCCACGCTCCTCGCTGCGCTGCTCGTCCCCGCGTTCATCGTGTGGAGCGTCGTGCGCTTCTACGTCACGCCGACGATCTTCGCGTACGACCCCTTCTTCGGCTTCTACCCCGGCGCGCTCTACGACGAGCGCATCCCGCTGGGCCTCCCGCTGGTCACCTACCGCGTCGGCACCGTCGCCTGGATCGTCGCGCTCGCCGCGCTCCTCCGCGCCGCGTGGACCTCGCCCGCCTCGCTCTCGTTCGCGACGTTGCGAGCGCGCCACGCGTCGCTGCTCGTGGCGCTCGTGGGGCTCTCGGCGGGCGTCGGCGTCTGGCTCGCGGGGCCGTCGCTCGGCCACCGTCACACGGCGCGACAGATCGCCGATCGGCTCGAAGGCGAGGCGTGGTCGCGGCGCTGCGTGGTCTGGTACGACCGCTCCATCGACGCGCGTCAGGCGAGGCTCACGGCGCGCGACTGCGACGTGCGCGTGGCGCAGCTCGAGGCGTTCTACGGCGTGCACGTGTCGCGTCGCATCGCGGTGTTTCTCTTCGCCAACGCGGAGCAGAAGCAGTCGCTCATGGGCGCGGCCGACACGTACATCGCGAAGCCGTGGCGCTATGAGGTCTACCTCCAGTACGCGCCCTTTCCGCATCCGGTGCTCAAGCACGAGCTCGCGCACGTGGTCGCCGCAGAGATGGCGCCGGGGCCGCTGCACATCACCGCGCGGGGGGCGCTGCTCCCGGTCCCCGGCCTCATCGAGGGGGCCGCGGTGGCGGCGGCGTGGGAGGGCGAGAGCGAGTCGACGCCGCACCAGTGGTCGCGCGCGATGCTCGAAGCGGGGATGGCGCCGCGCGTCTCGACGCTCGCGGGCCTCGGGTTCTTCGCGAGCGCGTCGGTCACGGCCTACACCGCCGCGGGGTCGTTCTGTCGGTGGCTGCACGACTCGTACGGGGCCGAACGATTCCGTCGGCTCTACGCGACGGGCGATTTCGAGGGAGCCTACGGGCGCCCGCTCGCCGCGCTCGAGCGGTCTTGGCACGGCTTTCTGCGCACGGTTCCCGTGAGCGAGCGCACGCTCACCCGCGCGAGGACGCGCTTTCGCCGCGCCTCGGTCTTCGGTCGTACGTGCCCGTACGAACTCGAAGACCTCAGCGACGAGGCCGCGCGACACCTCGAAGCGGGCGACCTCCGACGCGCCATCGACGAGTATGGGACGCTCGTCGACCGCGACCCCACCGACACGCGCAACCGCGCCGCGCTCGCGATCGCCACCGTGCGCGCGGGCGACCTCGCTGGCGCCGATCGCATCGCCGCAGAAGCCTCTCAGATCCTCGGCCCCGCCGCGGGAAATCGCATCCGTACGGCCATCGCCGACGCCGTGTGGCGCTGGAGAGGTCCCGCGGATGCGCTCGCCCGCTACGAGGCCGTCGACCTCGCGCTGCTCGAAGAAGACGAGGCCCGCACGCTCACGCTCAAGCTCACGATGCTGCGCGCGGGCGGCGAGCGCGAGGCGGCGTTCCGCGATCTGCTCATCGGGCGAGGGGAGCTCGACGCGTCGTCCGTGGTCGCGATGTCGAGGCTCGTGCAGGAGCCCGCGGGCGATCCGTTGCGCGCGTACCTCGTGGGCCGTCAGCTCTTTCAGCACGAGCGCTTCACCGACGCGCTCGCGTGGCTCGACGACGGCGCGACGCGGGCCACCGACGCGCGCGTGCTCGCCGAGGCGCGGCGCATGATCGCCACGTCGCGCTATCACCTCGGCGACAGGGCGGGCGCGCGGGCGATGTTCTCGACGCTCGCAGACGACCCCGCGCGACCCCTCGGGCTGCGTGAGCTCGCCCGCGACTGGATCGACCGCATCGACCGCGAGTCGCGCTGAGCGCTGTCGTCAGGCGCGCGTGTGATACCGTCGCGCGCGATGCGCGAGCCCATCATCGACGCGTGGATTCAGCACCCCACACCCGCGTTCCTGCGTGAGCCGATCTTCGCCTCGCTGCGGCGCTGGAGGGACATGGTCGGCGCGGCCCTCCCCGATGAGATCCCCGACGCGTTCACGATCGGCTCGCTCGACGCGGCGGGCGTCGACCGCGCGCTCGTCACCGCGTGGTGGGGACCGACGGGCCCCATGCTCTCGAACGACGACGTCGCAGCGCTCGTCGCGCGTCACCCCGATCGACTCGTGGGCGTCGCGTCTGTCGACCTGCTGCGTCCGCTCGACGCCGTGCGCGAGCTCCGTCGCTGCGTGCGCTCGCTCGGGATGCGCGCGCTGCGCATGCTCCCGTGGCTGTGGGGATTGCCTCCGAACGACCGTCACTACTATCCGCTCTACGTCGAGTGCATCGAGCTCGGCGTTCCGTTCTGCCTTCAGGTGGGGCACGCGGGGCCGCTGCGGCCGTCGGAGCCCGGGCGACCGATCCCGTATCTCGACGAGGTGGCGGCGACCTTCCCCGAGCTCACGATCGTGGGCGGACACATCGGGTATCCGTGGACGACGGAGATGATCGCGCTCGCCACGAAGTACCCCAACGTCTACATCGACACGTCGGCGTACAAGCCCTCGCGCTATCCCCGCGAGCTCGTGGAGTACCTCCGCGCGCACGGGCGAAAGAAGGTCCTCTTCGGGAGCAATCACCCGATGATCGCGCCCGCGGAGTGCGTCGCCGAGGTCGACGCGCTCGGCCTCGACGACGACGCGCGGAGACGCTTTCTCAGCGACAACGCGCGGTCGGTCTTCAAGCTCTGAGCTGTGTCGGAGGGAGCGCTGCGGCGCTCAGCGGATCGCGACGCCGTTGCTGCCCGTCTCGGGCTCCGCGGCCTGCGTGTTGCGCGCGTTGCGGTCGCGGCCGCCCCCGGCGCCGGCGTCGCGGCGGTTGCGTCCGCGGTGGGTGTCGGTGGCCTCTGCGCGCTGGGCGACGACGGCGCCTGCGTCGGTGACGACGGGCGCGGCGACGGCGGGCGTCGGCTCGGCGGCGGGCTCCTCGCGCACGAGCTCGATCTCGGGCGACGAGAAGAGGTCGCGGAATTCGAACTCGGCGCGGCGGTAGCCCGGCGCCGACACGACGATGCGGTGGATGCTCCCGTCGCGCGCGAGCTCGCGGTCGATGGAGCCCGTCACGGGCGCCTCGCGGTCGAGCGTGATCGCGGCGCTCGCGGGGACGACGCGCGTGGTCACGCGGAAGCGCGCGGGCGCGGGGCGCGCGGTAACCGTGGCGGCGACGGCAGAGGGCGGCGTGGAGCTCCGCATCGCGGCCCACGTGGCGACGGCGGCGAGGGCGATCGCGCCGACGGCGGCGGGGGCGATCCAACCGCGGGAGGCGCGCGCGGGCTCCTTCGGGGCGGTGCTCTCGCGGGGCGAGAGGGTGAGCGTTCCGCCTGCGGGAGCGAGGGGCGGAGAGGTCATCGCGGCGGTGAGCGCGGCGGCGTCTTGCGCGGGCGGCGCGGGGCGCGGCGGCACAGAGCGCGAGGCCGCGGAGCTCGAGAAGGCCGCGAGGCCCTGCGGCTGACCCGACGACGAGAAGCTCGGGCGCGAGACGTTCTGGAGCGAGGACGCGGCCGCGGTGGCGGCGTTCTCGGGGAGCTCCGTGGTGTCGGCGATTTCGTCGGGGAGGGGAGGCGCCGACGACAAGCGGCCGTTGAACTCGTCGGCCCAGTGCGCGCGCGCGGCGTCGCTGCCGAAGGGGAGCAGCGCGAGGCCCACGGCGCGCGTGTCGGCGAAGCGCTCGTGAGGGTCGCGCTGGAGCATCTTCGTGATGATCGCTTCGAGCTCGGGGGTGACGTCGGGCGCGAGGCTCGACGGCGCCACGTAGTCGGCCGTCGCGATGCGGTTGAGCAGGTCGAGCAGCGACGAGCCCACGAAGGGACGCCGCCCCGTGACGCACTCGTAGAGGATCACCCCGAGCGCCCACTGGTCGCTGCGCGCGTCGATGTGCTTCGACTCGCGCGCCTGCTCGGGCGACATGTAATAGGGCGTCCCGAGGAGGGCGGTGGTGCGCGTGAGCACCATGTCGGACTCGTTCTGGGTCACCTTCGCGATGCCGAAGTCGAGCACCTTCGGGTGCACCCCTCCGCCGCGCGTGCGCATGAGGAAGATGTTCTCGGGCTTGAGGTCGCGGTGCACCACGCCGCGCTCGTGGACCATGGTCATCGCCGAGAGCACCGCGAGCATGACGTCGACGGAGAGCGTCGGCGCGAGGCGCTTGTCGCGCTTGAGCCGCGACGAGAGGGGCTCGCCCTCGATGAACTCCATCGCGATGTAGGGCGCGCCGCCGTGCTCGCCGATGTCGAAGGTGTCGACGATGTGCGGGTGCTGGATCTGCGCCGTGGTCTGCGCCTCGCGGAGAAAGCGCTGGAGCACCTCCTGCTGCGACACGAGCTGGCGACGCAGGACCTTGAGCGCGACGCGCTTGCCGAGGGGCTGACGGAGCGCCTCGTAGACCACGCCGAAGGCGCCTTGACCGAGCACCTTTACGATCTGATAGCTCCCGAAATACGAGCCCGGTGCCAGGGCCTCGTCGTCGTTGTTCATGGTTTCGCCTTCGATGGATCGGAGCAGTGCGGGGAGAGGTCGCGACTCTATCCGATGCGCGGGGCGCTCGCACGGTGCGAGGCCCGCAACGCGATGATTCCGCCGCTCAGAAGCGCCCTGCGAGCGAGACGTCGAGGCCCCCGGCGCGCGCGTCGACCGAGACCGTCGGCCCTCGCGAAGCCCCGAGGAGCGAGATCGCCAGCGTGGTCACCGCGCCCGCGACGAGGGCGCCCCCGATGGCCATGCCCGCGATGCCGATGGTCCGCGCAGACATTCCTGAATCGTAGACGGCGCGGCACGAGGGCGTGAGCGACGCGTAGCCGCACGTGGGGTCGCTGTTGAAGGTCGACACGTCGCCCGAATACATGACCATGCCCGCGACGCCGACGCCGAGCCCGATCGCGCCCGCGCCGAGGAGCGAGAACCCCACGATGCGCAGCGCAGGGACGCGCGCGGGAGGCCCCTCCGGCGTCGGCGGCGTGACGACGGGTGTAACGATGGGCGTGACCACGGGCGTCACGGGGCGTTGCACGTCGGCGGTGAGGTTCACGGTCTCGCGGGCGACGGCGTGGAGTCCGCCGGTCACGCTCACGGGCCGCACCTCGGGGAGATATCCCTCGGCGCGCACCTCGACCGCGAGCGTCCCCGCGGGCACGTGGATGGGGTGTTCGAGCGGGAGCGAGGCCCTGCGCGCGCCGCCGATCCAGAGCTCCGCGCGGGGCGTCGACGAGACGATCATGAGGAGCCCGACGTGGGCGCGAAAGCCCGCGAGGTCTGACTCGAGGCCCGCGCGGTTCTGCACGATCCAAGGGTCCTGCGCGGCGTCGAGGGCGGCCGAGAGGTGCTCCTCGGCGGCGACCCACTCGCCCATCGCGCCCTCCGCGGCGGCCTGCCTGGCGAGCGCGCGCGGCTCGTGGGTGCGCTCGTAGATCCCGCGAAACACGTCTCGCGCCTCGGCGTCGCGCTGCTGCCGACGGAGCTCGATCCCGTGCGCGTGCTCGGCCTCGACCTCGGGCGAGGGCGATGCGGGTGACGCGGGCTGCGCGGGTGACGCGGGCTGCGCGGGCTGTGTGCGAGGGTGTTGCTGCGCGTGGGCGGCGCGCGGCGCGAGGAGCGCGAGGCCGAGCGCGGTGGTGACGGCGAGTCGTCGCATCGTGTGTCTCCCTCCCTCCGTCACGGGATGCACGCGCCGTTGACGCAACGGAAGGGGCACGCCCGGTTGCATCCCCCGCAGTTGCGCGTGTCGCGGAGGATGTCGCTCTCACAGCCCGTGGCGGGGTTGCGGTCGCAGTCCTGGTAGCTCCCGAAGCACGCGCCGAGCACGCACCGCCCGCCGCTGCACGTGGGGAGGCTGTTGGGCAGGTTGCAGAGCGTTCCGCAGGCGCCGCAGTGGCGCGGGTCGATCTGGTTGTTGACCTCGCAGCCGTTGGCGGCGTTGCCGTCGCAGTTGCCGAAGCCCCCGTTGCACGTCGCCACGGCGCAGAGCGAGCCCATGCAGCGCGGCGTCCCGTTGGCCACGGCGCAGGCGCGCCCGCAGGCGCCGCAGTGCGTGACGGCGGTGCGGGTGTCGGTCTCGCAGCCGTTGGCGGGGTTCGCGTCGCAGTCGCCGTAGCCCGCGGCGCAGGTCGTGGGCCTGCAGGCCGACATGACGCACGCGACGCCGACCGCGTTGGGGAGCGCGCACGCCTGCCGGCACGCGCCGCAGTTGTCGGGCGAGGTGTTGAGGTTGGTCTCGCAGCCGTTGGCGGCGTTCGAATCGCAGTTGCCGAAGCCCGCGTTGCACGTGAGCTGACACGCGCGCGCCTCGCAGCGCGAGGTGGCGTTCACCGTGCTGCACGCGTTGCCGCAGCGCCCGCAGTGGGCGGCCGACGCGGTGATGTCGGTCTCGCACTGCGCCGCCATCGGGGTCACCACGCCGTCGCACTCGGCGCGCGGGGCGGTGCACGTCACCATGACCGTGGCGCACACGCCCGACGAGCACGTGGGCGTCGCGCCGGCGCCGGGCGCGCACGCGTTGTTGCAGCGTCCGCAGTTTCCGACGTCGGTGTCGGTGTGCGTCTCGCAGCCGTCGCGGCGGTCGCCGTTGCAGTCGGCCCAGCCCGGGTCACAGGCCCCGAGCTGACACATGACGCCGTCGCAGTACGGGGCGTTGTGGTTCGCGCGGCAGGGGTTGTCGCAGCCCGCGCAGTGCTCGATCGAGGTCTGGAGGTTCACCTCGCAGCCGTTGTCGACGTCGCCGTCGCAGTTGCCCCAGCCCTGCGTGCAGGCCACCGCGCAGCGCCCCGTGTCGCAGGTGGAGTTCTCGCGGAACATCCGGCACGCGCGGGCGCACGCGCCGCAGTTGAAGGCGCTCGACGAGAGGTTCACCTCGCAGCCGTTGAGGGGGCTCGTGTCGCAGTCGCCGAAGCCGGGGAGGCAGAGGTTCACGCAGGCGCCGCGCTGGCACGTCGACGACGCGTTGGCCGCGGCGCAGGTGACCGCGCAGCCGCCGCAGTTCGTCGGGTCGGTCATCGGGTCGACGCAGCGGTTGTCGCAGCACACCTGACCCGAGGGGCACGCGCCTCCGCAGGGGCCCGCGTCCGTCGGCGCAGGCGTCACGTCGCTCGCGTCGCTCACGTCGCTCGCGTCTGCCGCGTCGTTCGCGTCGGCGGCGTCGCGGGGCGCGCTGACGTCGCCGTCGGACCTCGCGTCGCCGTGGTCGGTCGTCGCGTCTCGCGCCGCCGGAAACTCGCGAAAGCCTTCGCACGCGCCGACGGCCGCGAGGAGCGCCGCGACGAGGCAGGCGCGGAGATGGAGTCTGGTCCCACCGGTTCGCATGGACGTGATCTTCCCGACTCCCTCGGAGTGGCAGGGCCTCTCAGGTATCAGAACCCGACTCCGAACGCGAACGAAGACCTCGTCTGCGCAACGTCTGGGCAGCGCCTCTGCGCTTGCCGTCGCCGACGCCGTCCCCGTACGATCGCGCACCCGTTGATGAAGCCCGCCGCCGGAGTCCTCCTCGATCAGCGCTACGAGCTCGTCGCACCGCTCCCCGACCGCGGGGTCGGCGAGAGCTGGCGCGCGACGGACAAGCAGCACACCGACCGGGTCGTGAGCGTGAAGCTCCTCAAGCCCCTCGCCGCGGGCGTGACGGCGCTCCCGCGCGACCTCGCCGACGCGCTCCGAGCGCTGCGCGCGTTCCGTCACGACGACGTCCCCGCGGTGCTCAACCAGGGCCTCTGGGATGCCAGGCCGTACCTCGTCTATGACCCCGTCGAGGGGCGCTCCATCGGCGCCGCGCTCGACGAGGCGCGCCTCGCGGAGAGGCTCCTCCCGCTGCCCCTCATCGAGGCCCTCTTCGACCACGCGTGCAGGGCCTTCGACGCGGGGCACCGCGCGCCGCGCCAGGTGCTCCACCTCGGGCTCACGCCGGGCAGCGTGCTCTATCAAGGCGACCCCCCCGACCTCGCGGTGAGCATCGTCGATTTCGGGCTCGCGAAGTACGCCGCGCCCGATCCCACGGCGCCCATTCGAAGCGCGCGCGCGCTGAGCTTCCCCGCGCCCGAGCAGCTCGAGCCCGACGGCACGACGGGGCCGCACACCGACGTGTTCTCCCTCGGCGGCCTGCTCCGCGAGATGCTCTCGCTCCCGCCCGAGCTCGGGCTCACGCTCTCTCCCGCGGGCCTCGAGCGCCGCCGCGACGACGTCCCCGACGCGCTCTGGGAGGTCGTCTCTCGCGCGATGTCCGCGCGCCACACCGACCGCTTCGCCTCCGCCGAGGCGCTGCGCGAGGCCGCCTCCAACGCGTGGCGTACGCCCGTCCGCGCGAAGCCCATCGCGCCCGCGCCGCAGCCGCCCGCGCAGCAGCCCGCGCCCGCCCCGCAACCCGCGCCCGCGCCGCAGCCCGCGCCCGCGCCGAGCGCCGCAGCGCCCCTCGCGCCCCTCGCGCCGTTGCCGATCTCGTCTCCGCTGCCGCGACCGCCGCCGCTCACCGCACCGCGCACAGCGCCGCTCGCCGCGCCCGCGTTCTCGACGGAGCCCGACGAGGCCGCGACGACCGAGGTGGCGATCACGCCCGCGGAGCGCCTCGCCGCGAAGGCCGCGCTCGAAGCGAGAGGGCGCGTCGCGACCAGCGCGGCCCCGTCGTTCGTGTCGGCGCCGGTCATCAAGCCCTCGACGCAGTTGCCGACGTTCTCGCCCGCGCCGCCCGTGAGCGCGCCGCCCGCGAGCGCGCCGTCGTTCCCCACCGAAGACGAAGACGACGACCGCTTCGGACGCACCCTCGCGATCGAGGAGTCTGGCCTCGCCGTGCCCACGGTCGCGGCCCTCGACGTCGCGGCGCCCGTCGCCGACGCGCACCCCGACGACTCCGACGCGGCGGCCACACAGGAGATCGGCGAGCCCCCAGAGATCGAGCGCACCGTCGCCATCGATCAGGTGCCGTCCGCCGCCGACGACGACGCGCTCCTCCGCACGATGGCCGTCGATCAGGGCGCGCTGGAGCACCACATCGCGCAGCAGCCGCAACAGCAGCCGGCGCGCGCCCCGATGGGGCAGCCCTCGCCCACGGCTCCCATCGCCGCGCCGCTCTCGAACGCGCTCCCTCCGCCGACGCCGATGCCCTCGCTCGACGCGCCGAAGATCGTCTCGACGCCGAAGTCCGACCCCGCCCCCAGAGCCCCCGCAGACCCCTCCGAGACGGCGCGCTACAAGCTCATCGTCGCCGTCGGAATCCTGTTCATCCCTGTACTTCTCGGGCTCTTTCTGATCCTTCGCGCGCGTCACTGACGGGCGGAGACGGGGGCGCTTCGAAGCTCGCCACGGCGGCCGCGAAGACCTCCCACGCGGCGCTCGTGTCGGCCGCGGGCGTCGTCGCCGTGAGGATCGACACGCGCTCGCCGAAGAACCAGTACGCCTGAAACTGCACGATCCAGCCCTCGTCGGGCGCGTTGAACCCGTGGCGGACGACGGCGGGGCCCGGTTCAGCGTCGGTGACGTTCCCGTCGATCGAGCGCCACTCGGCGAGGAGCTTCGAAAGCGCCTCGAGCTGCGCGGTCACGTACGCCGACGCGCCCATCGCGGGGTCTCTCACGTCGCCCGTCAGGAGGATCGACGGGTGCGGCCTCGTCGGCGCCGAGAGCTCCTCGGGGCTGCATCCCGCCGCGCCGAGTCCAGGCATCTGCGTCCACGCGTCGGGCGCCTCGAAGCCCCCGTGCTCGTTCGAGACGCGGGTCACGTACCGACCTCCGAGAGCGCCTCGGCCGTCGTCGAAGGGAGCCCGCGCTCACACACGTCTTCGACCGCCCAGAGAAGCCGTTCGAGCGCGATGCCCTGGGCCTCGACCTGCTCCGCGGGCACGGCGAGTTCGAACGACAGCGCCACCGTGACCGACGCGCGATCGACGCGCACCGTCGCCGCGTCGCCACAAACCACGGCCACCGCGATCGAGCGCTTTCGAAGCGCCGCGAGCACCGCGCGTCCCGTCTCGTGGCCCGAGAGCTCCGAGAGCGCGCGCAGCGCCGACGCGACGAACTCCAGCTCGCCGATCACGCACACCACGCCGTCGCGCGTGGCCTCGTAGCGACCGTCACCGAGCGCGCGCGACTGCGTCGTCGGTCCGCACGGCTGCCGCACGCCGCTCGCCGCAGCGCCCCCGAGCGCGCCCTGGGCGCCGCCCATTCCGCCGCCACCACCACCTCCGCCGCCACCACCACCTCCGCCGCCACCGCCGCTGCCGACCATCACGGTGGGAGCGCCCACCACGATGGAGTCAGGCGGACCGACGCACACGCACGAGTCTCCCAGTTGCGCCTGCGGGAGACCCCCGACGAGCACGGTGACGACGCCGGGGCCCACGATGGGGCCTCCGACGTGAGGGATCGGCGGCACGCCGGGCGTCACCATCGGACACGCGTGCATGTCCGTGAGGCGCGCCGCGGGCATGTTCGCGATGAGCACCGTGGGGCACCCGAGAACGATGGAGCCACCGTGGCTGGTGCTGTCTCCCATTCGAGCGGCGGGGGGCATCGTGCGCCTCTCAGTTGATCTTCACGAGGGCGCCAGCGACCGTGGTGATGCCCGACGCCTTGAGGTCGAGCGTCGCGCCCGCTTGCACCGCCGCCGACGCCGTGGCCTTCACCTCGACCTTGGTGCTCTCGAGCGAGGCGGCCGCCGCGGCGAGGTCGACCTTGCTGGCGCCGGTCTGCACCACGATCGTGCTCGACGTCATCTCGATCTTGCTCGACCCGATGGAGAGCTTGATCGACGCGGGGAGCATCTCGAGCTTCGACCCCGAGTTGCCGCCGACCTTCACGGTGAGCCCCTCGTCGATGGACATCACGTGCGTCTTGCTCACGGTGAGCGTCGACTCGGCGAAGACCGTGACCGAGAGGTTCTTCTCGACCTCGAGGCTGTCGTTGCCGCCCACGGTGGCGCGGCGGTTCATGGTCACGTCGAGGGAGTCGTCGTTCTGCACGGTGGCCTTGCGGTCGTGCTTCACGGTGAAGGTCTGGTCGTTGCCGACGGTGACCGTCTCGTCGTGGTCGTAGTTCGCGGTGTGGTCGTTGAAGACCTTCTCGGTGAGGTCCTTCTGCGCGCGGAGGTAGACGAGCTCCTTGTCGACCTCGTCTTCGAAGGAGAGCTCGTTGTAGCCCGCGCCCGTGGGGGTGTTCTGCGTGCGGAGGATGCTCTTCGTCTTCGCGCCGGGGAGCACCTCGGGGGGCATGTTCACCGAGTTGTAGAGGCAGCCCGTGACCACCGGCCGGTCGGGGTCGGCGTCGAGGAACTGCACCAGCACCTCCATCCCCACGCGCGGCAGGAACACGAAGCCCCAGCGGTCACCCGCCCACGCCTGCGTCGTGCGGATCCAGCACGAGTCGTTCTTGGGCTTCTCGTCCGTGGTTCGCTCGTCGGGCCTCGCCCACTGGAAGCGCACCTTCACCCTGCCGTACGCGTCGGTGCAGATGGGGTCCGTCGAGGTCTTGGGCTCGGGCACCACCACGGCGCTCTGCGGCGTGAGGGCGCGAGGCTTCGGCGTGACGCGCGCGGGGCGATACCCCTGCGTCGGAGGGATGCACTCGAAGGTGTTCGCGTAGCGGTCGCGGCGCGACGCTCCGCTGCCCGATCCGCTGTCGAGGTAGAGCACCTCGGGCGCCTCGCAGCGGTGCGTGACCCTCGTCGCGAGGAACTTCTCCGCCGCCGCGCCGCCCTCTCGCATCACCTGAAAAACAGCGCCGGGACCGAAGGCGATCACGTCGCCGCGGCCCGAGGTGTAGCCCGCGTGAGACTCGGTCTCCTGGAGCCGCAGGGCCGTGAGGCGCTTCACGTCGGACTCGCCGTACGTGTTGCCCGAGAGCGCGCCGAGGGTGACGCGCCCTGGGTACTCGATGCGCACGCGGGAGCCGAGCGCGTCGGCCTGGTCGCGCTTCTCGTCGATCACCTGCGCGGCGCGGGTGAAGTCGTAGTCGCGGAGGCGGTGCCCCGTGGAGACCACGGCGGCGACGTGCTCGAGCGTGCGGAGGGTCTCGACGCCCGAGGTCGATCCGCCTTCGCCCACCACGTCGACGGGCGTGGTGATGGTCAGCGGGAACGCGTCGGTCTTCGACCACTGCCCGAGGACGAGCGTGTCGGAGTGCTGCGCGATCTGCGGCGCGAGGGGGTCGCCCGAGCCCGCGGCCCAGTCCTGCTTGAAGAGGAACCCGATGCCCTCCTCTTCGAGCAGGCGACGCACGAAGGCGAGGTCAGACTCGCCGTACTGCGTGCAGTACTCGCGCTTGGGGAGCGGGTCGGGCGTCTCCTTCACGCGCTCCTTGCCCATGTAGATCTTGTGCTCGTCGAGCACCATCTCGACGATCGCGAGCGCGTCGACGTTCTGAAACACCCTGTAGTTCGTGGCCTGATCGAGGAGCCACAGGCGCGGCACGACGCGGAACTCGACGACGCGCCGCTGCGCGATCCATCCCCGGTCGACGACGCCCGCCACGATGCCGCCCACGTAGCGCACGCGGGGGTCGTCCTCCTTCGCGGTGCCGAAGGCGAAGACGGCCTTTCCGCCGAGGTACGAGAGGGGGTCTTCGCTCCCCGACGATGCCGCCTCGACGACGCACTCGAAGAGCTCGGAGAAGCTCTCGGTGTAGTGGGCCCTGACGACGCGCCATGTGGCCCCATCAGGCAGGGTGAGGGAGAACCAGTGCTCGTTCGGATCGTCGGCCATCAGTTCGCTCCACCGCATCCCATCAGCGAGGGTTGCTGACGTTCTCAAAAACGCATCGCGCGCACAAGCGAAGCGCGCGGTCTTCACCGCATCGCCGCGCGAGGGAACCGCCGCCCCCTCGGAGCGCTCGCGGACGGCAATTGACAGTCGCTGTGGGCGGTGATAACGATCGCGCGCATGACCGTTTCCGCACGGCGCAGGGGACTTTGAGCTGGCGGTGTCGGCGCAACTCCGGTCGCGGCAGGACTCCGATCCGATGGGCGCGCAAGCCGCGGTGGTGACCTCGTTCGCGCGCGTCACGGCGATGCTCTGCTGGCTGCTCGCCGCGGCCGCGTCGGGGTGTCACCCGCGAGCGGCGCGCGAGGAGAGGTCAAGCCCGCGTGAGGCGCGCGATCGGGTGCGGCTCTCGGCGGAGGCGTCGCGCAACCTCGGGGTGGTGGTCGACGCGCTCGGCGCCGCGCGCTTCGGGCCGAGGCTGCTCGTCCCCGCTGCGATCGAGGCCGACCCGTCTCGCATGGCCGAAGTGGGCGCGCGGGTGACCGGGCGCGTCGTGGCGCTGCGCGTGACGATCGGTGACGTCGTGCGAGAGGGGGCGCCGCTCGTCGAGATCGACACCGTGGAGCTCCACCAGGTGACGACGGAGTACCAGATGGCCGTCGCGCGCTCGCGGCAGACGCTCGACGCGCTCTCGCGCTCTCGGACGCTCCAGGTCGAGCAGGTCGGCGCGACGCAGGACCTCCGACGGGCGGAGGCCGAGAACGCCGCGGCGCAGGCGCAGCTCCGCGAGGCCGAGGAGCACCTGCATGTGCTCGGGCTGCGTGAGGCGGACATCACGCAGCTCCGCGCGGGCACGAGCCACGGACAGACGCGGAGCGTGATTCGCGCGCCCGTCGAGGGCACCGTCGCGGCGCTCCCGGTGGCGATCGGACGCGTGGTCGCGGGCGGTGATCTCATCGCGGTGGTGGGCCGGACCGATCGGGTGTGGGCCTCGCTGCGGCTCTTCGAGCAAGACCTCCCCCGCGTGCGTCCGGGGCTCGCGGTGACCGTGCGCCTCTCGGGTAGCGAGCGAGATTTCAACGGGACGGTCTCTGTCGTAGCGCCCGTGATCGACCCGGTGACGCGCACCGCGGAGGGACGCGTCGCGCTCGACAACCCCGACGGCGCGCTGCGTCCGGGCGCGAGCGCCGTGGCCTCGGTGTGGATCCCCGCCACGGAGTCTCGCCGCTGGCTCCCGCGTGAGGCCGTGCAGTCTCACGAGGGCGCGCTGGTGGTGTTCGTCCCCGCGGGCGGCGGCTTCGAGGCCCGGCCCGTGCGCATCGGCGAAGAGGAGAACGGGAGGGTCCCCGTGCTCGAAGGGCTCGAAGGGGTCGACCGCGTGGTGGTGCGCGGCGCCTTCGGGGTCCTGGGCGAGCTCGACCGCTACGCGCTCGGCGAGGGAGAGTGATGCTCGACC
>JBPOHC010001104.1:0-2728 GCA_052035985.1 Myxococcota bacterium | reverse complement strand
ATCGCCCAGACTGCGAACTCGTCTCGGCGATCCCCCGGCGCGGCGCTCGCCGTTGCGGGCCGTTGGAGGCCCTATCCGCGCAGCAGCTTCGTGCGCGGCTTCGTCGTCACGAACGCCACGACAGTATGCCTGCTCGTCGTGCAGCAGGAGTGGACAGATCGCCCAGACTGCAAACTCGTCTCGGCGATCCTCCAGCATGGCGCTCGTTGTTGCGTGCCGTTGGGCTACCTATCCGCTTCCGCGCGCGTCGGTGGTTGAGAAGTTTGCGCAGGCACCCGATCACGTCGTCGAACGAAGGGTGGCGGACGGAGCGACGCGCGGAAGGGGTGATGTGGGATGTCCTTCTGGCGCCAGCAGGACGTCGCACCGTGTAGGACGTTGTTGGTGTTCTTCGCGTTGTGAGAAGCTCGCGCGGTCGTGACGAAGACGTGTGACCGATCGCATCCATGGCCTGCGACGAGGGGCGATGGTGGAGAGCCCGCACGCTTCCGAACCGATGCTCGATACTCGCGCACCGGTCCCCTGCGCGTCGTGGTGTTCTTCGTGCTGTCGCTCGCACCCGCGACGGCGCTCGCGCAGGACGCCGCGGAGTTCCCGCCCCCTCCGGTCCAGGGGTGGACGTACGACGCGACGGGCGCTCTCGACGCGACCACGCGGCGTCAGATCGACGCGGTGACGGACGCGACGTGGCGACGGGCGCAGGTGCGGCTCGGCGTGGCGCTCGTCTCCGACACGGGCGCCCGCACCGTCGAAGCGTACAGCCTGGGGCTCTTTCGCGCGTGGCGCATGGGTGAAGACACGGGAGGGCGGGGCGCGCTGCTCGTGGTGGCCGTGGAGTCTCGAAAGAACCGCATCGAGATTGGTACGGGGCTCGGCGACAGGCTCACCGACGCGGACGCGCAGCGGGTGCTCACCGAGGTGTTTCGTCCGACTGCGCGCGCGTCGGGGGTCGGCGCCGCGGCGCTCCGTACGCTCGAAGCGCTGCGCGCGCAGGTCGAGCGGCCCCCCGCGCCCGCGCCGACGAACCACCCGAGCGAGGAACTCTCGTTCTTCTCGTACCTGTGGAGGGGCCTCTGCGGGTCCGTCGCGCTGATCTTCTTCTTGAGCATGGTGGCGGGCTGGTTGGAAGGGAGACAAAAGAGGAAGGAGCAGGCGGCGCGCGACGCCGAGGTCGAAAAGCTGACGCGAAAGGCCCAGGCGATCGTCGATGCGTTCGAGGCGGAGGGGTTCGCGCCCGGACTCTGGCCGGTGAAAACCGCGCTCCTCTCGGTGTATAGCGCGCGGGAGCGCTACAAGAAGACCCCGACGGTGGCGCAGTACAGGACCGTCGAGAAGACCTTCCCGGACGTGGAGGAGGCTACACAGAAGGTCCGCGCCGATCGCGTCGCGGTCTCGGGAAAGATCCAGGACGCGCTCACCGACGTCGACCGACAGGCGGCGCGGTACCGCGAGGTGGCGTCGAAGCTGTCGCCTCTCCTGCGACCGACCGCGATCTCGGAGGTCGACGCGACGCTGTTCGCCCCGCTCCGTGCCCGTCTGAACGACGCGCGCCGCCGCATCGAAGGCAAACCCTGCAACCCCGAAGCCGTCCTCCATGAGGTCGCCAGCGTGACGGCCACGCTCCACGCGCTCGTGACGTCCGTGGAGAGGCTCGACGCGAAGGTCGCGACGTTTCGCCCTCGGCTCGACGCCACCGAGAAGGAGGTCGTCGCGTCGCCGGACGCGCTTCAGGCGACGCGCGTACAGCTCACGGAGCTCGCCTCTCGCTGGCCGCGCGTGGACTTCTCCGAGCGCTTCGAGACGCTCGAGGGCGCCCTCGGTGACGTCGCGAAGATCGCGGCGCGGCTCGCGGCGATCCGCGCCCGCCTCGAAGGTCTCCGCGACGAGGCGGAGGTCGCGTCGCTCGACAAGGACCTCGGCGCCGTCGAGTCCGAGGTTCGCAAGCTGAAGAGCGTGAGGCAGCTCCCTGCCGACCGCGAGGCCGCGTTGAAGCGCGCGGAGACGGACGCCGCGTCGCTGCAGAAGCGTCTCGACGCGAGCGCCCTCGGCGCGGTGCGCGCGCAGTACGGCGCGGCGCACCCCGCCCTCGTCGAGGCGTTCGCGAAGGCGCGAGAAGGCGCGGAGGCCAGGCGAGGCGCGGGCGATCCGCTGGCGCTGGTCGTGGCGCTCACGGTCGCGCAGCGCGCCCTCGACGCCGTGCATGAAGCCGCGAGGCCCGCGCCCGCGCCCGCGGCGTCGTACGACTCGTCAGGGGCTTCGGACGGGTCAGGCAGCAGCTCGGACTGTTCGTCGTCGTACAGCTCGGACTGCGCGTCGTCGGACTGCGCGTCGTCGGACTGCAGCGGATCGAGCAGCGACTGGTGATCCGGGGAGGGCCTCGTCGTCACCTCGTGTACGGGTACCCCAGGGTGGCGTTGCCGAGATCAACGTGCACGAAGCCACTTCGCGCTTTCGAGCGGCGAGAAAGACATCTACCACCGTGGCGAAGAGGGCGGGGCCTCGGGTGGCGAGGGGGTGGCAGCCCGCCAGCTCGGAGGCGGATGGAGCGACGTACGGAAGTGGTGATGTGGGATGTCCTTCTTGCGCCAGAAGGACGTCGCACCGTGCAGGTCCAGGCGGGATGGTGCGGGTCGCCCCTCGCCAGTGAACGCTCACAAACCGCAGTGATGCGGCAAGCACCGGTGCGTGGCGCGCGGTCCGCCGAGGTCGCACTGGAACGTCGCGCACT
>JBPOHC010000727.1:0-8422 GCA_052035985.1 Myxococcota bacterium | reverse complement strand
GAGAGCGGCTTCGCGCTGCGCTTCACGACGGTGTCGGGCGAGGTCTCCGACGCGCTCGCGACGGGCGTCGCTGCGCCCGTCGGCGAAGGTCCCGCGACAGGGCGCTACGGCTCGGCGGAAGGCGCGGTCGAAGTGACCACCAACTCGGGATCGCTGGCGCTCTCGGTGCGCCGCGACGCAGGCTCTTGACGCGCTCTCCGCCGCGGTGACCTACTCGTCACCGAGGGGGAGGCGTCCAACGGTGGCGAACACACGGCGATGGGGTCGCGCGCTCGGGGTGACCGCGATCGCGGGGCTGCTTTGTGGGGGCTGCGGGTATCAGCTCGTGTCGGCCGCCGTCGCGGTCGCCTATCGGGGCACGTTGCCCGAAGGAACGCGCTCGAACACGCCGTCGACGCGCGCATCGAACGCGACGACGTCGAACGCGACGCCATCGCGCAGCGCGCCGAGCGAAGCGCCAGGGAGGCCGCTCTCGTACCAGTCCGTCTCGGAGCGCGCGCTGATGATGATGGGCCACGACTGCGAGGCGCAGGTCGAGCTCTCGCGTCGATGCTACGTCGCGAGCGTCGAGCCCACGCAGTGCGTCGACCTCCGCGACATGATGGTCGAACTCGCACGACAGGCGAACCTCGCCGCCGACCAGCCGTCGCGCATCGGTGCTATGTGCGCTTCAGTGTGCGAGCGTCGATACGGAGGCGCGGAGTGGTCGAGCGTGAGTCGCGAGGTCCGCGGCGCGTGCGGCGACGGGCCGCTCACGCTACGCGACACGCCGCTCCGGTGATGTCAGGGGGGAACGAGCAGAAGAGGAGGTGCTCGACCTACGCGCGACGCGCGCGGCGGCGGAGCTTGAGGGCGCCCGCGAGGCCCAGGATCAGGAGCCACGCGTGGGAGTCGCGCGACGACGTGGGCGCGTTCACGCGACACGCGCATCCGCTGCCCGAGTATCCCGCGCCACCGCCGCCGTCGATGCCGATGTCGCTCGCGCCAACGTCGGTCACGCTCACGTCGGTCACGATCACGTCGGTCACGATCACGTCAGACACGCTCGCGTCTTGAACGCCCGTGTCTTCGGGGCCGGCGTCGGTCCCTGCGTCGACGATGGGCCGCGGCTCGCAGGCGTTCATGGTGGAGTTGCAGCGTCGATCGGCCTGGCAGTCTGCGTCGCTCGTGCAGCCGCAGAGGCCCGTCGAGAGGCACGCGCTGCCGAGCCCCGCGGCGGTGCACGCGTCCCTCGACGTCGTTGTGCACTGAGCGCAGGTGTGGTCCGGTCCGACGCAGCGCACACGGTTGTCGGAGCGTCCCGCGCAGTGCTCATCGGTCACGCACTCCGCGCAGAGGCTCGCGGTCCCGGCGTCGGAGGTCAGGCAGTGGGGCCTCGCCGTCGAGATCGCGTTGCAGTCCTGATCGAAGTTGCACGTCGTGGTGCAGGCGCCCGTGCGCGCCGGGTCGTTGCTCGTGCAGAACTGGCCCGTGGGGCAGCCGTTGCGGCCCGTGCCCACGGCGCAGCCGTCGACGCAGCGGCGCGTCTCGGCGTTGCAGATGCGTCCGCTCGTGGCGTTGCCGCAATCGGCGTCGGTGGCGCAGCCGCAGAAGGCCGAGTCCATCATCGACGGCACGCACGCGGCGCCGCTCATGTTGCCCGCGCAGAGCATCGAGGGATCCTCGTCGATCATGCCGTCGCAGTCGTTGTCGACGCCGTCGCAGACCTCGACGCTCGACGTCCGCTCCGTCGCGCTGCACGTGGCGCCGCCGCCGCTCATGGCGCAGACGCGCGTGCCCGTGGCGCGACACGCGCCCATGCCCACCGTACAGGGCGCTCCGAGGTCGAAGCCGTCATCGATGGTGCCGTCGCAGTTGTTGTCGATCCCGTCGCAGGTCTCGGTGGTCGGAGCCCCTGCGGTCGCGCCGCAGGGGGTGCCCGCGCCCGCGGTGGCGCGGACGCGCAGGCGCGACGCGAGGCACGCGCCGACGCCGCCGGAGCAGGGCGTCCCCACGTCGTAGCCGTCGTCGGTCATGCCGTCGCAGTCGTTGTCGACGCTGTCGCAGACCTCCATGCTCGGAACGCGCGTGACCACGTCCGAAGGGCACGCAGCGCCGCTGCCGGAGCAGGTCTCCGCGGGGTCACACGCGGCGATCGAGGTCGACGCGCGACACACCGACGTCGACGGGAGGAACGCGTCCGCGGGGCACGCGTTCGACGTTCCGGTGCAGGTCTCGGCGACGTCGCACACGCCCGCAGCGGCGCGACACATGGTCGTCGCGGGCGCGTAGGTCGTGTCGTCGGGGCAACCGGCTGCGCTGCCCGTGCAGCTCTCGGCGAGGTCACACACACCCGTCGATGCGCGGCAGACCGTGCTCGAAGACGCGAACACATTCACGGGGCACGCGGCCGACGAGCCCGTGCAGCTCTCGACGACGTCGCACACGCCCGCAGACGCGCGACACACCGTGCTCGACGAGGCGAACGAGTCGGCGGGGCACGCGGCCGACGAGCCCGTGCAGCTCTCGGCGACGTCACACGGACCCGCGACGGCGCGGCAGACCGTGCTCGCGGGCAACATCGCGTCGGCGGGGCACGCGGTCGACGTGCCCGTGCAGCTCTCGGCGACGTCGCAGGCGCCCGCAGAGGGGCGGCAGACGGTGCCCGCAGCGCGCGGCGTCCACCCGATGGGAGCGCTCGTCGTGGCGGGCGCGGAGCAGAACTGACAGACGTTCGTGACGTCGACGGCGCCGTTCGCGTAGCAGGTTCCCCCGATGCGGCAGAAGCCCTCGTCGATGAGGCCGTCGCAGTCGTTGTCGACGCCGTCGCAGGTCTCGGCGGCGCTGGTGTTGATGGTCGCGACGGCGTCGTTGCAGTCGCCCGCGACACAGCTCTGCCCGTCACCGTCGCGGTCGACGCTGTCGCAGAGGCGCCAGTTGACCACGCCGTTGATCTCCGTGACGGTCATCCCCGTGAGGTAGACCGATCCGAGCGCGTCGATGGAGCGCGCGGTGGCCTGCACGGTGGCCTGGTTCAGGCCCTGACCGGCGAAGTGCATGATGACGCGCGTCGCGCCCGCGGGGACGGTCACCGGGAATTCGACGGAGGGTCCCTGCGGCCCCGCGCACTCGAACACGGTCATGCCCACGGTCGTGGGAGGCACCGCCGCGCCCGCGCCCCAGAAGTTGTGGTTGAGGCTCGGGTCGCCGCCGCCGTCGCTGTCGTCGGTGGTCAGCCAGCGGTCGGCGGCGGTGAAGGCCGTGTCGCCCGACGACGACGTGATGATGGTGGTGCTCCCGTCGGAGCCCGCGTTGGTCTGGATGCGGACCGCGGCGGTGATCGGCGCCGAGGTGGGGTTCGCGAGCACCTCGAGAAAGCGCGCCCAGCCCGCGCCCGACGCGGCGGGAACGTAGATCTTGCGGGTGACCTGCAAGCCCGCGAGCGTCGCGGGGCCCGTGACGACCTGACGGTCCGCGAGCTCCGTCGAGCGCGTCGAGATCGGAAAGGCCGTCCCGTTCACCGTGAGGTACTGCCCGACGTCGTAGGCGTCGCCGGTGCCGTTGCAGACGGACCCGTTGCCGCTGACGTCCCAGACGTAGGTCGCGCCGTCGGTGACGGTGTTGGTCGGGCCCGTGCAGTCGCACTGCGCGCTCGCCGCGCGCGGGGCGATCGTCAGCGCGAGGGCCGTGAGGCTCATGACGAACATCGTCACGAAGCTATGTGAAATAAGCCTTTCCATGAGGTTTCTTCGACGCTCCCTTCGGCCCGAAGGTCCGCGTTCGATCGCCCCTCGGGAGCGCTCGGACTCGACGGGTCAGAGCCCATTCCGCGGCTCGGGGCGCGATTCTGTCAAGCGAAGCCTCGGCGCTCCGCGGCGCTCAGTACGCGAAGAGCTGGAGCGTCTTGAGGAGGTCGAGCCGCAGGCCGAGGTTGATGTCGTGCGAGACGGCCCACGGGTCGTCGACGCGCTGACGCGCGAAGAGGTCGTACGAGAGCGTCACCGCGAGCTGCGCGAAGATCGGCACGCTCAACCGCGCGTTGAGGCGCACGAGCGTCTCCGACGTCGAAGCCCACGGCTCTCGAAACGCCACCTCCGTGAAGAACTGCCCCTCCACGTCGCGATCTTGAATGTGAAAGAGCGTCGTCTCGGGCAGGTCCGCGCGCACGACGGCCACGACCTGCGGGCGTGTGTCGGGCGCGAGCGACTCCCAGTCCATGCCCGCGCCCGCGTTGAGGTTCGCGCGCAGCGGGAGCTCGAGGCGCAGACCCGCCGTGGGGCGCCACTGGAGGTGCCGATACTCGCGCACGAGCACGGCCGCGTCGGGCGGCGAGAACTCCGACTCGAGGTAGCTCTCGACGTAGGGGAGCGGCATGTACCAGCGGCGGTGGCGCCAGAGCCCGCGCCACGCGAACTGATCGCGCAGCGCGATGAGGTCGGCGATCTTGAGGAGCCCCGTGTCGCCCGTCGCGTCGATGGTCTGCTGGTAGCCGAGGCGCATGCGCAGCGTGTTCTCGAAGGTGTACCGCGGCTGCTCGGCGTCGGCGTGTCCCTCGGCGTCGAGCTGGAGCGCGGTGCCCTGCGACCGCACGAGCTGCGGGTCTTGGTAGTTGGGCGTGTTGTTGATCGTGGTGTTCGAGAAGCTCGCGTCGATGAAGAAGCGAAAGGTCCAGCGCGTGCGGTCCGCGGGGTCGACGGGGGCCTCGGTCACGTCGCCCGCGCGCGGCGTCGCGAGCCACGTGAGGAGCGTGTCGCGCGGGCTCCCGATGGGGTCGGTCTCATAGGTGACGTCGCCCTCCTCCGCGAAGCCGCCGTCGCCTCCTTCGGCGACGAAGCCCGTGGTGACCACGCGGTAGAACTGCTCGTCGGCGAGGGGGCGGCCGTTCACGAGCAGCGAGTCTCCGTCGACCGTGACGCCTCGAATCCTGAAGCGCGACGCGCGGTCTGACCGCACGAAGTCCGCGAGCTTGTCGCCGCGGATGCGCCCCGCGCGGAGCACGTCGTCGAAGGGCATCGCGCCGAGCACGTCGACGCGAGAGATCCTCCCGCTCAACGGAAAGTTCGCGATGGGACGCACCGCGCCGCGGTTGATCACCGAGATCTCTGCCTGCGCCGACTCGCGCACCACGTCGAGCAGCAGCGACGTGAACCCCTCGCGGTCGAGCGGACGCGTGAGCGTCGCGCCGGGGAGCACCTCCGTCGCGATGTGACAGAGCTGCGCGCCCACGGCCTCACTCAGGGCCGTGACCGCCGCGGGCGCCTCTCCGGTCGGCTCCACCACGGCGGGCGTCGAGGGCGACGGGAGGGTCGTCTGCACGACGCGTCCGGGCTCCGTCGCGAACACCCTCAGCGCGGCGCCGCGCTCGATTTCGAGCGTCGCCATGTCGCGGTCGAGGTCCTGCGCGAAGACCACGTCGGGCCGCTGATCGCGCGGGAGCGCCCGCACCATGCGCACCGTGTCTGCGAGCGTCGAGGGCCACTCGGGGTCGTAGAAGCCCACCACGAAGCGGGCGCCCGCCCCGCGCGCGGCGAGCACGGCGCGGCCGAGGGCCTCCTCGGGCGACGACAGGGTGATGCCCTCGGAGCGATCGCGCGCCATGGCCTGAAGCGACGCGGGCGCGAGCACCGACACCAACCCCACGCCGCCCGAGGGCGTCGGGAGCACCACGGGGTCGTCGCCCGCGTCGACGAGCGCGTCGCAGAGCGCCTGCCCCGCGGGCTCACAGCGCAGATTGCTGAGCACCGTGGGGATGCCCCTCGCCGAGAGCGCGCGTGCGCGGGCGATGACGTCGGCGCGCGGACCTCCGAGGTCGCGGTGTCCGACGACGAGCGCCCGCAACCCCGAGGCCACGACCGCGTCGACGAGCGCCGGGAGGTGATCGCGCGTCGCGAGCTGCCCCATCGCGGAGGCGCCGAAGAGGTCGCCCGCGTCGACGCGGAGCACGTCGTCTCCCGTGACGCTCGCGAGGGAGCGCGTGAGCGCGGTGATGCCCGCCCCGCGCTGCCCCTCGGCCACGCACGCGAGGCGAGTGACGTCGCCCTGGAGCCCCGAAGACACCACCAGCCTGAGCGGCGCCGCAGGCGCTGGCGTCGCGGGGGGAGCGCTCGTCTGCGCGAGCGCCGCGGGCGCGGCGACGAGCCCGACGAGACAGAGCACGAGGAGGCGCAGGGGGTGCTGCATGGCGGTGACGCGCGATATCCGAAGCGACCTTCGAAGCGCAAGGAGCCACGCGCGGAAACACACGCTCCGCGCCCGCGCGACCCGCCCACATCGCCCCCGCGGTCTGCTACACCTCGCTCCCCGATGTCGAACCTCGCACCGCTCTCCCAATACCCCTTCGTGATGATGAAGCAGCGCAAGGAGCTCGCCGAGCTCTTCGGCTACGAGTCACGCAACAAATACGAGGTGCGCGACCCGTCGGGCGCCGTGATCCTCTACGCGGCCGAGCAGGGCAGCGGGCTCGGAGCGTCGATCATGCGGCAGCTCATGGGCCACTGGCGCAGCTACGAGATCCACGTCTTCGACGCCGCGCGCAACGTCGTGGTGCGCGCGATCCATCCGTTCCGGTGGTTCTTTCAGCGGCTCGAGGTGGTGGGCGCCGACGGGCGTCGCATCGGGGCGCTCCAGCAGCGCTTCGCGTTCTTCTCGAAGTCCTTCGACGTCGAAGACGCGCAGGGCCGCACCGTGATGACCGTGCGCTCGCCGATCTGGCGCCCGTGGACCTTTCCCTTCGAACGCGCGGGCCGTCAGGTGGCCGTGGTGGCGAAGAAGTGGAGCGGCGCGCTCACCGAGCTCTTCACCGACGCGGACTCGTTCCGCATCGAGTTCAGCGCGCAGGAGCTCACCCCCGACGAGCGCGCGTTGCTCCTCGCCGCTGGCGTCTTCATCGACATGCAGTACTTCGAACAGAAGGCCCACACGAGCTCCTCGTCGACGTAGCGCGGGGTCCCCTTCGCGCGATCAGTCAGCGGCGCGACGGTCTCCGAGAAAGTCTCGCGCGACGAAGTACGCGAGCATCCCCACGGAGCCGAGGGTGAACATCGAGAGCATCCACGGCCAGGGGTTGATGCCCCTCGCGCGCGCATCGCGGTGCACCAGCGTCGAGGCCACGGTCATCGCGATCACCAGATCGAGGAACACCTGCGTCGACCACCCGCCCCGCGTGAGGAGCGGGAGAAACCCCAGCGCGCCCTCCTTCGCCGACACGTAGATCGAGAACGCGGTGAAGGGGACGAACACGGCGAGTGCGAGCAATGAGCGCTGCTTCATGGGACCTCCGCGGCCGGTCGCGACTCCTTCGCGGCGGCCGTGCGACGCATCGTAGCGACGCGCCGCGCCGAGACCCATGACCTCCGAGGTAATGTGATCGCCGCGCCATCGTCGATACGATGCGCGCATGCAGACCCCAGGGCCCTTCGGCGCGCTGCTGCGGCAGCAACGGACGACGCGCGGCTACACGCAGGAGCGCCTCGCCTTCGACGCCGAGGTCTCGACGCGGCACCTGAGCTTCCTCGAGACGGGTCGCGCGTCACCGAGCCGCGAGATGGTGCTCACCCTCGGCAGCGCGCTCGAGCTGCCCCTGCGCGAGCGCAACGACATGCTCCTCGCGGCGGGCTACGCGCCCGTCTACCCCGCGTCGTCGTTCGGCGCGGACGTGCTCGGCCCCGTACGCCGCGCGCTCGACCACCTGCTCACCGCGCACGACCCCTTCGGCGCCGTCGTCGTCGACCGCGACTGGAACGCGCTCCAGATCAACCCCGGCGCCGCGCGCCTCTTCGCGTGGGCGCTCCCTGCCTGTGACGCGCCGCCCGAGGTGTTCGCCAACGTGCTGCGCGCGACGCTCCACCCCGGCGGTCTGCGACGCTGCCTCGTGAACTTCGACGAGGTGGCCGCGACGGTGGTCGATCGCCTGCATCGCGAGCGAGCGCGCGAGCTCGACCCCACGCGACGCGCGCACCTCGACCGCGTGCTCGAAGAGGCCGGCGCGCTCCCGGCTTCGAAACAGAGCCCGACGCGCGACCCCGTGCTGGTGCTCCACTTTCGCAAAGGCGACGAGTCGCTGCGCGTCTTCACCACGATCACCACGCTCGGCACACCCATCGACGTGACGGCGCAGGAGATCCACATCGAGTCGTACTTCGCCGCCGACGAGCCTACCGAGCGCTGGTTCCGCAGCGGCGCGTGAGCGGGCGGCGCAGATCGAAGCCGCGCTCACCCTCTAACACGACTGTCCCAGAGCGAGCGGCGTACGTGCCAGGCACGCGAACAATCGCCCCAAAGGACCGGCGGCGGTCACGACGCCGGGGGCGATCTCAGCGCGACGCCCCGGCGTCCTTACGGCCGCCAGTTGTTTGCGAGTCTCGATCGAGTCAAAGGACCGGCGGCGGTAACGACGCCGGGGGCGATCTCAGCGCGACGCCCCGGCGTCCTTACGGCCGCCGGT
>JBPOHC010000480.1:0-3220 GCA_052035985.1 Myxococcota bacterium | reverse complement strand
CCGCTTCTGCGACCGCCGCGAGGATCTTCTTCGACGGAAGCGCCTCGCTCGCGGGCAGGAGTTTCGCAGCGCGTCGGATCACGTCCATGATCTCCCGTTCGCGCAGCTCCCACACCTCGAGCGTCGCTCGCACCGTGGCCTGGTCCTCCCCGTCGAGAGCGCTGCCATCGGCGCGGGTCACGCGGATCTCCGCGCGCAGACCGTCGGCGCCGAGCAGCGCTCCGAGCTGACCGGGGACAGGGAACGAGGCGGGGTCCTTCTTCGTCATGGCGCGATCCTACTTCCGCTTCACGGGCGAGAGCGGCGTCGAGATGGCCTTGATGACGCGCTGCTCGATCGCACCGTCGCCGATGCCCCGACGGCGGAGCCACTCGGCGAAGAGATCGACGTCGCTCACGCCGCGCGCCACGTTGCACCACATGCAGCAGGTCACGAGGTTGGCGGCGGTGTCCGCACCTCCCTCGGAGTGCGCGACGACGTGATCGAGCGTGAGCGTGACGGCCTTCGACGCGCCGCGGCCGCAGTACACGCAGCGCCGCCCGTCGCGCGCGAAGATGCGCGCGGCGAGGGCCGCTGGGATCTTCTTTCGGCGACGCGTCGGCACGCACAGAACCTAACCATCGCGCCGCGCGCGTCAAGTTACTTTGTCACTCGGTTCGCGGGCGCGGACCGATGCCGAACGCGAGCCATTCGGGGCGGACCTCGAGCACTCGGGCGAGCTCTCGCACGGTCCCCACGCGGACGCCGTCTCCGCTCGCATCATTCTCGAGTGAAGAGATCGTCGCGTGTGAGAGACCGGCCGAGGCGCCGAGCTCGCGCGTCGACAGACCGCGCAGCGTCCGCGCGTACCGCACGCGACCCGGGAGCGTCGAGAGGTCGGGGGCTTCGTCCTTCGCCATGTCGTCAATCTAGATAGCCAAAGCGGGACTGTCCAGTGCGCTCGCGGTCACGGCCGTATGAGGGCGGCGTCAGCCGCCCCTGCTACCGCCGTTCATCGCGCTCTTGCCTGGGCGCGAGACGTCGTCAGCGCCGGGCGGCCCGAAGCCGCCCGCACGTCTCGTCGCGCGACACGCCGGCAGCTCGGCGAGAGGTGAGCCACGCGCGTTTTCATTGCGTGAGCCGGGCGAGCCCCAGAGCCTTGAGAGCCCCGAGCCCCCCGCGGAGCGCCTCTCGAACCGTCGCCCGCGCGAAGCACGGACCGACGCGCGCAGCGCAGCGCCACCGAGGGCGATGCGACGCGCGGAGCCACGCGCAGCCGAAGGCGAGCATGGCGAGCACGACGCGAGGCCGACGTGGTGCGGAGCGAGCACGTCGGTAGATTGGAACGGGTGACGGGCGGAGCGCTTCCGAGCGTCTCGATGAGTGCCGCGCGAGATTTCACCGCGCGGAGGAGTGGATGATCGAGTGGCCCTCGTTGCGCCACATCGTGAGGCTCTCGCGCGTGACGTTCAGCAGGAACGTGCCCGACGGCATCGCCGACACGATGCACGGGAGCTCACGCTGGGCGGGCTTGAAAGAAGTGAGGCGTCGACGACTACGCGCCGTCGCGCGGAGGGCAGGGATCGTTGCCGTAGGAGTTCTTCTCGGCGATGCGTCCGTCCATCGTGTGGATGACGTGCTCGGTGCGGTCGCGGCGCGCGAGCTCGCGGCCACGCTCGACGGCGTCCTCCTTCGTGCGGTGGCGACTCACCACCGCGCCGAGGACCTCGTTCACCCAGCCGTCGCCGTCCGGGTTGGGGACCGTGTGCACCTCGCCCTTCGCTTCCGTTCGTCTCGTCATGGAAACCGTGGCCTTTCGTGGGGTGCTCGAACGGAGCGTTCGCACGGCGCACACCGTCGGACAAGCGCGCGCCGACGCGCGAAAGACATAGACTGTCACCCTCGCTGGCGTTGGGCTCATCGCGCTCGGGCGGCGACGATGGAGCCCTTCACCCGATCGCTACGGCCGAGCTCAGGTTGGATGCGGAAACTTCCGTAGTACAGGGCATGAGGCCGGGTGAGCGCTTCGACAGCTACGTGATCAAGGAGAAGCTTGCGTCGGGTGGGATGGCCGACGTCGTGCGCGCCGAGCGCGTCGGCGCCCTCGGCGTCACGCGCGAGGTCTGCATCAAGCGCATCAAGCGGGAGTTCTGCCGCGACACGGACTTCGTCGAGATGTTCATCGACGAGGCGCGCATCTCGTCGAGCCTGCGACACAGCAACATCGTCGCCGTCGAGCACTTCGGCATGGTCGACGAGACGCTCTTCATGGCGATGGAGTGGGTGCACGGCGTCGACGCGTCGCGGCTCCTCGCCCGCGTGCTCGAGCGGAAGCGCGCGCTGCCCCTCGACGCCGCGCTCTTCATCGTCGGTGAGCTCCTCGCGGGCCTCGAGTACGCTCACGGAAAGACCGACGAGCGGGGGCGCTGGCTCGAGATCGTCCACCGCGACGTGAGCCCGCACAACCTCATCGTGAGCTTCGAGGGCGACGTGAAGCTCAGCGACTTCGGCATCGCGAAGGCCACCTCGCGCCTCCATCAGACGCAGGGCGGGATCATCAAGGGAAAGGTTCCGTACATGGCGCCCGAGCAGGTGCTCGGGCTCACCCTCGACTGCCGCACGGACCTCTTCGCCGTCGGCGTCACCGCGTACGAGCTGCTCACCGGTCGCCGTCCCTACGAGGGCGCCTCAGACACCGACGGCGTCCATGCCATGCTGAAAGAGGAGCGACTGCCCCTGCGCTCGCTGCGCGGTGAGGTCCCTCCCGCGGTCGATGAGCTCGTGAGCCGACTGCTGCGGATCGAGGCTTTCCAGCGGTATCAGGGCGCCGGTGAGGCCATCGAGGCGCTCACGCGGATGCCCGCGTATCGCTCGGGGCAACGCACGCTGAAGCGTGTCCTTCGCGAACTCTACGACGGGGAAGCCTTCTCGACGCTCACGCCGCGCTTCGACCATCCCGGCAGCCACGCGATCGCACCCGCGGGCGCCTTCGACGCGACCGTCGCGGCCCGGCCCTACGCGACAGGCTCCGACGCGAAGACCACCGTCGCCGCGAAGCCCTTCGACGACGCGCCCACCGTCGTGCGGGGCGCGCCGAAGGTCAGCGCTCGCCCCGCGACGCTGCCCGCGACGAGAGAGCAACGGCCCGTCGATCCGACGCCGGGTCCCATCGCGGTCGTGAAGGTGCCCGACGAGCCCGTCGCGACGGCTGCGGCCTCGCCGAGGGCGAAGCGCTCGCTCG
>JBPOHC010000168.1:0-5733 GCA_052035985.1 Myxococcota bacterium | reverse complement strand
CTTGAGAGCTTGAAGCCCCCCGCGGAGCGCCTCTCGAACCGTCGCCCGCACGAAGTGTGGACCGCCGCGCGCAGCGGAGGGCAGAGGGCGCGCAGGGCCCCCACGCGCAGCCGCGCGAAGCCTCCGGCGAGCGCGGCGAGCATGGGGAAGGCGCGCCCTTGCCCGCAGCGAGCACGGCGGTAGGTTGGGCATGCGACGGGCGGAGCCCCAACGAGTCACGTGAAGGGGAATCGCGCGTCGCGCTACGCGTGCTCGATGGTGTCGAAGGCGCGGAGGTAGTGCGCGCCACCTTCGGGATAACGCGCGGCGTAGGTCTCCAGCTCCTGGCGAAACCAGTCCCACCGAAAGCCATCCGAGAGCATGACGACGGGCAGGTTGTGGAAGGCGTCGACCAGTGCCGCGGCCTGCTCGGCGCGACCGCTCCATCCGAGCGCGCGCAGGTCGCAGAGGGCGTCGTGCAGAAGCGCGCAGAGCGCCCGTCGCTGCGTCTCGTCAGGCGCTGGCGGCGAGCGCGGCGGCGTCGGGGTCATCGCCCCTTCGCGCCCCCGAGTCTGCTGTCCTGAAGGCTGTCGATAGCCCCTGCGAGGCCGGGGGGAGCCTCGAACTTCGTCCGCATCCCGCTCTTGACCATCGGCTCTTCGCCCTCGCTCCCCTCGTCGCCAGGCTCCTCATGCGCCTCGTCGTCGCGTTCGTCGGGCGCGTGGGGATCGACCGCACCACGCAGCGACGTCAGTTCCGCCGGACGGAGCTCCGTGGGCTCCCGAAGGGGGCGCACGGCGCGAGCCCGAGTGACCTCGTGGGCGACTGCCAGCGGTCGGCCCCAACCGTGGTCGGCGAAGAAGCACGCGAGTTCGTAGATGTCGACGACGGTCGGGGGGACCGTGAGCGCGGGCGCGGTGTTCGCGAGCGCCGCCCACGCCCACTCGGGGATGGGGCGGTTGCGCTCCGCGGCGCGGCTGTGCGCGCCCGCAACGAGGTACCGCCAGTCCTCGAGATCGCGGAGCCTGGGGTGTACCTCCGGCGTCACCTCTCGCGGAGCGCGGAGGGCCGCGCCAACCGCCTCCTCGCCCCGGTATGAGGGCGCCGCGGGCTCGAACTCGCCCACGAGGTCGCTCACCGTCCGCCCGGTGTAGGTGGCCATCGAGAAGAGCATCTTGTCGGTGATGCGCTCCCCCCTGGCGAGGATCTGGGAGATGCGCGGCTGCCTCACGCCCAACGCCTCCGCCGCCGCCTGCTGGCTGCCGAGCTTCTCCACGATTTCTCGGAGGATGCCCTTGAGCCTTGCCTGCCTCTGCTCGTCGCCTTCGGGAGCCATAAGGCCGATCATAGCCACTCCATCAATGCGAATCACCATCCAATTCGAGTTGCGCGATCGAATAATATTCGTTATCTATTCCGCATGATGATTCCCCCCGAAGCTGCGAATCGTCTCCGTGCCTGGCGCACTACCGCAAACGTTTCGCAGAGTCAGCTCGCGAAGGTCTTCGGCCTGAAGCAACCGGCTGTCGCCCTCTGGGAGAACCGCGGACGTCCCGACCTCGCCCGGGCCCTCGAGCTCCAGGCGTTCACGGGCGGCGCGGTGATGGCCGTCGTCTGGGGCTACAGCGAAGAGCGCATCGCGAGGGTCCTGCTCGCCGCGGAGTATCAGGGCCACCGATCGCGTTCTCCCACGCTGCGTGCGCGCCACGAGCGCCGCTCGCGCGAGTCCGGGAAGCGCGCGGACGCTCCGATGACGGGAGCGGACTGACCGTGGTCGCCTCGCCCGAAGGTG
Source organism: Myxococcota bacterium (assembly GCA_052035985.1). Lineage (GTDB taxonomy): Bacteria > Myxococcota_A > Polyangia > Polyangiales > CAISKJ01. The sequence continues at coordinate 3,962 of JBPOHC010000168.1, read as the reverse complement.
CGCCGGGCGATGACGCGCCTCGCCCTCACGGCGTGCCCGTTCGCGTCGAGGGAGGGAGGGCGCGATGCGTCCGTGCGCGGAGGCGACGCGAGGAGGTCCTCGTCGCAACGCGTGACGAAGGCGTCGAGCGCGAGGCCGATGCGTCGTCCGCACGCGTCGCCGAGAGGCGACGAAGTTCCCGCGTGGTGGTCGGTGGTTCGGCTGGGAGCACGCCATGAGTTCGAGGGGGTCGACCGCCATCCCGAATGCGCTCGCGGTCGACCCTCGCGTCGCGGCGATGTCGCTGGAGGCGCACGGGGTATTGTTGCGCCTCTACCTCATCGCCGGACAGTGCTCGGGGGCGGGAGACCGTGTCCCGCTCCCGAGGTCCGTGGCCTTCGCCGCGGCCGCGAAGGTCGTCGTGGGTGAGGAAGGCGTCGCGCCGTTGGGAGCGCTCGTCGAGGCAGGCCTCGTCGTGTACGAGCGTGAGTGCGACGCGCTACGCCTCGTGATCCTCGACCGGCATCCACCGCGTCGCACAGCCGCGCGCGAGCCCGATGATGTGGTGGGCGATCGTGCACGTGCCGACACTGCGCCCGCCGACACTGCGCGCGCCGACACTGCGCCCGCCGACGAGCGCGCCATCGCGAAGAAGCTCTCGGGGCTCTTCTCGAAGTACGGCCTCCGCGATCCCGAGGCGCGGCTGCGCTGGTTCGAGGGAGCGCGCGGGCGTCACACGATCGCACGGCTCCGCCTATCGGCGGAGCAGGTGCAGACCTACGCGCGATCCGCAGGACGCCGGGGTGGCCGCTTCGGGTTCGAACGCGACGCCCGGAGTGCCCGCGCTCCGATCCGTTCGACGCGCCACGCATCCTCCGACACGGCGCCAACCGCAGCCAAGCACACGCCGCCGGTCATGGCGCCAACCGCCGGTCCCAACCGGGAAACGGCTATGTCTCTGCCCGTTCCAACTGCGGCGCCAACCGTGGCGCCAACCGCGCCAACTGTTCCAACCACGGCGCCCACCACGCCGCTCGCGCACGCGTTTGCAGAGAGCTCCGCTGCTTCGAACAACCGAACTCAGAGCGCCGCTGCAGCGGACGAGCGAAGGCCGACGTACGACGCCAACCGCGGCGCCAACCCCAGCGACGCCGACCGCGGCGCCAACACCAACCACGCCACCCCGAACGACTCCGAGCGAGGCAGCGCCGAGCGCGACGAACCGAAGGTCGACGGCTCCAACCCTCGCAGGCCCGCTCGCGCGGACTGCGTCGCGCTGACCCGTGCGCTCTGCGAGCGTCTGCTTCCCAACGAGCTCATCACCGACGGGAGCCGCGACGTGCGCGAAGGGATCGGTCGATGCGTCCTCGACGCGGCCGCGCGCGACGCCAGGCTCTCGTCACCCGCGGGGCTCGACGCGATCGCCGACGCGATCCGCCATCCGGCGCGCACATGGCCCAACTGGAACGTCATCGCCAGACGCCAGCGACGCGTTTCACTCACACTCCTCGCAGGCGTCCCCGACGCGTCCGGCGAGCGCCCCTATACGGTCCTCCTCGAGGTGCTCGCAGCCGCGGCCGACGCGCTCGCGAAGCGAGACCCCGCACGCTCTCAACCCGCGTCCTCGTGCAGCGCGAGCCCACGCCCGGGTCCCGTCGCGAGCAAGGACTTCTTCCGCCAACACCACCCGCTCCAACAGAAGGTCGTCAACGATGTCTGACCCCCGCCCTCCGAGTCGCTCGCTCTCGATCGTCTCCTCGCGCTCGACGTCCGCAGACGGTCCTCCGGCGCACGTCGACCTCGCCGCCGAGCGCGCCGTGCTCGGCGCGGTGCTCCTCGACAACCGCACCCTGCCCCGCATCGCCAGGACCCTCGACGGTCCCGATGACTTCTACGAGCCGCGCCACCAGACCATCTGGCAGGCCTTTCTCCGGCTCTGGAACGCCGCTGAGCCCATCGACGTGAAGACCTCTGTCGCCGAGCTCCGCGCGATGGAGCGCCTCAACACGGTCGGCGGCGCGCAGTACCTCGGCGAGCTCACCGACGATCTCTTCACCGTCGTGCACTGCGAGGCCCACGCGCGCATCCTCGCGGACAACGCACGCGCGCGCCGCTACCTCGATGCCCTCACCGACGCGGCGATGATCCTCCGGGACGACGGCGACCCGAAGCGCGGGCAGGAACGCGCGATGGCGCGGGTCTCGTCCGTCCGCATGACTCGCCGCAGCGCCGCGTGGCGGTCGATGGACGCCGTCGCCGCCGAGGCATGGACCACCCTCATCGCGCGGCGCGAGGGCCAATACAGCCCCGTGCCCACGGGCTTCCACGCGCTCGACGGAGACCCCATCGACCGCGAAGACATCGACGGGACCGCCCGGGACGTGGGGTACCTCGGCGGCGGTCTGCTCGCCGGTGAGCTCGTCGTCGTGGCCGCGGACCAGGGCGGAGGCAAGACCGCGTTCGCGCTCCAACTGCTGCGCCACGCCGCGAGTCGAGGCTTCCGCGCGCTGCTCGTCTCCCAGGAGATGGGCGGGGCCGAGCTGCACTGGCGCTTCACCTGCGCGGTCGCGGGCATCCCCTCGACGCGCGTGCGCGCGGCGCGGCTCTCGGAGGGGGAGATCGTCGCGCTGCAGCGCGCTTCGCGAGAGCTCACGCCGCTGCCGATCCGCCTGTGTGACACGGGCGCCGTCAGCGTCTCGGATCTCCGCGTCGGGGCGCTCGACGCGCTCGCCGAGGGGCCCGTACACCTCATCGTCGTCGACTACCTGCAGATCCTCGATCCGCCGCCCGGCATGGACGAGTCGAGCACGGCCGAGGTGATCGACGCCAACGCACGCGCGCTCAAGAAGCTCGCGCGCGAGGTCGGATGTCCGGTGGTGCTCCTCTCGCAGTTCAACCGCGCGGGCCAGCTCGCCGGTCGCAAGCCGCGCATCCAGGACCTCAAGGGCTCCGGTGGCATCGAGTCGCACGCCGACCTCGTCATGGTGCTCCACCCCTCCGACGGACGCAGCGATGGACCCGCGGCCGACGACGTCGACACCGACCTGCTCATCCTCAAGGCCCGCGGAGGTCCCACTGGCGAGGTGAAGCTGCGCTTCGAACGACGTTTCACGCGCTTCGTCGAGGTGGCGACGAAGCACGCTGACGACTTCCCGCTCGACGCGTCGGGCGGCCGCGGAGGCGCCAGGTCGTGAGCCCGCTGCGCGTCGAGATTCCCGGGCTGCGCCTCGTGTCCGAGGCCAACCAGCGAGGGAGCTGGCACCGCGGCGCGAGGCGCGCCTCGTCGCAGCGCGACGTCGTGGCGCTCGTGCTGCGGCGCCATCGTCCGGTGGCGCCTCCGTGCGAGGTGCGCGTGGTCCGCGTGGCGCCGCGCGACCTCGACGACGACAACCTCGCCCGCGCCTGCAAGGCCGTGCGCGACGAGGTCTCGCGATGGCTCGGCGTCGACGACCGCGATCGGCGCGTCACCTGGCGCGTGGGTCAGATCAAGGGACGCGTTCGCCAATACGCCGTCCGCATCGTCGTCCGCGCGTGGCGCCTCGACTCAGTGGGGGCGCGCGTGCGCACCGAGGGCGAGGACACGCTCGTCGATGTCGTGCTCGGCAGGACGCAACGCGAAGAGCTCGCCCGCGCGCTCGCCACCGAGGCCGCGGAGGTCTCGATGGCGATCCAGGGCTTTCGCCTCACCGTGTTCACCGCGAGGACGCCGTGAAGCCCGCGCAGATCCCGACGCCGCCTCCTGCTCCACCGCCGCCGCGCTTCGCGATCGTGACGCTCGTCGACGGGCGCCGCTTCGGCGCGAGGCTGCGCGAGGTGACGCTCGCGGGGCACCGCTTCGTTCGCTGCGTCGTGCTCTCGACGCGGTCGTTCACGCTCGACTGCGCGCCGTCGCAGGTCGCGACCGTGATGTGGTGCTCGCTCGACGAGGCCCGCGCGGCCTGCCCGGCCGATGTGACACCCACGGAGCTCCGCGTCGCCGAAGC
>JBPOHC010001057.1:0-4068 GCA_052035985.1 Myxococcota bacterium | reverse complement strand
GTGGCCGGGGTACGCGAACTTGACCTTGCCGGCGTTCACCTCCTCGACGAACGCGATCCGCTGCTCCGTCGAGAGGTGTTGGAAGTAGAACTTCGCGCTGCCCGCATCGTCGCGCAGATAGATCTTGTAGTCCTTGTCGGTCGGCTCGACCTCGGCGCCCGCGAGGATGCGCCGCATCGCCTCGTCCGGGTTCAAGCTGCCGCACCACGAACACGTGTTCCGCTCCGGGTGCCAGCTGTCAGCGTCCGGCACGTTGAACGGACCACCCGGCATCACGCCGTTCTCGGCGCGCCGCGGGCACAGCATCGCGGGGGCCGGCACCGGAAGCACGAGCTCGGATGCCGCGGCCTCCGCGGGCGGAGGCGCGGGCTCGATGGCGGGGCTTGGCGCCGCGCACGCGATCGCCGCGTTGGCCCACATGCGGGCGCCACGGAGGTGCATGAGAGCACGCCGCGCACCGCTCATGCTGCGCAGGCGCGAGGCTTGCCTGGCGTCAGCTACGCACTCGAACGCCTCATTGCGCTCGTCGCCCTCCAAGCACACGTCCTCGATCGCGTAATCGAGCCGCTCGAAGAAGTCTTCGATGTCCAGCCCATCGGGCTCGTCGAGGAGTACGGCTTCGGCTGCCGCCCTCGTCGCCGCGGTGATGCGGTCGTACTTCGCCTGCTGCTCCGGCGTCGGCGGGTGATACGTGAACCAGCGATCGAGATCGGCTTCGGTGATGATCATCGGATCGACTCTCCCTCATGCGTCCGCGCCGCGCCGGGCCGCGTGTCGGAAACCTTGGCAGCTCGTCGCGCGGGGGCGCATCGCCATTGGCCGCGGATCACGCTGATCAGGCTGCGCGCGCCGTTCGAGTACAGTACCGCATGCGTGGTCAGCCACGATGACGGCCCGCGAGCGTAGCCCATGCGACGCTGACACACGCCCGAGCGGTACGCCTGCCCCTCGATCCCGGGTGAGTGCCCGTGCCCGGTGATGGTCGGGATCCCGAGCCTCGCGTAGCCGCGCAGCGTGCCCCGCGCCCCGTCGGCGCCGTTGTGGCCGTGCTGCCCGAGTTCGACGCCGTGAGGCGCGAAGGACTCGTCGAGCGCGAGGAACCGCGCGCGCCCCTGCCCGCGCTGGCGGTACAGCAGCGCGAACGCATCGGGCCACTCGCCGTCGCGCTCGTACTCGTCGAGCACCGCGGCCATCGTGTCGACGTAGAACCGGGCGTTGCGGGGGTCGGCGCGGTAGTCGACGGACGCGAGCCACCGATCGAAGGCGTCGTCGTGGTTGCTGCGCACCACCACCGGGAGCGCGTCCTCGATCGAGTCGACGAACTCGATCGCGCGCATGACCTCGGCCTCGACGCTGTCGTTCGCGCGCCCCGTCGCTCGCGCGTAGCGGTCGGTGAAGCTGTCGCGCGTGTGGTGGTTCCTCGTGGCGAAGTCGAGCGTGTCGTGGAGGACGACGTGCTCGGGGCGCAGCACCGCGGCGATCGAGTCGGGGCGCCGTAGCGTCGCGTCGATGACCACCCAGTCGGTGACCTCGACGAGGACGTCACCGAGCACAAGCGCCGTCGCACGCGGGGCCGGTCGCGCGCCCTCGGCGGTGTACTCGCGATCGAGATCGATGAAGCTGCCGTCGGGCATCGCGGTGATCTGGCGAAGATGGAACAGGTGCGGGTCGCGCTCGACGACGCACGCACCGATCACGTGTTGCTCCTGTGCCTTTTTGCCTGCCTTCGTCGGCGTGTAGTTCGGCGTCGTGACCGCGCCCGTCGTCGTGAGGATGCGCGGGAACTGCCCAGGGAGCCCGGCGACGGTCGAGAGCTGCACCTTGGGGTGGCCGAAGATGACCGAGGTGTGGCCGTCGTGCATCCCGGAGAGCGGGGTGACGGCCGTCGGCTGGATCGAGATGTCGCCGCGCACGCGCAAGTTCGCGCCGATCATCATCGCGCCCGCGAACAGCCACGGGTGGAGCTCGGGCGCCCACCACTCATCGTGCTCCATCTGCTCGGTGATGATGGACGTCGGGTTCTTGTACTTGCCCGGGAGCACGATGAGCCGCGCGTCGTTCTCGGCGCAGTACACGCGGAGCGCGGCGAGGAATCCCGCGTGCACGGGCGTCGCGTTCTGCGCGTACGTGATGATGTACCGCTCGGCGCGCGCGGGCTCCTCGGTGCGCAGCGGCTGCTCGGGGACTGGCGTCTTCGCGGGCTTCTCGGGGCGCGTCGTCGCCGGTGCGGGCGCCGGTGCCTCGGGCACGTCGATCGGCGCGGTGATCTCGTCGTCACCGATGGGCGTGCGAGGGATGGCGGCGAGAGGGCGGATCGGCGTGCGCGACCCATCGATGCGTCGAGGCGGTGGCCGACCTGTCGACGCCTTCCACTTCTCGCGTCGCTCGCGGCACCGCTCGGCCTCGCAGTCGCGGCACTCGAACAGGTAGCAGTTGGAGTCGGTGCGCCGGCGGAAGCACGCGGCAGGCTTTTCGCGCCCGCATCTCCCTCGGCAGACGCGCGCGCCCTCGGTCATCCGAACCTCGGCGGGAGCGGGAGCCCGGGAGCGAGGCGCTGCGCGATCCACTCGGTCGTGTGCTCCTCGGCGTTCTCGACGGCCTTCTTCAGCATCGTCAGGGCTCGGCCCCGAACGACGACCTTCGCGAGGTCCATCGCCTCGCTGAAGCGCTCCGACGGCAGGTGCGCGAGCTCGTGCGTCGAGAGGTAGCGCTGTGACTCGGGCGGCTCGCCCCAGAACCTCGCGTGTGCCCGCACCGTCGCACGCCGGCCGCGGTCGACCGTCACGTTGAGGTAGGTCTCCTCATCCTCGTCGTCGTCTTCGGCTGGCTCGGGGGACACGGTGATCGTCCAGTCGCCGAGCCCGACGAGCACGGAGAGATCGCGAAGGTACTGTTGGAGCGCGGTGCGTGCGGCTTCGGTCGGTGCGTCGGTCACGTGTCCCCCTCGCATCGGTCGTGCTCCCTCTCCGCGGGCGCGGTGGCTAGTAGGGGCTCGCGCGTGATCGCACGAGCGCTGCGTCTCTCTCCGTGATCTGGGCGCCCGGCGTCGTCTCGTGGTGCATCACGCTCGACGGTGACGGGTCGTGCGCGAGTCCCAGCACGTGGCCGATCTCGTGCTCCGCGATCACGCGCCGCTCGTCCTCCGACAGGTCGGCCTCAGGGAGCACGATCACCGCGTAGCCGATGCGGCACGTGCGCGGATTCCAGCGCAGGCGCGCGTGTCCCGCGGTGTCGCTCGCGTCCGCTACGAGGTACTCCGCGACGGCGGACGACACGACGAGGACGCGGCCCACGGGCTCGGGGCCGCGGTCGGCGAAGGCGCACGCGAAGGTGTCGACGTCCGCGCCGACGAAGGACCCGCTCGGCGCGACGGTGTACGTCTGCCCGAAGAGCTGCACGCCGCTCGCGTGCTGCCAACGCGCGATGGCCCGCGCGACGTGCGGATCCCAGTCGTACGCCGAGCCGTCGACGTAGACGTCCATCGGCTCCGGGTACGGGAGCAGCACCCCGCACTCGGCCTGGAGCGCGCCGTTGTCGGCCCGCCGCGCGGCGCGGTTGAGCCCGACGATGATGCCGCCGAGGACGAGGGCCCCGATGAGTGCGATCGTGAAGGTGCGGGTCATCGGGCGCCCTCCGCGGCGACGGTCCCGCGCTTCGCACCCGCTTCGCCGGTCAGGCGCCCACACTCACCAGCCCAATACAGGGACGCGGCTTCGGTCTGCTCGAGCGCCTTGCGATCATGCTCGAGCTCGCGATCCAGTCGGCGCGCTTTCGCGATCTCGAGCCGAGCCATCGCCAGCGACAGGGCGAGGACCGCAAGCTGGCACGCGATCGCGACGTGTCCCCGCGTACTCGCTACGTCGACGAGCACCACAGCTACAGCCGCGGCAGAGCCGACGACCGCGCCAGAGAACCACCCGTCGGAGTACGAACGGAGATGCGTGCCCTCGCCGATACCGAGAAAGTCCCGAAGTCTCATCATGCTCTCACCGTGCTCCATCGCGCGTGCGTGCGCCGGTGCGGATCGTCGGGATCTCGGGCTACTCCTCGGGCGGAGGAAGCGGCGAC
>JBPOHC010000221.1:0-10396 GCA_052035985.1 Myxococcota bacterium | reverse complement strand
AGGTCTCGCTCTGCCTCGCGCCCATGGTCGCCGCGTGCGGCGTGCCTGTTCCGATGGTGTCGGGCCGCGGGCTCGGTCACACCGGCGGCACGCTCGACAAGCTCGAGGCCATCCCGGGCTTCTCCGTTGGGCTCTCGATCGAGCGCTTTCGTGAGGTCATGCGCGATGTCGGCACCTGCATGATCGGCCAGACCCGCGAGCTCGCCCCCGCGGACAAGCGCCTCTACGCGCTGCGCGACGTCACCGCCACCGTCGAGTCGATCCCGCTCATCGTCGCGAGCATCCTCTCGAAGAAGCTCGCCGAAGGAATCGACGGCCTCGTGCTCGACGTGAAGGTCGGCGGCGGCGCGTTCATGAAGACCCCCGAGCGCGCGAGGGAGCTCGCCACGGCGCTCGTCGACGTGGCGAAGGGCGCGGGCAAGGACTGCGTCGCCTGGATCACCCGCATGGATCGGCCCCTCGGCCGCGCGGTCGGCAACGCGCTCGAGACCATCGAGGCTTTCGAGGTGCTCCACGGCCGCGGACCCGACGACCTCACCGAGGTCACCTTCGCCCTCGGCGCGACGATGCTCGTCATGGGAGGCGCCGCGAAGTCCGAGTCCGAGGCCCGCGCGATGCTCGCGGAGTGCGTGAAGAACGGCAGCGCCGCCCGCGTCGCCCGCGAGATGATCGTCGCGCAGGGGGGGGACCCCCGCGTCGTCGACGACCCCTCGGTCTTCGCGAAAGCCCCTGTGATTTCAGTCCTTCGCGCGAGCTCCGACGGGTACATCACGGCCATCGACACGCACGCCGTCGGCGTCGCGGGGGTGGTCATGGGCGCCGGCCGCACGCGCGCCGAAGACCCCATCGATCACGCCGTGGGATTTGTCTTCGAACGCAACGTCGGCGACAGGGTCTCCGTGGGAGACACCGTGGTCACCGTGCACGCGCGCTCCGCCGCGCAGGCGGCCGACGCCATCGCGCGCCTCTCCGCGGCCATCACCACGGGCGCCGAGCGCCCCGCGGATCAGCCGCTCCTCGTCGAACGCGTGGGCTGATCGGGTTCGAGCTGCTCGTCGATCACCTCCGTGGTGAAGGCTCGACCTCGAGGCGCGCGACGTCGGCGCGTTGGTGAGCGCGCCCGCGACGAGAGAGCCACGCGCGGCGACGGCGTCCCAGAGGCCCGGCGCTACGCCGCTCCCGTGCAGCGCTTGTGCGCGCGCATCGGGTCGGCGGTGTGTCCGACGGCGTCGTGCTGCTCCTCCGCGTGCGCGACGGACCCGGGTCGAAGGCCGCGCCGCTGGGGTCGGCGTGGCACCCGGGAGGGCGCCCGAGGAGGTGCGGAGCGCGACCTCCGTCAGCGTGGCGTCACCGCGGGGTGCGTCAGCGCGTCAGGGCGTCGAAGGGGCGTGTGAGGGGCGATACTCGACGCGCACGACGTCGGCGCGCGCGGCCAGGGCGAGGATCGCGGCGCGGTCGAGGTCGCCGTACGCGGTGGTGCCCTCGCCCGAGAGGCCGAGCGCCGTGATCGCGTCGGCGGTCTGCGGGCCGTCGAAGGTCACGGTCACGGGGTGCTCCTCGTTGGGGCGCGACGAAAGTCGGCCGACGAGGGCGGGGTTGAACTTCGCGGAGTCGGTGTCTCTCATGGGGAAAACCTCTCGCGCGCCCGGACGCGGGCGCGTCGAACGAGCGCGTTCAGATGCGGAGGTCGGGGGCGCGGACGAGACCCCAGCCCCAGTCGTCGGAGAACTTCGATCCCGCGGGCGGCTGGTGCGTGGACCCCGCGGGGATCGTCGACGCTCTTTGAAGTCGCGTGAGCACGTCTTGGACGGTGAGGCCGCTCTGCTCGGCGAGGAGGTTCGCGACGAGCCCCGTGACCAGCGGAGAGGCCATCGAGGTGCCCTGGAGCAGGATCGACTGACCGTTGACGATGAGCTTCTGCTCGTTCGCGGGGACCGCCCATTGCGCCGATCGCGCCGACTGGAGGAGCTGCCCCGGCGCGGTCACGTCGACGCCCTTCGCGTCGAAGCCGATCTTGTTCTGGTAGAGCGTCGCGAGGGGAATCCCAGGCTGTCGCAGCGGCCCGGAGCTCGAGAAGGTCGAGATCTCCTTGAGGGTGCCCGCGGCCTTGTGGTGCAACGGCGGCGTGGCGGTGTCGTTCCACTCGAGGCGCGAGGCGGCGCTCGCCACGGAGACGACGCCGGGGCCCGTGGCGGGCGTGCCCACGGTGTGGTTGTCGTCGCTCGCGCCCGCGTCGGTGAAGGTGCTGATCCCCATCACGGTCCAGGCGTGCGCCTCGAGCGGCTTGTCCGAGAAGTTGTAGATCCCGATGCCCCACTGGTCTTGCGGCAGGGCGTTGCCGCTGAGGGTCGAGAAGGTCACGTCGATGTTGAAGTCGCCCGTGCGAGGGTCCGAGAGCTGCGAGGTCACGTCGACCTGGAGGTCGAGCCCGGGGAAGACGTTGTTGGTGCTGTTGGAACCGAGGAGGACGATCGGCGCCGCGGCGAGCGGGTTCTTGATCCGATAGACCCAGAGCGCGAGGGGGAAGCTCACCTTGCAGGTCCCGGTGGGGTTCTTGATCCACACGGTGACGAAATCGGTGTCCTTCCTCGCGTGGTTCGCGCTGTTGATGTCGACCTTGAGCACCGTGATGCCGAAGGACGGAGCGCCCTTGGACGCAGGGGTGAGGGAGCGACGGATGTGGATCCTGTCGCCGCGCTCGTTGCCCGCCGCCGCGACGAGGACGCGACCCGGTCTGTACGCGGCGTTGGCGCTGTCGCGCACGATGTGAAAGAGCTCCTGCGACTCGGCGTCGGCGCCGTCGTGGGAGTGGTAGTGGCTGCCGAAGCTCATGTTGATGACGCACGGCAGACCGAGCTCGTCGGCCTTCTGAAAGATCCACTTGATCGCGAGCGGGACGTTGCCTCCGGCGACGCCGATCGCGCGCACGACGGCGAGCTTCGCGCTGCTCGCGAGGCCCGCGGGGACGAGCACCTTGCCCGCCCCGTCGGTGACCTCCTGCCCCGCGGCGATGCCGCACACGTGGGTGCCGTGGCCGCTCGGGTCTTTCGACTTCTTCGCGTCGGCGCCTTCGAGCTCGACGCCCCAGTTGAACGGCTTGTACTTCGACTTCAGGGGCTCCGCGGTGTGGCGCGCCGCGGGCGAGCTGCCGGTGAGGAGCGCGGGGGCCGACGCGGTTCCCTTCTGCTGATCCCACACGGCGACGAGGCGGCTGCCGAAGGCCGCGTGGGAGCCGTCGACGCCGGTGTCGATGACGCCGATGAGCACGCCCGCGCCGCCCCGCTTCGCCGCCGGGATCAGCGAGTTGAGCTTGTCGTACTCGACCATGGCGCGCGCGAGGTCGTTCGACGGACGGTGCTCGAGCACCGCGGAGATGCGGTCGACCTGCGGGATCGCCGCGAGCTCCTCGACCTTGTCGATGGGGACCAGCACCGACCGGACGGCCTCCGTTCCGACGTCGAGGACCCAGCTCGGGAGCGTCACCGCGTCGTTGAGCACCAGCGTGAGGTGGAGCATCGCCGTGTCGCCCGCGCTGACCGCGTTGGCGTCGGCGACGAACTGACCCTTGTCGACGGCGGCGTGGTAGCCCGCGAGGAGCCGCCGGAGGTTCGAAGAGAGCTTCTCGAGCGTGGCCGTGGCGACGGGGAGCCCGACCCCCTTCTCGGCGTAGAAGAACGCGAAGTCGTGAAACGCACCGCAGGCGCGGCGCGAGCGCGCCGTGTGGATCGTCGCGATGCGAAAGGGAGGATCCTCCTGCCCGGTCTCGTCGAAGCGAAGCACCACCTCGCGGAAGACCTGCGGATCGTTCGAAGGACCGCCCGGGGCGAAGAGCGACTCGGGCACGATCGCGTAGAGGTAGTGGTGGTTCCGCTCGAGCTTGACCTCGCGGACGCTGCTCTTCTTGTAGTCCGCGTGGAGGTGGTCCCTGTTCTCGAAGTCGCGGCCGTCTCCCGCCCACTTCTTGTAGTAGTCGCCCCCCGGCGTGTACGTGAAGAAGTGCCCGAGCACGCCGCGAAGCACGCTCACGTCCTGCGCGAGCGACTTGAGCTCGTCGGGCACCGCGCTGATCGATGAGAGCTTCGCGCCGAGCGCCGCGCGGCTCGCGGCCGGGAGCGACGCGATCGCCTTCGCCCACGCCTTCGCCGTCGCGCCCGTCGCGGGGCCCGCCGTCGCGGAGGTCGTCGCGCTCGACGTCGCCCAGTCCTTGAGCGGCGCGAAGCTGTCGACGTCGGCCATCACGCGGCAGATCTCGTCCTCGGTGTCGGTGACCACGTCGGCGCGGTGCGCGAGCCAGGCGATGTACTCCTTGGGCGCCGACGCGGGGACGGTCAGACCGTCGAGGTCGGGCACGGCGTCGCCCGACGCGGACGCCGTGACGACCTGCAGCGCGAAGGACATCGGCGCCTTGCCGAACGGCGTGTCGACGTCGCCGGGGCTCTCGACGTACGCGCCCCGGTGCACCGCGGCGTTCGCGAGCTGCGAGAGCCCCTTGCCGGTGACCTTCTTGAGGGCCTTTTCGAAGAAGAAGCGTGCGGTGTCTCCGATGCGAATCGCGGTCATGGTTCAGGCCCCCATCGGCGGGAAGAGCTGGATGGACTGCGCGTCGGTCGTGACCGGTCCCTCGGTCACGATGGTTCGATCCGCGCGGATCCATTGGACGGTGTAGCGGTACGTGTCGCCGCCGCCGCGCTTGCGCGGGAGGCGGACGTGATACGGTGCGGGCGGCGTCGCGTCGAAGCGCTCGAAGGTGCCCTTCACGCCTGGCGCGACGTCGGGGTACTCGAGCTTCAGCTTGAGGCCCATGACCCCGAGGGACGCGAAGTCGGGCGCCAGCACGTCGACCTCGACGTCGAGCATCCCTTCGAAGCGATCGCCGACGATGAGCTGGCGCTCGATGGACTCCTGCCAGTCGGAGACCTGCGTCGCGCCGTCGCGACCGAAGAGCGTGGTGCGGTAGCGGTAACGGGCCTCGGCGCGCTCGTCGGGGCGAAAGAGCGTCACGCTCGCGGAGGCGCCGTCGCCGGGGAGCTCGATGAGCCTCGTCTGCGCCTCTCCGCCTGCGGGCGCGTAGGCGAGCTCCACGGTGAGCTTGCGGTACCGCCCGAGCGGGTCGACGGCGTTCACGCTGATCGGGACGACGCGGCTCGCGGGCGGGTTGAGCACCACCGTCGGGTCGCCCTCGATCACCTGGTCGACGACCTCCTGCAGCGTCCCGTAGAAGTAGACGCTGTGCACCTGGTAGCGGCGTCGCGCGGGGTCGCGGGGCCTGATCGGCACGACGGTCGCGGGCGGGCTCGACGGCCCGAGCAGCACCGTGCGGCGGTCGTGGATGTCGTGGTCGGGGTCGTCGTAGCTCACCGTGGTCTGGATGCTCTTCACGGAGTTCCAGTCGACGTTGCCGACGACGAGCGACACGGGGATCACGGCCCCGAGGACGCGCGGGTCGAGGTCGAAATTCCGCGTGCTGGTGCGGATCCACGGCGACGTGACCTGGAGGTCGGGGGCGCCGATCGCGAAGCCGGCCTTGTGCGTGACCGCGAGCTGATACTCGATCTCGGGGGTCTTCTTACGGTCGAGGAAGAACGCGTAGCTCCCCTTGTCCCCGGCCTTGCTGATGACGAACTCCTGGCTGTCCTTGGGCGACGAGCCGTCGTCGCGAACGCCGTATCGGAGCTTGACCACCATCGTCGAGACGCCCGCCGCCTCGAGGTCCGCGGTCGACGTGACCGTGCCCGCGATCTTCTCGAAGAATGGGTCGTTGAGGTCGACCTCCTTGATTCGCCCCGCGAGGCGCGACGCGCCCGCGAAGAGCCGCACGCTGCCCTGCGGCGACGCGCTGCGCTTGCCCGCGCTCACCTGCCGGAGGTCATACACGATGGTCTGCTGCTCCTCCTGCGTGAGCGAGCGCATGACGAACGACGCCTGCGGTCTGCCCGCGCGGTTCCACGCGTCGACGGCGGAGTTGCCTGCTGACGCCGGGGCTGCGGGCGCGTTCGTCGCGGCGTCAGCGGGGGGCGCGGTCTGTCCGCCCATGCGCGCAGCGTTGGGGTTCGCGGCCGTGCCCTGAAGTCGAGGGCCAGCGACGTCGCCAGGCGATCCGACGCCCGCGCCCGCGGCGTTGAGGGGCGCCGTGATCCCGTCAGCCGACGCGCCCGGAGGCGCAGGCGCGGCGAGAGGCGCGGGCCCGCGGTCGTCGGCGAGCACCTTGCCGGGCGTGAGTCCGGGCTTGAAGAAGCCGCCCGTGGCGAGGTCCTTCGCGAGTGCTGTGAGCTTCTCCGCGCGCTCGGCGCGCTTCGCCGGGTCCGCGTCGGCGACGAGGTAGGCGACCTCCTCGATCTTGATGAACTCCTTCTTGATGAGCTTCTCGAACTCGCGGTCGAGGTCCGACTTGAACCACAGCGTGCTCACGTTGAAGCGCGTGCGGAGGTGCGCGTAGCTCTGCTTGAAATCGATGGTGATCTTCGCCTCGTACGCGGGCATCAGCCCCTCGTATTCGAGGTCGTAGATCACCGCGACCTGCGAGGCGCCGTCGTCCTCGAGCGAGCTCTTGAGGAGCAGCGCGCCCTCGTGTGTCACCTCCATGGTGAACACCGCGCGGTTGTCTCCATAGAGGCTGGGGCGAACAGGGACCCCGATGGGCTTCTCGACGAAGCGCGGCCCCGTCGCGGAGGCGTCGTCGGTCGCCTGGCCCGATGTTGCGCCGAGCGCGCTCACGCGCACGGTGCCGCCGATGAAGGGCACGGGGACGAGGTCCGCGACGCCGCCGATGCGGCTCGCGAGCTGCGACTTGATGGCGGTGAGCCGGGGCTCGGGGACTCCGAGGTCGACGGTCATCGTGAGGAAGCCCCCGCCGGGGCGATCGCCCTCGTGAAAGTCGGGGTTGTCCGTGATGTCACGCCGATAGATGAGCAGCTGAAACATCGGCTGCCCCCCTTCGAGCGTGAGGTGGGGAGCGCGCGGCATGTAGTAGTAACGCGACGGCGTGTTGTAGTCGCGAAACAGCGTGACGCCTTCCAGCTCCAGCGACGAGTCGAAATAGAGCATTGAGACCTGCGCTCCCTCCAGGGTGCGATTCCCTACCGCCACCCGAATGCAAACAGAGGTCGCACATCTATCACGCGCGTTTCGCGCGGATCAAGGCCGACCATCGACGGTCGTTGTGTGGCGTGCGGCGGCGTGTTAGTGAAATCCCCCTGCGGGTGACCGGGCGCCCAGCGCCTTCCGCGGAGGGATCAGGCGCGCATCCGCGATGCTCACGCTCGTCGACAGCTTGAGGGTTGGGGCGGTCACGGCCTATCGCGACGTGGTCCGCGTCGGCGGCGAGCGCCAATACACCCACGTTTTCTACGTCGTGCCCGCGTCGCCGCGGATCTGCATCGACGAGGCGGGCGACGCCGCCGTGCACATGCTCTGGTATCGCGGCGCGCTCGACGGTGACGGTCCCGCGCGCGGCGGCGCGCTCCTCTCGCTGGCGGTCGACCTCTCGCTCTCGCCCGAAGAGCGCGCCGTCACCCGGGAGGAGCTTTCGAAGCGCCTCCCCGCGTCGTCACCCGAGGTCGAGCTCAGGCCGCTCCCGGTCGTGTCGGGTACGGTCGCGCTCTCGCTTGGAGGTGAGTCTGAAGATGGCGTGCTCGTGGAGCGCGTGCTCGGCGGCGGCACCGCGCGTCTCTCGGGGTGGGAGCGCGCGACCTTCTTCGTGCAGCTCACCGCGGAGGGCGCCGCGCTCGTCGATGGCGCCTTGCGCGGCGGACACGCGGTGCTCCACGCCCGCTACGAGCTCACCTTCGAACACCGGCTCGACCAGGCGCGGCTGCGTGTCTGGGCCGACGGGCGCAAAGCGTGGGGCGACGCTGCGGCCGCGGTCGCAGCGGGCTCGCTCGAGGTGCCTCGTCTCCGCGAAAGGCTCGTCGCGAAGCGGCTCATGGGCTACGAGGTGATCCCCGAAGGGCCGCTCCCCGATGCGCTCCGCGAGCGACTCGAGCGACTGGGGGCGCAGCTCCTCGACGCCGCGTTGAAGAGCGCCCTCTTCACGGCAGACGCGACGGAGGGCGACGGGACCGAAGCGCCGCGCCTGAAGCCCTACGAGCCCGCCGTCGACGCGTCTCTGAACGTCACATACTCGGAGTCGTACGTCGCGACGCAGACCGAGAGCGTCGAGGGAAATCTCTCGCCCGTGCTCTCTCCCGAGCAGATCGCGCGACACGTGCGGCGCGTCGACCTCGAGGGCGGCTTCTTTCGCGTTCTCGAGGTGAAGGTCTACTGCACCGCGGACTTCGGGAGGGGGCTCGTGAGCGCGGTGAAGGTGCGCCTCGACTACGACGCCGTCGGGGCCGCCGGTCGCGTGCAGCGGAGCGAGGCGTTCGTCTTTCAAGACAGCGCCACGACGGGGACCTTTCGAACCGAGCTCGCCGACCCATCGGCCCTCGCATACCGCTACGAGGCCGAGGTCTTCTACGAGGGAATCTCCACGCCGACGCGATTGACCTACCCCCCGACGGAGCGCACCGCGCTCGTGCTCGACCTCGATGGCCTCGGCGTGCTCGACGTGAGCGCCTGCCTCGTGGGCGTTCCCTTCGACCGCGTGCGCGCGGTCACGGTGGAGCTCGAGTACCCCTCTCGATCGCTCTCCGAGCGCCTCTTTCTCGACGCTGACACGCCCGCTGCGTCGTGGCGGGTCGTGGTGCGCGATCACCCGCTTCTGCCCTACCGATATCGCGCGATCTGGATCCTCACGGACGACCGCCGCGTCGAGGGGGAGTGGACGGAGTCGCGCAGCCCGAAGGTCTTCATCGGGGCGCCGCCAGACGTCGACGAGGCCGGTCGCGTGCTGCTCGTCGCGTCGGGTGACTTCAGCGCCCTCGCGCAGCTCAGCGCGACGGTCGCCGTCGAGCGCGAGCAGCAGACCTTCACCTTTCGAAACGCTGGCGAGAGCTACGAGTGGCGCCCGTCGGGCGAGAAGCAGCGCGCGCTCCGATATCGGGTCCGCTACGCGATGGTCTACAGAGACGGCATCGCGAGAGAGACCGACTGGTTCGAAGAGGAACGCCCGGTGCTCGTCGTGAGGGACGCGCTGCGCTTCGAGGTGGGGGTCGTCGCGCGGCGCCTCGACCTCGGCGGCGCGCTCCGCATGGCGATCCTCACGCTCGACGCCAGCGACCCCGAGAACGGCATCCGGGAGACGCGCGTGTTCACGCTGGTCGACCGCCTCGCCGCGACGACCTGGAGCTTTCGAATCGCGGCGCCGGAGCGTCACCGCTACCGATACCAGTTGACCCTCGTCCCCGCCGCGGGGCCGCGGCAGACGACGGCCTGGGCCGACGCCGATGCTGAGCTGCTTGTCCTCCAACCGTCCCCCTGAGGAACGACGCCGATGCTGACCTTCGAAGCGCCCTTCTACGAGATCGAGAACGTCGTGGTCTTCCGCGACCACGCGATCCCCACGCAGTTCTACTACCTCGCCGGTCCGCCGCGTCTCTCGCGCGGCCCCGACGGCAGGGCCCAGATGCTGCTGCTCAAGTATCGCGGCGCGCTCGACGCGGTCGGCGAGGCGGGGCGCGTCCTGCGCGATCAGCTCGGGGGCGCGTTCCTCACCATCGGCGTCGACTGCGGCATCTCAGAGGACACGAAGAACCGCATCAAGAGCGCCCTCCAGTCGAAGCTCCCTCCCGACGCGGGGGCGGTCGCGCTCGCGCCGGTGCTCTACACGAAGGGCACCGTCGGCATCATCGCGCTCGACGACCAGAAATCCGCTGCGCCGCCCCCTGACGCGGTCGCCGCCGCAGAGGCGCAGAGCCGCTTCGTGCGAGGCATCCTCGGCACCGCGGTGCCCTCGCTGCTCCAGGATCAGCGCGCGATCTTCTCGCTCTCGCTGACGCCCGACGCGGCGAAGCTGCTCGAGGACGCCTACCAGTCCGACCTCTCTCCGATCGGCGTGATGTACGAGCTCGAGTTCGCGGGCCTCAGACCTGCGATCTCGGTCAAGGCCACGGCGGATTACAAGCGCTGCTACGAGGTCCTCAAGATGGGCCTCCAGGTCCGCGTCGGCACCGGCGGCGGCGGAGGGGGTGGTGGCGGTGGCGGCGGTGCGAACGCGCAGGCCGGCGTCGCGGCGACGGGCGGCGGCGGTCTTCCGACGGGGACGCCGGGCACGCGAATCCCCGACGGCACGCAGCTCATCAACAACGCCACGCAGCGCAAGTACCGCCTCGTGGGCGAGGTCGTGCTGAATGGCACCGCCGCCGCCGGAAGCGTCGCCGCGGTGCGCAACTCGAACCGCGCCTCCGTCGTCGCGGTCGAACCCGGCGCCGCGGGGAATCTCAGCCTTCCCGCGACGCTCAACTGGATCAATCCCGCCGCGGGCGCCATCGCGGGCCTCGACGCGACGCTCGTGCTCGAC
>JBPOHC010000924.1:0-2461 GCA_052035985.1 Myxococcota bacterium | reverse complement strand
GAAGAAGTACCTCCAATTCCACCGCGCGGGGCCCCGTCGCATCAGCGTCGTGGCCGGTCGCCCCGGCCAGCCCGTCGAGCAGCGTAGCGTGAGCGTCACGGTGCTCCCCGCGGAGACGGCGGCGGTCACCGACTCGGTCCCGTCGGCGAGGCGCGTGACGGGCCTCAGCCTCTTCGCGTCAGACGTGATCTCGAAGGGCTCTCCGCTCCTCTCGGCGCAGCCCGACGCCTCGCGCCCCGGCGTGCTCCGCCTCCGACTGCCGGAGATCGCCGTCGCGCAGCGCACCCGCACGATGACCTCGCAGCGGACGCTCCGCGAACCCATCGCCGCGCGCGCCCGACTGCTCGCCGCGCAGCCGACGCTCCCGCTCCAGCCTCACCCGCTCCCGCTCCACCCGCTCCCGCTCCAGCCCGCGCCCCCGCAGCGCGCGAGGCTCGACGTGAAGGACCTGGCCGTGCGTCGCCTCGTCGGCGTCGTCTCGCAGATGAGCACGTACGAGTGGGACTTCGGCGACGGACACAAGCTCGTCACCGCCTCCCCCGACGTCGAGCACGACTACTCCGAGAGCGTCCCCGTCGACCGCGAGTACGGGCACTTTCACATGAAGGTCACGCAGCGCCGCGGGGGGCGCAGCGTCCACACCTCGACGCGCACGATCACCGTCCTCAACCCCTATTTCGTGCTGCGTCAGCGCGGCGTGATCCAGCCGAGGGTCGCCGAGATCGATGACGTGCGGCCCGTGGGCGACCGCTGGGTCGCATCGTTCAACGTCCGCAACCGCGAGGCCGTGCCCCTCAGGCTCACGTCGCGGCGGATCCAGTTCGTCACCGACGCCGCCGACGACGGGCGCGCGCCGCAGCCCGCGGAGCCCGTGCAGATCGAGGTTCCCGCCAACGGGCGCGCGCGCGTCGAGGTGAGCGTCCTGCGACGCGCGCTGCCGCGAGACGCGACGGGCTTCGTCGCGCACTTCAGCGGGGCGTCGTCGGCCGGCGTGCCCGCGCAGTGCTCGGCCTTCTTCGACATCCCGCTGCGCTCCAAGCGCTGGAGGCTCGTCGAGAACTCCGCGGAGATCGCCGCGCTGAACGCGCTGTCGCGCTCGGGCGCGACGTCGAGCGCCGGCGTGATCACCGCCGAGGAGCTCGCGAGCCTCACCAACGACGGCAGGGCCAACGCGGCGAGCTTTCCGAGCATGGTGCTCCGCATGGCGCACCGCATGAGGACCGACGCCTCGTTCGTGCCCTACCTCTCGTCGCTGCCCATTCTCACGGTTCATCCTGGCATCTCAGTCGCAGCGCTGATCGCCGCGTCGGCGGGCGCGCCCAAGGAGGGCGACGAGTGCGACCCCGATCACCTCCCTGACAACGTCCCCGCGGGCTTCGCGTGCCAGATGACCACGGAGAAGCGCTGGGTCGCCGTCCCGGGGCGCTTTGTCAACGCCCGCAAGGGAGACATCATCCTGAGCCAGGGCGGACCGGGCGGCACCATCGGCGGCCTGCTCCGTCAGGTGCACCCCCCGCAGAAGTACTCGCACTCGGGGATCATGACCCGCAACTTCGATCAGGTGACCCACTCCACCGCGAGCGAAGACTGGCTGCTCGACCACCCGGTGGGCTCCATCGCGGTCTTGGACAAGCCCGCGCCGACCGACGGCCTCGATCCCAAGGCGCTGAAGTACCTCTGGCCCGGCGTGATCACGCAGAGCGTCGAGGCATCGGTCGAGGGCGAGGAGCTGCGCGACCCGGAGGGCCGTCCTCGCATGATCCGCGGCTTCTCGGCGATGCGCGAGGAGGGCGAGTTCAGCGGGGCGTGGGAGGTCGTGCTGCCGGTGGTGGTCAAGCCCGACCCCGCGCTCGAGAGCGCCGCGGTGCGCGCCACGCTCAAGCGGGTGGCCAACTACGCCGCCACGCAGCCGGGGCGCTCGCACTACAGGTTTTACTGCTACACCGACCCGACGATCGGGTTGACCACCACCGCGCCGCCCGACGCGGGGTGGGCCGCGGGCACGTACCCGTCGGTTTGCTCGTCGTTCATCTGGATGTGCCTCAAGAAGAACAACATCACGCTTGAGGGCCCCGGCACCGTCACCACACCCGCGGACCTCGAGGCGAAGGACGTCGCGGACAAGGTCGGCGCGGAGGTCGCCGCGAACACCCGAGACGGGCTCTACCTGTACCGCGCGGACGAGCGCCGCACGGCGGCCGAGTGGCTCAACGGCAAGCTCCAGGACGACGTGTGGACGAGGCTCGAGGAGGAGGCCGGGATCGGCGCGGGCGTGGTCGATCTCTTCTCCGACATCTGCGAAGACGTCGCGAATCAGGTGCTCAACAGCTTCGCGTCGGACTGGTCTGACAAGGCCGCGAAGGACTCCGATCGGTGGCGCACGACGGGCGACGCCAACGCGGTGAGCCCCGACAACATCTTCAACTGGGACTCGCCCGCGAAGGGCGGCGTCTACGGCTTC
>JBPOHC010001145.1:0-1930 GCA_052035985.1 Myxococcota bacterium | reverse complement strand
CTGACCTTTCAGGTCGTCGGCAGGCAGCGCGACGGACGCACGCGCGACGTCACGCAGTACCGACGCTTCACCCTCGACAACGCGGCGCTCGGCGCGCTCAACCCCGACACTGGCGCCTTCACGGCGGCAGGAATCGGCGGCGTCGCACGCGTTCGCGTGGCCCTCGTCGACGGCAGCACGCGCACGGCCGAGACGGGCCTCACGCTGCGCGTCCGCTCGACGACGCTGACGGGCGTGAGCGACGACGCCCGCGCGGCCTTCGACGCGCTCCGCCCCACGGGAGCGCTCTCCGAGGTGCCCGCGATCGACTATCCGCTCTCCCGCGCGGTGCTTCCGCAGAACGTGTATCCGCCGCTCTTTCAGTGGACGCCGCATCACACCGCGCGCGCCGACGACGTGTATCGCGTGCGGCTCACGCGCCCTCACGCGACGATCGAGGCGTACGTGCGCGCCAACACGCCGGGCTTCAACCACTCGTGGCGCCCGACGGCCGACGCGTGGCGTTCCATCGCGCAGAGCGACCTCACGGCGCCCATCACGCTCACGGTGGCCGTGATGTCGGCGGGGGCGCAGCGAGAGAGCGAGGCGCGCGTCTTCAGCACCGTCGACGCCGTGATCGCAGGGAGCGTCTATTACTGGTCTCCGTCGGCGTCGCGGCTCCGTCGCATCGACGTGGGCGAGGCGCGTCGCGTCGACTTTCTCCCCAACCCCGGCGACAGTTGCATCGGTTGCCACTCGGTCTCTCGCGACGGCCGTCACCTCGCGGGCTTTCTCGAAGGAAGCGGCGAGGCCCTGGCGCTCTACGACCTCACGCGCGACCTCACCGCGAGACCAGCGCCCGTCGACGCGAGGCTGCCCGCGCCCGTTCGCCGATGCACCTCGTACAACGCCGACGGCACGCGGCTCGTGTCGGGCGACTGTGGGGCCAATCCCTCGTCGATGCCCTTCACGCTCCTCAACGGACGCACGGGGGCGGCCGTCACCGCGACGGGGAGCCCGGGCAACGGCTTCGACCCCGAGTGGTCTCCCGACGGGCAGCTCATCGCGTTCACGAATCGCAGCGACGTGCTCGCGGTCACGGCCGCGCTCGGGAGTGATCGCTTCGGCGCGACGACGGTGCTCCACACGCCGCTCATGGCCGACGCGACGATGCGCGTCGACTGGCACCCCACGTGGACGCCCGACAGCCGCTGGATCGCCTTTCAGCGCGGCGTGAACCGTCGCACGGCGATGGGCCGCGGATCGCTCTGGCTGGTCGCGCGTGACGGCGGCGCGCCCTTGCGACTCAACAACGCGAACAACGGCGCGGCGGGAGAAGACAGCTTCCGTCCGCAGTTCTCGCCCTTCAACTCGGGCGGGTACTTCTGGCTGCTCTTCACCACCTCGCGCCCCTACGGAAACATGCCCGCGGGCGTGCGCGGCCAGAAGCAGATCTGGGTCACCGCGATCCGCAACCGACCCGCCGCGGGCAGCGACCCTTCGGAGGTGCCGTACTACCTCGACGGGCAGGAGCCCGCGACGGGCCTCTCGCCCTACTGGACCCCGGCGCCGTGCCGTCCCAACGGCAACGCGTGTGCGACGGGCGGCGACTGCTGCTCGGGGGCGTGCGAGCCCGACAGCGCCGGGGCCAACACCTGCGTCACGCCGCGGAGCATGTGCACCTCACGCGGCGGGCGCTGCGGCGGAGACTCGGACTGCTGCATGGGCCTCGTGTGCACGAGCGCCCTGTGCGACCTGCCTCCGCCGCAATAGCGCTATTTCTACGGTACCGCGACGCAGGCGCGGAGCACGCGATCGGCTGACGGATAGGGGTCCGTGGGGTAGCGCCCGACGTCTCCGCTCGACCCGACGTTGTGCGAGAGCACGAGGTCGTAGGTGCCCGGCGCGACGTTGGCGTCGACGCGGTCGGAGTTCGTCGCGAGCCCGTACG
>JBPOHC010001125.1:0-2752 GCA_052035985.1 Myxococcota bacterium | reverse complement strand
CGAGCGTGCGTGGCTCCGCGACCGCTCGGGCTCGGTCACCCAGCGGGTTGAGATCGACGGCGAGAAGATGACCGCGAAGGACGGCGCCCTGCGGCTCCGCGAGATGTTCGCGGGCCTGTCCGAGGCGTGGGATCCGGGCGCGCTGTTCTCGCTGTCGCCGGTGAAGATGCGCGATCGACTGCTCCGCATCATCCCGCGCACGGCGACGGAGACCGCGCTCCCGTCGGACATGCCGACGTGGGCGAAGCCGAAGGCGGGCGACCTGCCGCCGATCGAGGCGGTCGCCTTCGCGATCAAGGCGGCCGACGACAAGGTCCGCGAGTACCAGGCCGACGCGAGCACGCAGGAGAAGACGATCACCCAGCTTCTCGTCGGGCCCGAGGTGAAGGCCGAGACGGACATCCCGACGGCGCCCATCGAGGCGCGCGCGGCGAAGCTGCGGGCCGAGCTCGTCGCACGGGGCGACCGCGACCGCGCCGAGACCGTCGTCGAGAACACGCGGGCCGACCTCGCTCGAGCGCAGTCGGCGGCAGCGAAGCCTCTGCGAGTGAGCGAGTTGCTCGTGCTCCAGGGCAAGCTGGCCGCGGCGCTCGGCACCGACGGCGTCGAGGCGGTGCGCGCCCGCGTCGCCGACAACCTGCATCGGCTCCCGGTCTCGCCCGCGGGCGACGACGTGCGCCGAGCGAAGGCCGAGATCGACGAGTGCATCCGCGAGATCGTGGCGCGCGCGCAGTCGTCGGCGGCCGAGATCGTGCGGGCCCAGGGTCGTGTGACCCACGCGCGGGCGAAGATCACGGGCGACATCGCGAGCGTGAAGCCCGCGACGGCGGCGGACGTCGAGCGAGCGAAGACGGCGCTCGACACCGTTCTCCCCGAGGGGCGCGCGGCCGAGAAGGCGATCGCGACGCTGGAAGCGCAGCTTGCGGCGCTGACGTCACCGGAGATCGAGTGCTGCCCCGAGTGCTCCTACTCCTTCGTCAAGGTGTTCGAGGCACAGAGGGCGGTCGTCGCGACCGCGCTCGAAGATGCGCGCTTCGATCTCTCGGTGGTCCAGCCCGCGATCGACGAGGCGCGCGAGGCGCATCGGGTCGCCGTGCTTGGTGTCCGTCGAGCCGAGGCGGATCGCGAGGTCGCACAGGCAGAGGCCGAGCTCGCGCGGGCGAAGGCACAAGCCCCGCGGCTCCCCGAGGACGTCCTGCCGCGCGAGTGGGTCAACGGCATCCAGGCCACGGCGTCCGAGATCGTCGCCGAGGCCGAGGCGCAGGCCACCGGCGCGCGCGACGTGCCGCGGCTCGCGGAAGCGCTCGCGGAGGCAGAGGCGGTGCTCGCGCGGCTCCCTTCGGCAGATCGCGCGTGTGGTGCCCTCGAAGCTGAGATCCGCGCAGTCGAAGCGGAGATGAAGTACGCGGCCGTCCACAACGCGAACGCCTCGATCATCCGCGAGGCGAACGCGACGATCGAAGCCCTCGCCGAGCGGGTCGACGAGGTGAAGGGCTGGCGCGAGCGGTTCGTCGAGATCCAGGAGGCACTCATCGGGCACGCGAAGACGTGGCTCGAAGAACGGTACACGTCGCTACTCGGCGGGATGCCCGTCGAGGTGCGACTCCGCGACGCACTCGGCAACCCGGACTGCGTCGTGCTCGTCGACGGCGTGCCGGTGACGACGCTGTGCCCCGGGCATCGCGCGATCGCACTCGTCGCGTTCGTCATCCTGCTCGCGGGTGTGAGCGAGGGCGGCTTCCGGCTGCTCCCGATCGACGAGCTGGAGAAGGTCTCGCGGGAGAACCGCGCGGCGTTCCTCGGTGCGATCCGAAGCGCCATCGACGAGGGCACGATCTCGCAGGCGCTGATCTCGGGCTGCCCCGACAGCGTCCCCGAGATCCCCGGCGTGACGGTGCACGATCTCTCGTCGCCCGTCGTCGAGGAGGCCGCGGCATGACCCGCACCGAACTCGTCGCCGAGGTCGAGGGCGTGGTGCACAGGCTCGAGCGCCTGCAGGCCGAGGTGCGTACGGCCGACGTCCCGTTCTCGCCGGTCGAGACGGCGCTGATCGAGGCGCGGGTGGGCGCACGCAGGGTGCTGGAGGCGCTCGACGCGGCGAAGGCTGACGTTCCCGACAGCACGGCGAGCGACGAGGCGGCGGCATCGGCGATGATCGACGCGCCGGTGAGCGACTCGGGCGCGTACCCGCCCGCGTGTCGCGAGTGCGGGGACTTCGAGCTGTGCGTCCACGACGTGGGCGAGGAGGGGTGATGGCGAGGCATCGGAGACAGCAGCGGCGGAGGCAGCGCCGCGGGGCGTGGAAGCCCGGCGTGCGCGCCGAGGTCGTGCGGCTCTACGCGGTGAGCCGGTGGCGCCCCTGGGGACACGAGGCGCATCGCGCGGCGGAGGCGCTCGCGCGGGTACTCGGCGAGGGCGACGCGCACGACGTGTGGCTCGGCAGGCGAGGCGGGCGATGAGCACGACGAAGGAGCAGATCGCACGGCGCGCGGTCGCGTGTCCGGGGTGGCGCCGCATGGAGCGGATGCGCCTGATCGACAGCAGCGATCACGCGTGGACCGTGCTCGACGTGCTCGATGGCGTGGCGTACGGCTGGAGCGGGCGCTACGGCCCCGTGCCCGCGGACGCGCTCCCCGACTTCGACGACCCCGCGACGCTCGGGTGCCTGCTCGCGCTCGTGCGGGAGGTGTGGCGTTGCGACGAGTATCGGCGCCTGACGATCGAGCCTGCGGGCGCTGGGTGGTGCATCATC
>JBPOHC010000376.1:0-14206 GCA_052035985.1 Myxococcota bacterium | reverse complement strand
AGTCGGGCGAGGCGTACTTCACGCACCCCGTCTCCGTCGCGCGGGTGATCACGGAGCTCAAGCTCGACACGGCGTCGCTCTGCGCGGCGCTCCTGCACGACACGGTCGAAGACACCAAGGCCACGCTCGAGGACGTGCAGCGGGAGTTCGGCGACGAGGTGGCCTTCCTCGTCGACGGCGTCACCAAGCTCTCGAAGTTCAACTTCACTTCGAAGGAAGACCGTCAGGCCGAGAGCTTCCGCAAGATGCTCCTGCACATGGCGAAGGACATCAGGGTGCTCCTGGTGAAGCTCGCCGACCGCCTCGACAACATGCGCACCCTCGAGCACATGAAGCCCGAGGCCCAGGAGCGCATCGCGCGAGAGACCCTCGACATCTTCGCGCCCCTCGCCAACCGACTCGGCATCTCATGGATGAAGTCGGAGCTCGAAGACCTCAGCTTCCGCTACCTCGAGCCCGACGCGCACAAGGTCCTCTCCGAGAAGACCAACGCGCTCATGCAGCAGAAGGAGGCGTACATCCACCGCACGGCCGCGCTGCTCTCGGCGCGCCTCGCCGAGGCGGGCTTCAACGCGCAGGTCAAGGGCCGCGTGAAGCACCTCTACTCGATCTGGCGCAAGATGACCTCGTCGCACTGCGAGTTCGAGCAGGTCTACGACATCGTGGGGTTCCGCGCGATCGTCGAGTCCGTGGCCGACTGCTACGCCGTGCTCGGGGTGATCCACGGGATGTTCACCCCCATCCCCGGGCGCTTCAAAGACTACATCGCCCTGCCGAAGCCCAACATGTACCAGTCGCTCCACACGACGGTGCTCGGGCCCGAGCGAGAGCGCGTCGAGGTGCAGATCCGCACGGTCGACATGCACCGCATCGCGGAGCTCGGCATCGCCGCGCACTGGAAGTACAAAGAGAAGAACCGCGGCGTCGGCCACGACAGCGTCATCGACTACAAAGACGCGCAGCGCTTCCACTGGCTCCGGCAGCTCATGGACTGGCAGAAGGAGCTCAAGGACCCGCAGGAGTTCCTGGAGAGCGTGAAGGTCGACCTCTTTCAAGACGAGGTCTACGTCTTCACCCCGAAGGGCGACGTGCGGGTCTTCCCTCGCTCCGCGACGCCCATTGATTTCGCGTACGCGATCCACTCCGACGTGGGCGAGCGCTGCTCCGGCGCGCGCGTGAACGGCCAGATCGTCCCGCTGCGCTCGCAGCTCCGATCAGGCGACGTCGTCGAGATCCTCACCGACAGTTCGAAGCACCCATCGAAGGACTGGCTCGACCACGCGGTCACCTCGAAGGCCCGCGGGAAGATCCGCGCGTACCTCCGCAGCGAGCAGCGCGAGCGGTCGCTCCGGCTCGGGCGTGAGCTCCTCGAGCGCGCCCTCCACGGCGCGGGGCTCAGCTACAACAAGGTCGTCAAGACGGGCGCCGTCACCAAGGCCGTCGAGGGCGCCAAGCTCAGCTCCGTCGAAGAGCTGCTCATTCACATCGGCTACGGCCGCGTCAGCGTCGAGGAGGTGCTCAACACCCTCGCCCCGCCCGAGCAGAAGGCCCCCGACGCCATCCGAGAGGGCGCCGTCGAGAAGGTGATCCGAAAGGTCACCGGACGCGACACCAACGGCATCCTCGTGTCGGGCGAGAGCGACGTGCTCGTGCGCTTCTCGAAGTGCTGCTCGCCGCTGCCGGGCGACGAGATCGTAGGCTTCATCACCCGCGGCCGGGGCATCACCGTGCACCGCCGCGCGTGCGCCAAGAGCCTCGACCTCGACCCCGAGCGCAAGGTCAAGGTCGAGTGGGACGCGGGCGCCAAGGTCCCTCGCCCCGTGTGCCTCCGGGTCATTACGGCCAACCGTCCGGGTATTCTCGCCGAGGTCGGTCAGACCTTTCAGAAGTGCGGGATGAACATCGAAGAGGCCAACTGTCGCGCCGCCGAGGCCGACCGCGCGCTCAACCTCTTCTCGTTCACCGTGAGCGACCTCTCGTCGCTCAAGAACGTCATCCGACAGCTCCAGAAGGTGAAGGGCGTCCTCTCCGTGGAGCGCGTCTGACCCGCGCCTCGGGTCGCGGTCAGCGCGACGAGGCGTCGGGGTGCAGCGCGACGAGCTCGACGCCGTCGCGCAGCTCGCTCACGGAGCGGTAGCGCTTCGAGAGGTCGAGGCGGAGGTAGGTCTTGCGCGCGTCGAAGAGCCCGAACGAGGTCGAGAGGCAGAGCTGCTCGTCGCCGATGCGCTCGTAACCCTCACACACCACGTCGTGACCGAAGACCACGAAGGCCGACGGAGCGCTCGTCAGCGTGACCGTCGAGAGCAGCGCGCGGGCCTGCGCGGGCGTCGCGTGACGCGCCCAGAGGAGCGAGCCCACGGTGCCGCGGTCGAGCATCCGCCAGAGCGACTCGCCGCGATAGCCCTCGTACGAGAGCGCTTCGAAGTCGTCGAGGGAGCGCTCCGTGCCGCGCGGCGCGCCGTGGGTGAGCACCACGCCGCAAGGGGCCACCGCGACGAGCGGCCATGTCCGCAGGAACCCGTGCACGCGCGCTCGCTCCTCGCCGAGCGCGGCGTCGAGCACCGCGGCCTCGTCGGGGTAGAACTTCGGCACCCGGGGGCCGCCGATGTGCGCGTGCTCGTGGTTGCCGAGGACGCTGAAGGCCCGCGCGTCGCGGGTGAAGCGTTCGAAGTCGAGGATGAGCTCGCGCGAGTCGTCGACGTAGGCCGTCCCGAGGTGCGCGGGCCACATGTTCGGGAGGTTGAGCTCGGGGCAGGGCCCGTGGACCATGTCGCCGCAGAAGGCCAGGACGGGGTCGTTCCCTGCGGCGAGCTCGCGAGCGTAGACGGCCTTCATGGCCTCGTAGTCGCCGCGGTTGCCCTGGAGGTCCGTCGCGATGAGCAGCACGCCGCGGTCGGGCAGCCGGGCGACCTTGCGGCCCCACACCTCCTGCCCCAAACGCCGGTCGTCGGCTGACATCACCGCGAGAGGATGGTATCGACGGTCGTGCGCGGGAGTCCAACATCAACTACGCGCTCCTCCGGGGCGTCGATGTTCTCTGCGCTTCATGGAATGTTGACAGCAGGGACTGACGGCACGTAACCGTCGATCACGAAGCCTCACGACCGATGCTCCCAACCTCCCTCAAAGCAGGCACTCTCTTCGGGCAGGACTTCGAGATCCTGCAGCGCCTCGCGCAGGGCGGGATGGGCACGGTCTACGTCGCGCTCCAGCACAGCACCGGGAAGAAGCGCGCCCTCAAGGTGATGCACGCCCAGTACGAGGGCGACGACACGGCCCGCAAGCGCTTCATCCAAGAGGCCAAGGCGGGCGCGAGCATCGACAGCGATCACATCGTCGAGATGGTGGGCGCGGGCATCGACCCCGAGACCAACACCCCGTGGATCGCGATGGAGCTCTTGAAGGGCGACGACCTCAAGAACGTCCTCGCGCAGCGCAAGCGCCTCACGCGCAGCGAGGTGCTCGAGGTCTTTCGCCAGATCTGCCACGCGCTCGGCAAGGCCCACAAGATGGGCCTCGTGCACCGCGACCTGAAGCCCGAGAACATCTTTCTCGCCACGCCGCGGCGCGAGGGCATCGCGTTCACCGCGAAGATCCTCGACTTCGGCATCGCCAAGCTCGTTCGCGACGCGAGCGGAGCCTCGTCGGGCACGCAGACGCAGGCCATCGGCTCGCCGCGCTGGATGTCGCCCGAGCAGGCCGACCGCGGCAACGCCCCCATCAGCCCGTCGACGGACGTGTGGGCCCTCGGGCTCCTCGCGTTCAACCTCCTCACGGGCGAGGTCTACTGGAAGACCGCGCACTCGGAGAACCCATCGGTCATCTCGCAGATGTGCGAGCTGCTCATGGACCCCATCGCGCCGGCCTCCGAGCGCGCGGCCGAGTACGGCGTCGCGGACCTCCTCCCCGAAGGCTTCGACGACTGGTTTCTCCAGTGCGTGAACCGCGACACCGCCGCGCGCTTCGCCGACGCCGACGAGGCCCTCGCCGCGCTCGAGCCGATCTTCTCGGGCGTCGAGCCCGTGCCCGTCGCGCCCGCCACGCGCCTCTCGCGCACCCCGACGCCCGCGCGCGGGATCTCGCTGCGCCCCGCGCCCGTGACCGCCACCCCCTCGGGGTACACGCTCGAGATTCCGAGCACGCACGAGGACCAGCCCTTCTCGCTCGACAGGACCGCACCCGCGGGCTCGACGGGCCCCCTCCGAGCGCCCACACCCGCCCCGCTTCGGGCGCCCACGCCCGCCCCGCTCCGAGCGCTCACGCCCGCGCCCGACGCCGCGTCGACGCCCGAGCCGGGCGCCGTGACGGAGCCGCCGCGTCGTCGCCTCGCGCCGATCCTCCTCGCCGTGCTCGGCCCCGTCGGGATCGCCGCCGCGGTGATCCTCGGGCTGCACCAGTCTTCGAACGTCTCGCGCTCGAACGACGCCGCGCCCCCTGCGCCCGAAGCGTCCGCGCCCCGGCCGGTGACCCCCGAGGCCGACGCCGCCGTCGCGCATACGCCACCGCCACCGCCGCCACCGCCGCCGCCGCCAGACGCGGAGCCCGTGGCGCTGGCGCCTCCCCACGACGCGGGCGCGACCCAGCAGACCGCGGTCACGCCCGAGCCGACCTCGCGCGCCGACGCGGGCGCGCAGCGACGTGGGCCCACGGTCCGAACGGGACGGAATACGTCCGAGCCCGACGCGGGAGAGCCCGCTTCGCCGCAGGGCGACACGACGGCGTACACGCAGCGGGTGCTGTCGCAGCTCCGCGCGCGTCACCCAGATTTCGTGCGCTGCTACGAGGCTCACGGCCCCCCGGGCGCGACGGGCGACACCCACATCTCGCTCCACTTCTCGATCAGCCCCGACGGGAGTTCCGGCGGCGTGGGCGTGAGCGGACCCGCCGAGGTGGGCGCGTGCGTGGGCGGCATCCTCCGCGCGATGACCTTCCCCACGCCCGTGATCGTGACGGGGCCGTTCTTCCAGGACCTGCACTTTCAAGCCTCGCAGACCGAGCCTCCGCGCGACCCTCCCGGCGACCCGCAGCCCTCCGCGCAGTAGGCCCCGCGCCTCGCGGAGCGGCGTGACATTCCCCAGTCGCTCGCGCAGGATCGCGCGATGCGTCTCGCGCACCTCTTCGCCGTCGCGCTCCTCGCGAGCGCGTGTGACGACACCTCGACCCCGCGCGCCGTCGACGCGGGCAACGACCTGGCGCCTGCGCCCGACGTCCCCTCGACGCCGCCCGACGTGACCGCGCCCGACGTCGCGGCCGACGTCCGCCCCGCGCTCGAAAACCCCTTCTCTGCAGGGCCCTACGGCGCCGCGGTGCGCGACCTCGCGGGGCCCTTCACCGTGCCCACGCAAGACGGCGACTGGTCGTTTCAAGACGCGTGGACCGGCGAGGACAGCTACGTCTTTCTCACCTACGCCCCGCGCGCGCTGGTGTTCTCGAACGGCACCGACTACTCCGCCTCGCTCTTCGACGGATCGCTCGCGGACCTCCTCGAACACTCGCCGCGCAACGTCCACTACTTCTTCATGTGGGCCTCCGACGAGCCGGGCTTCATGAGCAACCGCGACTCGTGGCTCTCGGAGCTCGACGCGATGCCCGAGACCGACCGCGCGTGGTGGCGACCGCGCGTGCACTTCGTCTCGACGCGCTCCGTCGCGCTCGACAGCTGGGTGGGCCGGATGCTCGCCGCGCGCTCTCGCACGATGCTCCCCTACAAGCGCTACGACCCGCTCCAGTTCGCGATCGATCGATCGCAGCGCATCCGCGAGGTGGGCCAGCTCGGGCGACTCGCGTCGGGCGGCCTCGTGACCGAGCTCGCCATGCTCGCCCACGAGCCCGAGTACTACAACTGGGAGTGGACCCGCGACCGGCGACTCGCGACGGAGCGCGACCGCGTCACGGTGATCCCGCTCGCGACGGCGCAGATCACCCACGACACGATCGACGTCGACGTGACGCTGCCGAGCGCGGCCGAGCTCGCGCGCTTCGACACGATGGAGGTCGACCTCGCGATGGAGTGCCCGCACCACCGCGACGGCGAGTGCGGCGCGTGGGACTACCTCTCGTACCTCTGGGTGTGCGACCCCGACACGCGCGTCGCCGACGCGGGCGTGAGCGACGCGAGCGACGACGTGAGCGATGTGGCCGACGCGGGGCCGCGGTGGCGCTGCGACCGCGAGATCGCGCGCTGGATCACGTCGTACTGGCGAGAGACGCGCTGGGTCACGGACATCTCGGGGATGCTCCCGCAGCTCCGCGAGGGCGGCCGGCAGCACCTGCGCTGGAACGCTTCAGGGCAGTGGGATCCGCGCGTGACGGACTACACCGTGACCCTCTCGCTGCGGCTCTCGAACCGGGGCCGCGGGATGCGCCCGTCGGAGGTCATTCCCCTCTGGACCGGCGGCGCGTGGAACGCCTCGTACGACAGCCGCCACGCGCCCGTGCGCGTCACCGTCCCCGCCGACGTGCGCAAGGTCGAGCTCTACGCGCTCATCACGGGTCACGGCGGCGTGCAGCCCAGCAACTGCGCGGAGTTCTGCGACCACCAGCACCACTTCGCGGTCAACGGGACGGATCACCTGCGCTCGTTCCCCGGCGCGCGCACGGCCGATGGATGCGCCGAGCGCGTGGGCGAGGGCGTGACGCCCAACCAGCACGGGACCTGGTACTTCGGCCGCGGCGGGTGGTGCCCCGGCCTCGACGTCGCGCCCTGGGTCGTCGACGTGACCTCGGAGATGCGCCCCGGCGCGGAGAGCGAGCTCCGCTACACCACCACCTACGCCGGGCGCGCCGTGAGCGCGTCGCTCGGCGACATCGCGCTCAGCTCCTACCTCGTCTACTGGCGCTGAGGCATCACCCGCCGCAGTGCCTCGCCGTGAGCCGCAGCGTGTACGACGACCCCACGCGGGGTGACGCGCGCACGGCCTCGCGGCCGTTGCAGGTGCGACCGCCGCACTCGTAGCTGCCCTCGTAGCGCGTGGGCATCGGCGCGTCGGCGGTGTACTCGCCGCCGGGGACCTCGAGGGTCCACAGGCAGTCCTGACCGGGCTCCACGCGGATGCAGAGCTCGCGACGCACGGCCGAGATCGCGTCGCCGCTCTCCGGCGCCGTCCACGTGGTCATCCACAGCGGGACCTCGCGCGTGAAGCGCATCGTGCAGGTGTTTCCGTCGGCGGAGGGCTCGCAGAAGCGCGGCGGCGCGCATCGGGCCTCGACGCACGCGGAGAAGACGTAGCGCCGCAGCGGGGCGGCGCTGTCGACGCGCGGCGGCGGAGGAACACAGCAGCCGCAGCCGGCGCTCACGTCGCACACGCGGCCGTCGTGACAGTCAGCGTCGGTGGCGCAATGCGCGGGGGCTCCGTCGGCGCCGCGCGCGCAGTGAAAGCGCTCGACCTGCGACCACTCGGTCACCGCGACGCGCGGATCGCTCGCGGGGGTAGGGGCCACCGTGACGCTTCGCGCGGGCTGCGTGGTGCACGCGGCGAGCGCCATGAGAGAGAGGATGTACCGGGTCATCGCGCGAATGTAGATCAAGCGCGACGCGCGCCGCGACGGCGTTCTACGGGTGCAGGAGGAGCTTGCCGGCGACCTTTCCGCCGCGCGATTTCGCGTGCGCGTCTTCGGCGTGCGAGAGCGGGAGGCGGGCCTCGATCACGGGCTCGATCTCGCCCTTCGCGAGCGCGGCCACGAGGGGTTCGAGCTGCGCGCGCGTGGGGCGTCCGAGCACGGCGCTCGTCCTGCGGTCGAAGAGCACCGTGGGGTAGTCACCGGGCGCCACCACGACGAGCCCGAGTCGCCCCGTGGGGGTCAGCAGCGCGCGGCACGCGGAGGGCGCGTAGGTCGCCGTGCTCACCGCGTTGATGACCAGTTCGAAGGGGCCCATCGCGCGGGCCTTCTCCATCGGGTCGCACGCGGTGTAGTCGATCACCTCGGCGCCGAGGCGCGCCACGAGGGCCGCGTTGCGCGACGAGCACACGCCGACCACCGTCGCGCCGAAGGAGCGCGCGAGCTGCACCGCGAGGACCCCGACGCCGCCCGAGGCCCCGAGCACGAGCACGCGCGCGCCGCGCTTCGCGTCGATGTGCCCGATCTCGAGGAGGGCGCGACGCGCGGTCACACCCGGCACCGGGAGGCACGCGGCGTCGTCGAAGCTCACGGAGTCGGGGAGCGTCGCGCACTGGTCGGGCCGCACCACGACCTCGTCGGCGTAGCTGCCGCGCTGACCGCGCGAGAAGTCCGTGCCGCCGACGACGCGCGCGCCCGCGGAGAGGTCTCGCACCGAGGCGCCGACCTCGATCACCTCGCCCGCGAAGTCGATGCCCACCACGAGCGGACCGCGCGGCCCGAGGAGCCTCTGCGCGAGGCCGAGGGGGCTCCCTTCGCGCATCTTCCAGTCGACGGGGTTGACGCCGATCGCGCGCACCCTGACGCGGACCTCTCCATGCTTCAACGGGAGCGGAGGGAGCTCGACGAGGTGCAGCGGCGCGCTTGCGTCGGTGGAGGTCGCGGCGATCATCGGCTTGTCGTAACGCCGACGCGGGGATGGCGTCAGAGAAATCCGCCCGGACGCTCTTCGCCCGCGGCGAACGTGGGAGCGGCACCGTCAACACATTGCCGTTCTCGCCTCGAACGCGGTACGACGTTCGCCCCGCCGATGCCGTCACTCCGAAGCGTACGCGACGACCTCTCGGGCGAGTGGGCCCCGACGCTCACCCTCGCAGGGCCCGTCATGCTCGGCTTTCTCGGGATGATGCTCATGGGCGTGGTCGACACGATCCTCGTCGGGTCGCTCGGCTCCGTCGCCGTGGGGGCCGTCGGCGTGGGGAGCTCGATCGCGGGCGTGGCCTTTCTCTTCGGCCTCGGGCTGCTCCTCGGCATCGACCGTCAGGTCGCGGTCGCGCACGGCGCCGATCGCCCCGACGACGTCGCGCGCGCGCACGCCCACGGCATCGCGCTCGCGCTCTTCGCGTCGATCCCCCTGGTGGCGGGCCTGTGGATCTCCGCCGGTCAGCTCTCGCGCCTCGGCGTGGCGCCCGAGCTCGTCCCGCTCGCAGCAGCGTGGCTCCGCGTGGCCTCGTGGAGCCTCCTCCCTGCGCTCGTTTTCACCGCCGCGCGGCAGAGCCTCCAGGCCCTGGGAGACACGCGCGCGGCGACGGCGATCCTGCTCACGGCCAACGTGGTCAACGCGTTCTTCAACGTGGCGCTCATCCACGGCCGCTACGGCTTCCCCGCCCTCGGCATCGCGGGGAGCGCGTGGGCCACGCTCATCGCGCGGACCTACACCGTCGTGCTCATCCTCGCGTGGAGCTTCTGGCGCGGCCCCGACCTGCGCGCGATCGAGCGACGCATCCACTGGCGCACGATGCGTGAGCTCCTGCGCCTCGGGGGCCCCGCGTCGATCCAGCTCATCTTCGAGGGCGGCGTCTTCTCGATGGTGACGCTCCTCTGCGCGCGCCTCGGGGCGACCTCGGCGGCGGCGCACAACGTCGCGCTCCAGGTGTCGAGCTTCACCTTCATGATGCCGCTCGGCGTGAGCGCCGCGGGATCGGTTCGCGTGGGCAACGCCATCGGCCGCGGAGACCTGAGAGCGGCCGAGCGCGCGGGCTGGAGCGCGGTGCTCCTCGGGGCTTCGTTCATGGCGCTCTCGGGGCTCATGCTGCTCAGCGTGGCGCCCTCGATCGTGGCGCTCTTCGGCCTCGACGACGCGTCGGCCCGGCTCGCCCGCACGCTGCTCTTCTGCACGGCGATCTTTCAGCTCTTCGACGGCTCTCAGGTGACGCTCTCGGGCGTGCTGCGCGGCTCGGGCGACACCGTCGCGAGCATGGTCGCGAACCTCGTGGGGCACTGGTTCGTGGGCCTCCCCGTGGGCTGCGCGCTGGCCTTCTACGCGGGCCAGGGCGCCGTCGGGCTCTGGATCGGCCTCGCGACGGGGCTCGGCACGGTGGCCTTCGCGCTCCTCGCGATCTGGCGCCGCCGCATCGGGCGCATCGTGCGAGGCGAGATCATCGCGGTGCCCGCGGACCACTGAGCGCGCGGAGCCGAATGCAGCGCGCCGCGTGGCTGAAGACGCTCGGATCGGTCATCGATCGTGGCTCCGATGACACGTCACCGTCACGTCGCACGTGGTGCGGCGATTTCGGCTTCATTCCAAGTGTTTTCGACCGCGTAACGGTCTGGATTCTTCCGGTGCGGGTGTGTTACCTCACACCTGTACGGCAGGGGTTTGAACTGCTCGACTCGCTCGACTGCTGCCCATCACAACTTCTGGAGGCCATGTGTCGCAGTGGATGAAAGTCCCCACGGCGGGGATCTGTCTGTGTGTCGTCGCCGCGCTCTCCTCGCTGGGATGCGACGTGGGTCGGAGCGTGCTCGCTCCGCTCAACGACGCCAGCACCGACATGACGCTGCCCCCGAGCGACGGCCCGACCGACGGCGCCACCGACGGGAGCACGGTCGACGTCGGCGCGGGCACTCGCACCTGCTCTGACTTCGTCGCCTGCGCGTCCTCGTGCGCCTCGGGCTCGGGCTTCGCCGCCTGCATCTCGAACTGCGCGAGGGAGCTCCGCCCGGCGTCGCAGCCCCTCTTCGACAGCTTCGCCACGTGCATCCGGGCGGCCTGTGACGGCGGCATCGACGACGGCCAGTGCGCGGGCTCGATGGCCACCCTCACCGCCTGCGGCGCGCAGTTGAGAGCGTGCAGCGCCGACGGCGCCCCGGCCGACGGAGGGATGGACGTCCCCGCGACCGACACCCCCGCGACCGACATCCCCGCGACCGACACCCCCGCGACCGACACCCCCGCGACCGACGGCCCGCTCACGACCTGCAGCGCGGCCTTCTCGATGGGCTTTCCCCGGTGCAGCGGGACCGCGAGCTTCTGGCCGTGCATCACGGCGCTGCGGTCGGGCCTCGCGGGCGCCGAGCTCACGCGATTCAACGCGCTCACCACCTGCGTCGAAGCGGCCTGCGGGCCGACCCCCAACGAGATGTGCGCCTCGACGCACTGCTACCAGGAGGCGACCAACTGCCACCCGATCTGCGCGTTCGCGGGCTCGTGCGCGGTCTCGGTCTGCACGGGCGCCGACTGCCGCGCCGCCGCGATGAGCTGCGGCGCGCCGCTCTCGGGCGCCGAGGCGACACACTTCGCGTCGCTGCGCTCCTGCCTCGAGCGCGTCTGCGGCGCGGCCCTCCCCTCCGCATGCATCACCAGCGCGAGCACCGAGACCATGTGCGCCTCGGAGCTCGGCGCGTGCGGGGTGAGGGCGGTCCCTCCGAGCGACGGAGGCGTCGACGCAGGCCCTGACGTCACCGTGATGGACGTGCCCGTGACCGACGTGCCCGTGACCGACGTGCCCGTGACCGACGCGCCCGTGACCGACGTGCCCGCCGACCTCCCCGTCGGCGCCCTCGGCTGCCTCGAAGGGGTCCAGCACTGCATCCCCTCGTGCCCCGAGCGCGACGTCGACTGCATGCGTCGCTGCGCGAGCGGGATGCGCGCGCCCTCGATGACGCTGTTCAACAACCTCATCACCTGCCTCACCGGCGCGTGCGGCTCCGTCAGCAGCTACATCTGCTTCCAGGCCGCCTCGGAGGCCCTCTGCAGCACGCAGATCAACGCGTGCATCGCGGACTCCGCGGGCACCGCCCCGCTGCCCGCGTGCGGCACCCCGGCGAGCCAGGCCGGCGAGTCGCGCTGCGGCGGGATGTGCGTGAACACGTCGTACCGCAACAACGCCAACTGCGGCCTCTGCGGCGCCGCCTGCGCGGCCTCGGAGACCTGCTCCTTCGGCGCGTGCGTGCCCCACGGCGTGACGAACATCGCGCTCCAGTGGGACGGCATCGGCGACGTCGACCTCGTCGTGCGCACGCCCTGCGGAAACGTGGTGAGCGGGCGACAGACCGCGAACTGCGGCGCGACCTTCGACCGCTCGAACTCCACGGGCGTCGGCCCCGAGAGCATCTCCTTCGCGGCCACGCCGATGACGGGACGCTACATCGTGTGCGCGATCCCCAGGACGACGATCCGCGGGACGAGGCCCGGGTCGCGCGTGCTGCTCGATCGCACGGGGATGCCGCTGACGATCACCCCGCCGCCGATGTCCGGCACCGCGACGGACCGCATCGCCGGCGAGTTCACCGTGCTGCCGACCACCCCGGACACCACCACCGACGACTGCACCGCGACGAGCCCCTTCCACCTCGCCGACATCGACCTCTGAGCCCCGCGCGAACGACGAGGAAGGACCCCACCACCATGGCACCCCGCAACACGCTCTACACCCTCGGCATCGCGCTCGGCGCGCTGCTCGCGACCCCCACCGCGCACGCTCAGATCCTCAACCGCTTCTCGCTCCGCGGCGAGCTCGGCGCCGGCATCATGACCCCGTCCGTGCAGCGCGACACGCTCGCCTACGACGGCCTGCACCTCCAGGCCACCGGGCGCATCGGCTTCGACGTCGTCGACTGGCTCTCGCTGCAGCTCTCGGTCAACAACGGCTTCTTCTTCGCGAGCGGGCAGCAGTCGACCGGGCGCACCCTCGCGCTCCAGCTCGGCCTGCGCCTCCAGCCCGCGGTCGGCACCGTCGGACGCGTCTGGGCCGACATCAACCCCGGCTACTACAGCACCGGCACCGACCGCCGCCTCGGCCTCGACGCGGGCCTCGGCTTCGAGTTCAACATCGGCCGCGCCTTCGCGCTCGGCCCCGTCGCGCGCATGCACTGGATCCCCGCCGACACGGCGATCCATCAGAACAGCGACGCGTTCTACCTCTCGTTCGGCCTGTCGTTCACGCTGCGCGTGCCGCCCACGGTCGTCGAGCAGGTGCTCGACCGCGACCACGACGGCGTGCTCGACCCCGTCGACGTGTGCCCCGACGTTCCGCAAGGCTCCGTGCCCGACCGCGCGCGCGCCGGATGCCCGCGCCTCGACACCGACCACGACGGCGTCTACGACGACGAAGACACCTGCGTCGACGTCCCGCAGGGCGATCACCCCGACGCCGCGCGCCGCGGATGCCCGCGCCCCGACACCGACCACGACGGCGTCTTCGACGACGAGGACGCGTGCGTGACCACGCCCGCGGGCGACCACCCCGACCCCGAGCGCCGCGGATGCCCCGACGGCGACGACGACAACGACGGCGTGCTCAACCACGCCGACCAGTGCCGCACCGTGCACCAGGGCCCCGTGCCCGATCCGCAGCGCGCGGGGTGCCCCGTGCCCGACCGCGATCACGACCTCGTCCCCGACCCCGAAGACCGCTGCCCCGACGAAGCCGGAATGCCGCAGCCTGGCACTCCCCGCCACGGCTGCCCCGGACAGGTCATCGTCGAAGCGGGACACATCCGCATCACGAACCCGGTGTTCTTCGCGACGAACGAAGACGTGATTCTGCCGCAGTCGTTCCCGGTGCTCACGGCCGTGCGTGACGTGCTCGTGGCGGTGCCCGGCGTGCGACGCGTCTCCGTCGACGGCCACACCGACGACGTCGGCGACGACGCATCGAACATGGACCTCTCGAACCGCCGCGCGCAGAGCGTCGTGCGCTGGCTCACCACCAACGGCATCGCCGCCGATCGCCTCGAAGCGCACGGCTACGGCGAGACGCGCCCCGTGCGACCGATCGCGGGCCTCCGCCGTCGCCAGCTCCGCGACGCGCAGGCGACCAACCGCCGCGTGGAGTTCAACATCCTCGATCCGGCGCCCGCGCCCGACGCCACGCAGGCGGGCGTGCAGACCGCCGCCCCCGTCGCCGCGCCCGCGCAAGAGGGCCACGGCCGCCACCGCCGCCGCCACCACTGATCCCACCCCGCCACACGCCACTCGCGACACACGCCCCCGGTGCGTAAGCACCGAGAGGCCAACACGACACGCCGACAGCGCGCGACCGCTCCGGGGCACCGCGACCTCCCGGTGCCACGGAACCGCATGCCGCTTGCGCGAACACGCGACCGCTCCGTTGTATGCGGGTGCTCGCCGCGCGAGGGAGCGGCACCCGCGTGCTGTCGGCGTGTCGTGTTGGCCCATCGGTGCTTACGCACCGGGGGCTTGTGTCGCGTGTCGCGTGTCGCGTGTCGCGTGTCGCGTGTCGCGTGTCGCGTGTCGCGTGTCGCGTGTCGCGAGTGGCGGGGGTGCTCGGCTCAGCGCGGCGCAGCGACGCGGAAGTAGCAGTAGACGAACTGCTGCTCGGAGCCCCACGGGGTGACGTGCGTC
>JBPOHC010000456.1:0-7561 GCA_052035985.1 Myxococcota bacterium | reverse complement strand
GGTTGCGCAGCTCGCGCACGTTGCCCGGGAAGTCGTAGTGACTCAGGAGCTCCATGGCCCTGCGGTCGAGCGACGGGTACGGCGGGACGCCCTGCGCGGTGCGCCGACGGTTGATGTCTTCGAGGATCGTCTCGACGAGCACGGGCACGTCTTCGAGCCGCGAGCGCAGCGGCGGGAGCTTCACCACCACGGCGGCGAGCCGGTAGAAGAGGTCCTGACGGAAGCGACCGTCTTTGACCTCGCGCGGGAGGTTGCGCCCCGTCGACGCGACGACGCGCACGTCGACGTTGGTCACGCGGTCGGAGCCCACGGCCCGCACCTCGCGCGACTCGATCACGCGCAGCAGCTTCGACTGGAGCTCCAGGGGGAGCTCGGTGACCTCATCGAGGAAGATCGTGCCCCCGTCGGCGGCCACGAAGGCGCCCTGGCGGGAGCGCTGCGCGTCGGCGGTCTTCTCGACGCCGAAGAGCTCGCCCTCGAGCGCCTCGCGGGGAATGGCACCGCAGTCGACGGCGATGAAGGGCCCTCCGGCGCGCGGCCCCTGACGGTGGATCGCGTCGGCGACGAGCTCCTTGCCGGTCCCCGTCTCGCCCTCGACGAGCACGGTGATGTCGCTCGCGGCGATGCGCTCGAGCACCGCGAAGACCTCGCGCATCGCGACCGACGAGCCCACGAGCCGACCGAAGCGCACGCCCGACGAGAGCTCGTGCTCCACGGCGTCGTCGAGGGGCTCGATGCGCGCGCGCGTGTTGCCGAAGGAGAGCTCCCTCGCGCCGCGCAGCACGACGTCGTGCACGCGCACGTCGCTCATGAACGTGCCGTTGGTGCTCGACAGGTCGGTCACCCGAATGCCGTCGGGCGTGAGCTTGAGCACCGCGTGGCGCCGCGACACCGACGGATCGGTGATGACCAGGTCGTTGTCTTCTGAGCCGCCGACGCGGATCTCGTCTTGCGCGCCCTCGAAGGCCGCGCCCTTGTCAGGCCCGTCGATCACGACCACGCGCAGCTTCTGGAGCCGCCGCGCCACGGTCTTGCCATTACGTTCGATGAGTTGAGTCGGAGCTGACGTTCGCTGCACGCGTTTGCCTCCTCGTGAAGGATCGCGGCGAGTCTAACGCCATCGCGCGATTGTCTACACGCGCGTTGTTGCCTCACCCGCGCGATCACGCCACCGCAGATGCGGAGCCGAGGTCCGAAGCGACAGGACATTTCGCGCAGTGTGATTTCGCTCAGTGCGCCGCGGGCGCAGCGGGCGCGGCGACGACGCGGAAGGGGACGCGCCACGTGACGGTCCCCGCGTTGGCGACGTTGAGCACGACGGGGCCCGTCTGCGTCTCTGCGCCGAGCTGGCAGTTGATCGCGGTGGGCGTGACGCTCGCGATGGGGCACGCCACGCCGCCCACGGTCACGCCGACATTCGAAGTCACGGTGCCGAAATTCCGGCCTCGCAGCGTGAGCCTCGCGCCCGGCGCGCCCTGCGCGGGCGTCACTGCGGTGACCACCGGAGGGACGGTGATGGCGAAGGGCGCGGACGACGCGACGGGCTGCCTCCCCTCGGCCTCGACCGCGATGATCCCGCCGCGCGCGCCGCGCGGGACGGCGAAGACGATCTCCGTGGTGGTGGTCCTGGTGGGGCGGATGACCTGCGTCCCGAGGCGCAGCGAGAGCCTCGCGGGGTCGGGTTCGAAGCCTTCACCGCGGAGGGTCACCGTCGCGCCGACGGGGCCCGCGGGCGGATCGACCTCACGCAGCGTGACGGGCTGGAGCACCACGAAATCACGCTCCGCGCGGCCGGTCCCCTGGAGCCTCGCGACGACCTCGAAGCGCCCGGTCTGCGCGTTGCGGGGCACGGTGAGCTCGATGGCCTCGCGGCCGAAGGTCTGCACCTCGACCTCCTGCCCGTTGAGCCGAACCTGCACCAGCGCGCGGTCGGTCGGAAAGTTCGTCCCGCGCAGCGTCACGCGCGATCCGGGGATGCCTCGCTCGGGCTCCACCGCGAGGACGTGCGGGCGCTGCGTGACCATGAACGGATCACGCGCGCGAGCTTGCCCGTTGCCGTTCACCGCGACGCTCCACTGCCCCGAGCGCGCGCCCGCGGGCACCTCGACGACGAGCTCCGTGGGCGTCGCGGACACCACCGTCGCGCGCTGCACGTTGAGGCTCACCTGGTTGTCGGTGAGCGTCGGCGAGAAGCCCGTGCCGGTGAGGGTCACGCGGTCGGCCACATCGCCCGAGCGCGGTTCGAAGCGGGCGACGGACACGGGCACGAGCACCGTGAGGTCCGCCGGCGACTCGACGGGGCCGATGCCGTTGGCCGTGACGGCGACGCGTCCGGTCTGCGCGTCCGCGGGCACGGTGACCACGACCTCTCCCGGCGCGGCGCTCGCGACGGGCGCGTTGTGTCCGCCGATGGTCACCGACACGCGCGACGCCTCGGAGCCGAACTGCACGCCGCGGATCGTGACCCGCGCGCCGGGCGCAGCCGCGGCGGGGGCGAGCTCGCGGATCACGGGCGCGGCGCCCACGAAGAGCCTCTGCGCGGTCTCGTACCGCCCGACGCCCGCGACGGAGACGGCGAAGGCCCCGCCCTGCGCGTCGACGGGGACCTCGACCTCGACCTCCGTGGCAGACGCGCGGAGCACGCGGACGGGGCGTCCGTTGAGCGTCACGCGGTTGGCCGCGAGCGAGGGCGCGAAGCCCGCGCCGCGCAGCGTGACGTGCCCGCCGGGAGAGACCGCCGCGGGGACGAACTCGCGGATCGTGAGCCGCTCGTTGATGGTGAGATCACCCGCGGAGCGAGCCTCTCCGCCGATGGTTCGAACGAACACCGGGCCCGTACGCGCGCCGTCGGGGACGATCACCCGCAGCGAGGTCGTGTCGCCGCTCCGCACCACCATCGGGAGCACGCCGATGCGGACCGTGTTGTCGCTGGTGCGCGCGGCGAAGTTCTGACCGCGCAGCACCACCTCGGCGCCGGGCGCGGAGGCCGCGGGCTCGACGGCCGAGATCACGGGCGCTGGCTCCGCGGCGCTCACGCGGAACACCTCGGTCTCGACCTCGTCGCTGCCGTTCGAGAGCACCCAGCGGCCCGTCTGCGCGCCGTCGGGCACGGTCACCGTGATGCGCTCGGGGAGCACCTCGGAGGGCGTCACGGGGTGCTCGTTGAAGAGCACGCGGTAGCTGCGTTGAAAGCCCCGGCCCACGATGCGGACGCGCGTGCCGGGAGGGCCCGCGGTGGGCTCGATGTGCTCGATCATGGGGCGGGCCTGCGCCCAGACGTACGCGGGCGCGAGCGCCAGGAGAAAGGCGGTAGACGTGATGCGGGTGCGCATGGAGGGCCTTTGAAACGGTGGGAGCGAGAGGGAGATTCAGCGCGCTTCAGACGGGGCCTCGACCTCGGCGGCCGCGGGCTCCTCGGGGACCACGTCGTCGAAGGCCCCTTCGGCCCTGTGCGTCGCCGCGAGGTCGTCGAAGATCTCGTCGAGGGCGAGCGTGGCGCCGCTCAGCGAGAGCACCGCGGAGACGAGGTGCTTCGTGGCGTCGTAGACGGTGAGCCAGTGCTCGCGCGCGGCGGCGAGCGCGGGCGTGGTGACGTCGTGCGCGCGGAGGGCGCGGTCGTGGGTGACGACGTGCTCGAGGGCCTCGCGCGCAGACGAGAGCTCCGCGCGCCAGTGGTCGCACTCGCGCACCGTGGCGTGGTGCTCGTCGAGGGTGCCGAGCACGTGGTCGAAGGCGGCGAGGAGGCGACCCGTCCCGCGGTGGGAGAGCGTCTCGGGCGAGTCGACGAAGAAGCGCTCGTAGGGGAGCTGGCCCGCGCGGTGCGACTCGAGGTGACGCGCGAAGCGCAGGAGCGTGTCGCGGCCCTCGCGCATGGGGGCCTCGCGCGCGGCCATGAGCGTGTGGAGCGCGGGGTTGGCGCTGCGCGCGGCGTGGAGGTGCCCCGCGACGATGTCGGTCGCGGCGCGCAGCGAGGTGAGCGCGAACTGGAGCGCGGGGTCGAACTCTCGCAGGCGCCCCGCCACGAGCCGGGTGACCTGCTCGATGGTGTAGTCGCCGTAGACGCGCGTCTCGTCGTAATCGATGAAGGTGTCCGCCATGACGGGGCGGAGGATTCCCGTCGGGCGGTGGGTTGTAAAGACAATGACGCACGGGAAGTTGGCGTAAGCGACGAGGGGACGGAGGCGTTCTCCCGCCGATGCACGCGTTGCCCCTCGACGCCACGTTCCTCCCTGACCTCGCGCTTCCCGCGTGGGCGGCTTTGGCCTATGGTCCCGCGCCGCGCGTGACGTCCAACGGACCCGAGGCTGCCGCAGCGGAGGAGCGACGCCTCGTCGAAGCCGCCCAGTCGGGCGATCGCGAGGCGCTCCAGAAGGTCCTCGACCGCGTGGCG
This sequence comes from Myxococcota bacterium, assembly GCA_052035985.1. GTDB lineage: Bacteria > Myxococcota_A > Polyangia > Polyangiales > CAISKJ01. Next base: position 3,171 of record JBPOHC010000456.1, on the reverse strand, counting down.
CGACCGCTCTACGCCGCGGTGATCCTCCCGCGCATCGGCAACGCGGCCGACGCCGAGGACATCCTCCGCGACACGCTCGTGCGAGGGATGGAGCGCATCGACACGTACCGCTGGACGGGCGCGGGCGTCTTCCCGTGGTTTCGTCAGATCGCGGTGCACCTGGTGATCGACCACGTGCGCCGCAACCAGCGCCGCGGGCGCCTCGAAGACCGCTTCGAAGAGCACGTCGCCACCGTCGACCCGATGCACCGCGCGGGCGCCGACGAGGCCCTCATCGAAGCGCAGGAGCGCGCCGCCGCGGGGCGAAACCTCCAGTCTGCGATGTCGACGCTCAGCGAGCGCTACCGCCGCGCCGTGGAGCTTCGGCTCATCGAGGAGCGGCCCCGCGAGGAGTGCGCCGCGCTCCTCGGCGTGACCGTTGGCAATTTCGACGTCATCCTCCACAGGGCACTTGCGGCCTTGAGAAAGGCCTACGGCGTGCGATGAGCGACCTGAAGCACACCTGGAACATCGACGACGAGCCGCCGCCCACCGCGGAGGAGCTCCTCGCCGCGTCGCGCCTCGCTGACGCGCTCGACAAGGGCGCCGCCGAAGACGTCGACACCGCCGCGCTGGTCACCACCGCCCTCCGCGTGCGCGCCGCGCGCCGCCCCGCCGACGACGTCGTTCGCGCCGTCGCCGACCGCGCCGTCGCCGAGGCCATGCGCACGCACCGCAGCGCCAGGTGGACGCGCGCCCCGAGGCTCCGCATCGCCGCCGCCGCGGCCCTCCTCCTCGCCGCAGCGGGCGCGGGCGGAGGCGCGTGGATCGCGACGCATCCGAACGTGTCGCCCGCGGTGACCCGCGAGCTTGCCGCGGCCTTCGATGCCCCCGTCGAGCCCGGCGCAGCTTCGGGTCCGTCGTCGCGGCTCTACGACCGCGGACTGCGCTCCTATCGCGCGTCGCTCCTCGGGGGTGCGCGATGAGCCGCCTCTCCTTCGGCCTCGCCCTGGTGCTCTCGCTCTCGGCCGTCGCGGGCTGCGGACACCGCGCGCCGACCACCGACCGCGCCCACGCCGAGGCCGCGATGGCCGCGCTCGGAACCGCTCGCGCGCTCCACCACGAGGCCGACGTCTACGAGGGCGCTGGAGACTTCGAGCGGGCCGCCGCCTCGGTGCGACGCGTGCTCGATCTGCGACTCCCGCAGGGCTTCGAAGAGGCCGAAGACGTGCGCGCCGACGCGTGGGGGAGGCTCTCGGAGCTCGACCTCCGCCGCGATCAACCCGAGCAGAGCCTCGCGCACGTCGACGAGGGCCTCCGCGCGACGCCGCACGAGAGCGTGCTCCAGGCGCGGCTCTACATGGTCCGCGGACAGGCGCTGCGCGTGCTCGCCGAGCGCGCTACGGCTGCGGGCGATCAAGCGACCGCGTCGCGTCGACGCGAGGAGGCGCTCGCCGCGCTCGAACACTCGATCGAGGTGAACAACCGCATCCTCGGTCGACTCACCGACGGAGGTCGGCGATGAACCCCGGGCGCGCGCTGCTCCTCTCGCTGCTCGTCCTCTCGGGGTGCGCGATGCAGAGCGCCGCGCCGGTGGCTTCGAGGTCCGCGAGCGCGATGCCCACGCACGCCAGCAGCGCCCCCGCGCCCGCGCGAGAGGAATCGGCAACCGGCTCCGCGGGCGGCGCTGTGAACATGCAGCTCGACGCGTCGACGGGCGCCCTTCGCCCCTTCGGATCGCTCACCTCCATGCCGGGAGGAGCGCCCACGCGAGGCGCGTCGCCTGACCTCGAAGACGAGCGCATCGAGCGCGACCGCACCATCGCGCAGTGGGAGGCCGAGATCGAACGTCAGCGCGCGGGGCTCGCGGCCTCGCTCGCGCAGTGCCGCGACATCTGCGCCGCCGCAGGGAACGTCTGCACCGCGGCCTCCGAGATCTGCCGTCTCACCGGCGACCTGTCTCGCGCCAACGCCCGCGACGCTCGCTGCACGCGCGCCCGCACCGCCTGCCTCGACGCCGGTCGACGCCGCGACGGCGCGTGCCCGGTGTGTCCCTCGCGCTGAGCGACGCCGCGCGTCTGGAGGCGCGACCACCACTGTACTAGGGTACGCGGCGTGAGTTCTTACTCCTGCGGCCTCGCGTGCTTCCTCTCGCTTGCGATCGTCACCGGGGCTGCGTCCGCGCAGCAACTCCCGCCGCTCCCGCCGCCATATCCGCCGCGCACGGCGCAGAGCGCACCGCTGCCTCCTCCTCCGCCGAGCGCGCAGACCGCGCCGCAAGCACCCGCGCAGGCCGCGCCGTCGCTGCCCCCCCCGCCGCCCGCCGCTGTACTCACGAACGTCGCTCCGCAGCCCGCGAGCAGCGCGAGGCCGAGGGCGTTCTATCGCGAGCGGCGACGCCTCCTCGACCGCGCGCTCCTCACGCTGCCCGAGCGGAGCCGCGACGCGCGCATCACGAGCGGGCTCATCAACGTCGCGGTCGGCGCGGGGCTCATGGGCCTCGGCTTCGCGCCCATCTGGGGCGAAGGGAGCTCTCCCTCCGTCCCGCAGTATCTCGTGTGGTTTCAGGGCGGATACAACATCGCGCAGGGCGCCGTGGAGCTCATCTGGACGCCCGCTCGCGAGCGTCTCGGGCGGCAGTACATGGAGATGCCCGTGCGAACCGCGCAGCAGCGACGCGCGCGCGTGCGCTTCGGCGAAGAGAGCCTCGACGAGATCGCGGCCGACGGGCGACGCAGGCGCATCCTCACGGCGGTCACCACGGTGGCGTACGGCCTCGGCACGCTCGGGATCTTCTACCGCGATCAGCTCTTCAACGGAGAGCCGCTGCCGAGCCCCGAGGCGCTCAACTACCTCGTGATCGGCTCCATCGGAATCCAGTCGGTCATCTCGGTGATCGGCGCGTTCAGCACGTCGAGCGACGAGCGCATGCGCGACACCTATCAGCGAGAGCTCCAGCTCATGCGCGAGAGCGACGACGCGACGGACTGACCGTCGCGAATCAGTGCGCGGCGGGGGCTTCGGGGGCGGCGGGCGCGGCGGGTGCCGTCGGAGCGGTCGGGGCCTCGGGCGCGGTGGGCGCCGCAGGGGCTGCGGGCGCGGTGGGTGCCGCAGGGGCGGTGGGCGCAGTGGGGGCCGCGGGCGCTTCGGGGGCCGGGGCGGGCGCGACCGCAGGGGCCGTCGCGGTTGTCG
>JBPOHC010000554.1:0-6178 GCA_052035985.1 Myxococcota bacterium | reverse complement strand
GATCGGCCGCTCCGTCGGCGCGCGTGAACGACGCGGGCGCGAGCTTCTCGCCCTCGCGCGCCATGCGCACGTCGGGGTATCGGAGCGCGCGCCCGGTGATCGCGCGATCGACCTCCGCGAGCGTCGGAAGCCCGCGGTACCTCCGCGCATCGCCGCGCACGTGGAGGGCCTTTCTCTCGAAGTGTTCCGCGAGAAAGACCGACGGATCAACGGGCGCGAACAGCCAGGGGAGCGAGCCTCGGATCATCGCGCGACGGTACAACCGCCCACGCGAACTCCGCGAGATGCTCTCGCGCGCGCCTCGGCGACCGCGTCGTCCGATTGAGCGACCTCGCCGCATGAACGCGCGGTTCACGCCGCCACTTCGAGGCCCCCGCGCCGCGCCCGGCGACTATGATCGCGCCGTGTCACGACGCCTGCTGTCCCTGCTCGATCGCAGCATTCCGTCCGCGATGCTCGCGGACCCGCGCGTTCGATGGCGCGCGAGGCTGGTGCAGAGCTTTCACCTCATCGGCGTGATCGGGTTCGTTGCGGCCGGGCTCGGCAGCTACTTTCTCGGCGGCCGTCGGCTCGTGTTCTCGCACATCGCCACGGTGATCCTCTTCGTCGCGACCTTCTCGCTCCTGCGCGTGACGCGGAGCTTCACCGCGAGCGCGACGGCGGTCTTCACGCTCGGCCTCCTCGGCGTGACCTTCAACGCCATCGAGGTCGGCGGCCTCGTGTTCATCCTGAGCTGGGGCTCGGTGATCGCGTGCGGCGCTGCGCTGCTCATGGGCGTGCGCGCGGCCGTGGCCTTCTGCATCGCCAACGGCGCCATCGCGGTCGCCATGTCGTGGGCCCATCAGTGGGGCGTGTTTCCGCCCGTTACGATCTCGATGAGGCGCGACCTCACGCAGTCGGTCTCCGCGATCATGGTGCTCGTGCAGATGGTCGTGGTGATGGTGTTCACGCGCGCCTACTTCGCGGAGAACGCCACGCTCATCCGAGAGCTCGACGCGGCGCGCGCCGAGGCCGAGCGGCTCAACCGGGCCAAGAGCTTCTTTCTCGCGACGATGAGCCACGAGATCCGCACGCCCATGAACGGGGTGCTCGCGGCCTCGGACCTCTTGCGCCGCGCGTCGCTCCCCGCCGACGAGCACGGGCTGGCGGAGCTGGTCTACGGCTCTGGCGAGTCGCTGCTGCGCATCCTCGACGACGTGCTCGACCTCTCGAAGCTCGAGGCCGGGCGCGTGGTGATCGAGGCGAGGCCCTTCGACCCGCGCCGCACCGTCGCCGACGTGGTCGAGCTCATGACGCCGCGCGCGAAGGAGAAGGGCGTGGCCGTGTCGCTCGCCGTCGACGCCGCGCTGCCGGAGGCGCTCACCGGAGACGCGCTCAGGCTCCGTCAGGTGCTCCTCAACCTCGTGGCGAACGGGGTGAAATTCACCGAGCGCGGCGCGGTCACCGTGACCGTGCGCGCGCTGCCCGGCGGCGCCGTCGATTGGGCCGTCCGCGACACGGGGCCGGGCATGGACGCCGACGCCCTCGCGCGCGTGTTCGAAGCCTTCTCGCAGGCCGACGCGAGCGTGCAGCGCACCCACGGCGGCACGGGCCTCGGCCTCGCCATCTCGAAGCACCTCGTCGAGGCCATGGGCGGCGCGATCATCGCAGAGAGCGAACCCGGTCACGGGAGCACCTTCCGCTTCGCGCTCACGCTCCCTGTCGCGACGGAGTCCGTCGCGCCGACGGAGGCGCCGGTGACGCTCAAGCCCATCAGCGCGCCCGTGCTCGTGGTCGACGACAACGACGTCAACCGCCGCGTCGCGCAGAAGATGCTCGAACGCCTGGGCATCCGATGCGTGGCCGTCGCGGGCGGACGCGCGGCCCTCGAAGCCCTCGCCGAACAGGACTTCGCCCTGGTGCTCATGGACCGTCAGATGCCCGACGTCGACGGCCTCGAAGCGACGCGACGCCTGCGCGCCATGGGCGGCGTGCGGGCCGCGATTCCCGTGCTCGGGCTCACTGCCGCGGGGCTCGAAGAGGACGTCGCCGCGTGCAGGGCCGCGGGGATGCAAGAGGTCCTGCTCAAGCCGATGACGCTCGGCGCGCTGGCGCAGGCCATCGCCCGCTGGACCTGAACGCCGCAGCTGCGACGCCCATCGACGCGCGAGGCGATCGCTCTCGATGTCGCGCGGGCCTTGCGCGACACGACCGCGTGGAGGTACTCACCTCGTCACCGCCGATGCCTGCCCTCCGCTGATCCGACGTCCATACGCCCACGACGAAGGTCCGGCGCCCCGCTCAGTGGGCGCCCGCGGAAGGCATCGCGCGAATGAGCATCCCCTGGTTTCTCCGGCTCCCCCGGCGCGCGCTGGCGCGTCGTGACGTGATCGAGCGCATGGCGCGCGAGCTCCACCGCGAGCGCAAGGTCGACCCCGGCGACGCGCTGCACGCCTTCGGGTTCAAGTGTGACGAGCTCGCGTTCGCGCGTGACCTCCTCTCGTCGCACCCGCGCTTCTGGCTCTTTCGAACGCACCAGCAGCGGCGCTGCGGAGACTTCGCGGCGATCGACATGTCGTCGCCCGACCTCACGCGCCGCGCGGTGCGGGTGCTCGAGCTCAAGCGCGCGGAGCCTCTGCGCGTCGACCGCGGCGCGGGGCTTCAGCTCGCCAACGCCGAGTCCTTACGCGCCGCGATCGCAGCCGATACGGGCCTCGTCGCAGGGTGCGCCGCGGTCGAGCGCGTCACGGGCGACGCCCGCGTGATCGCGCGGTGGCTCGGGAGCGCGTGAGCGATCGACGCGGTCAACGCGGACGGGCGCCGGGCGGCCACACGGTGAACACGGCCCGCACCTCGCTCGCGCCCGTGATGGCGAGCGTCGCGGAGTGCTGCACCGTGACGCCGCGCGCGTCGAGCGCTGCGCGGAGCTCCGCCGAAGCCTGCGGGAGCGCCTCGGGCGGCCCCTCGACGCGCACGGTCACGTAGCCCGCTCGCACGAGCCGCTCGATGGGGAGCGCCGAAGGATCGATGTGAAACTGAACCAGTCCGCCGAGGAGCGCGGCGCCGATGACCACGGAGACCTCCACGGGGGTCGCCACGACCTGCGCGCCCGCGCCGTAGCGACGCGTTTCGAGTGACGGCGTCGTCGGAGACGAGCCGCAACGCGCGGGTGCCCCGCTGCCGAGCGGAGCTTCGCCCACGCTCCCTTCGCGCGATCCGAAGGTTCCGCCGAGCACCAGGAAGAGCGCGTTGAAGTCTTCGGCGTCGTGCGAGATGCCGCGGCGGTAGTGCACGCCGATCTGGAGAGCGCCGCCGCACGGGAGGAGGTTGAGCCCGAAGCCCACGTCGACGATCGCGCCGTCGCCCACGGTCTGCGGCGCGCGTGACGTCGAGATCTGCCAGCCGCCGAGAACGCTCGCGTAGAGGGGCGCGAGCCCGTTCATGCGCAGCCGCACGCCGCCGAGGAACGAGAAGATGATCGGCGCGGGCTCGTCGGGGCTCAGCGTGCGGAGCCAGTACGCCATGTCGACCTGCGCGACGGGCTCGAACCAGCGCGTCACGGGCAGACCGACCACGAGCGCGAAGCCCGGCGAGAGCGTGAACGCGTCCCTCGCGCCGAAGGAGCCGCCGAGCATGAACCACTTGACGCCCCAGGTGTAATGGAACGCGGCCGGGCGCGGCGCCCTCGCGAGGTCGAGCGGCGCGAACGCGTTGAACGAGGGCGACAGCCGCAGCCCGAGCGAGAACACGCGCACGTCCGAGAGCGCTCCGAGGCCCTGCATCCCAGAGAGCACCACCGCGACGTTCGCGGAGGTCGACTCGCTCATGAAGCCACCGACGCTGCGCGCGATCGAGAGGCCCACGAAGGGCCCTCCCTCGGCGCGTCCTCCGGTGGTGAACGCGTAGCCGCCCTCGGGTTCGAAGGTCCACGACTGGCGCGCGCTCTCGTTGTCGAAGAGCCGCAGCCGGAGGCCCGCAGACACCGGATGCAGCGCGAGCGACTCGCGATCGCCCGCGGTCTGCGCGTTGAGAAAGCGGTAGCGCGCGCCGAATCCGAAGGCCCTCGTCACGAAGAGGTCGGCCTGCGCTTCGAGCTGAAACACCGAGCCCGAGGTGAACGAGTCGGAGCTCACGAGGCCCGTTCCGACTCCCGCGCTCAGCGAGAGCTCGGGACCGCCAGGCGGGAGCGGCCATCGACACGGAAAGGGCGCTCCGGGCGGCGGAAACGGCGTCCCCGGCGCGCACTCGGGACGCCCCTGAAGCCGCTGCGCGGGCGGCCATCGGCGCGCCTCGGCGCCAGCGGTCGGGCGGTCGGTGATGGTCACCGGTCCGCGAGGGGAAGGCTGCGCGAGCGCAGCGCCGGTGGCGAGCGAGAAGAGCGCCACGAGGCGCGCGGTGCGGAGCATTGTCACGATGATACGCAGCGAGACCGACGCGCTTCGCGAGACTTCGCGTACGATAGGGTTTTCGAAGCGTCGGCCGATCGACGCGCGGCGCTGACGGGACCTCGCGCGAGGCATCAGAGCAACGACGTCGTGGGCTCGCAGCCGTCGCGCGTGACGATCAGCGTGTGTTCGAACTGCGCGCTCGGAGAGCCGTCGCGCGTGACCACCGTCCAGCCGTCGTCGAGCACGCGAACGCCCGGCGTCCCGAGTGTGATCATGGGCTCGATGGTGAGGGCCATCCCCACGCGGAGACGTGCGCCCGCGCCACGGAATCCCCAGTGGGCGACGTGCGGGTCCTGGTGCATCCGACGGCCGATTCCGTGACCGCCGAACTCGCGCACGACGCCGCAGCCCTCGCGCCGCGCCAGCTCTTCGATCGCCGCCCCGAGGTCGCCCAGACGCGCGCCGTCTCGGAGCACCGCCATCCCCGCCGCGAGGCATCGCCGCGCCACGTCGACCACATGGAGCGCCTCGGCCGACGCGCCCGGCAGCGCGAAGGTCACCGACGTGTCGCCGTGAAAGCCGTCGAGCTCCGTGGTCACGTCGACGTTCACGATGTCGCCCCCGCGGAGTCGCACGTCAGCGCGGGGTATCCCGTGACACACGACCTCGTTGCGACTCACGCACACCGCCGCGGGAAAACCCTTGTATCCGAGCTGACTGGGGCGACCTCCGCGGCGCGCGGTGTCGGCGCGTACGAGGCGGTCGACGTCGGCCGTCGACATGCCGACACGAAGCTGTTCGCCCACGTGACGCAGCGTCTCGGCCGCGGCGCGCCCCGCGCGGCGCATGCGCTCGATCTCGGTCGCGGAGAGGATCTCGATCACGACGGCGACGATGGCCGCGGAGATGCGCCGGAGGCCAATACCTTCTCGGTATGGCGCCCACACCGCTTCGCGCGGTACCAACGAGCGCATGAGCCTCGATCAGCTCCGGTACTTCGTCACCGTCGCGGAGGAGGAGAACGTCACGCGCGCGGCGAAGCGGCTTCACGTCTCGCAGCCGCCGCTCTCTCGACGCATCCGAGAGCTCGAAGACGAGCTCGGCGCGGACCTGTTCGCGCGCACCCCTCGGGGCGTGCGGCTGCTGCCCGCGGGGGCGACCTTTCTCGCACACGCGCGGCGAATCCTCGACGAGGTGGCGAGGGCCCGCGACGCCGTGCGCGCGTGCACACCGGTCGGCGACCGCTTCGTCGAGTAGGACAGAGGTCGCGCCCCTGCGCGATCAGCCCAGGAGTCGCGCGAGCGCGCCGCTCTCGACGAGCTTCGCCTTCACCTTCGCGGGGATCGGGAAGATGTCTCCGTCGCCCTCCATCACGGCGACGCCGTCGGCATCGTCGGAGGCGCCGCAGCGGTAGGTCGCGAAGCGATCGGACTTCGACGCGATCTCGACCCACACCGTGTACGCGTGACCGACGCGGATCGGCCCCTTGAAGCTCATCTGCTGGCGACCCCAGAGCGCGCCGAGGCCCGGGAGGTCGAGCCCGAGGAGCTGGCTCACCTTCGCCTGGAGGATCGTGCCGTGGCCGATGCACTCCTTGAAGAGCGTGGTGGCCGCGTACTCGGGGTCGAAGTGCAGCGGGTTGAAGTCGCCCGACACCTCACCGAAGAGGTCGATGTCGCGCCGCGTGAGGGTGAACGTGAGGCTCGCGCGCTGTCCGACGGAGACCTCGTCGAGGGTGAAGCAGGCGCGGGCGCGAGGGCGGAGGTCGGTGGTGTTCACGGTGGTCGCGTGCGTCTACCGCGACGGGGGAG
>JBPOHC010001079.1:0-6289 GCA_052035985.1 Myxococcota bacterium | reverse complement strand
CCCGATCGGTGCTCACGATCACCTCATGGTCGCTCGTCTCGCCTCGTCGCTCGCGCTCCTCACTGCCGCGCTCACGCTCGCGCCTCGCGCTGCGCACGCGGATGACGAGTGGAGCGCGCCCCATCGCGGCATCCGTCACCTGCATCGCACCGACGTCGGCGTCGACCTCCACGTCGTGCTCGTCGACCTCACGAACCCGGAGCTCTCCGTGGTCGCCACGCGTCCCGAAGACCGCTTCATCACCACGTCGGAGTTCGCGCGACGCTACGACGCCGTCGTCGCCCTCAACGCGAACTTCTACGACCGCGGCTCGTGCGGGCTCGCCGTCGGCGGCGGTCGGCTCTTCGAAGATTCGTACGAAGACGGCTGCACGGCGTCGCTCGGGTTCAGCGTCGCCAACGAGGCCCTCGCGTTCGACTCGTCGCAGATCCCGCGCGGGCCGCTCCCTGCCGATTGGGTCTCCGAGGTGCTCACGGGAAAGCCCTGGCTCATGCGCAACGGACGCGCCGAGACCAACTGGCAGCGACCGCAGCACCTCTACCGCTCGAACCCGCGCAGCGCCGCGGGCGTCAACGCAGACCGCTCCACGCTCGTGCTCCTCGCCGCCGACGGACGGCGCCCCGGCGTCGAAGGGCTCAACGGATTTCAGATCGTCGAGGCGCTGCGCGAGTTCGACGTCACCGACGCCGTGAACCTCGACGGCGGAGGCTCCACCGCGCTCGTGCTCGATGGCTCCGTCGCGAATCGCCCCTCGGATCGCAACGAGCGCTCCGTGGTCACGCACCTCGGCGTGCGGCTCATGCCCGGCGCGCGGTGGTACGCGGGCGAGATCGTCGCGCGCGACAACCCGAGCGAGACGCGCGACGGCGCAGAGACCGAGCTCCACGTCGACGTGCGCAACACCGGACGTCGCGCGTGGAGACGCGGCGAGACAGCTCCGTCACTGGAACTCCGTGACGGCGCGACGGTGCTCGGCGCGACGCTCGCGACCACCGTGGAGCCCGGCGCGACGGGGAGGTTCACGCTGCGCTGGTCCGCGCGCGGCGTCGGGGAACACTCGCTCGCGGCGCGGGTCATCGCGCCCGATGGGGCCACGCTCGCGAGCACGTCATCGCGGCTCGCCGTCGCGCCTGCGGTGCGCGCGGTGCGACCGCGTGAGTCTGCGAGGGTCCCGATCGCACGCGCGGGGTTCGGTTTCGGTGGAAGCTCCTCGAAGCAGTCGCCCTCGCCCCTTGCGTGGATGGCGCTCGCCGTGTTCGCTTCGCTCGTGGCGTCGCTCCGAGCGCGCCGTGAGCCCCTGCGATGCGAACCCGACTCCTCTGCGCGCTCCTGACGCTGGCCCCTGCGCTCGCGCGCGCCGACGAAACCGTCACGTACCCGTACCCCTGCGTGGAGCACCATCACAGGATGCTTCCTCGCGTCGACGCGCACGTCGTGGTGATCGACCTCGCGTGCGCCGAGATCGAGGTGTACTCGACGCGTCCGAGGGCGCGCGCAACCACCGTGAGCCGCTTCGCGAGCACCACCGGCGCGCAGATCGCGGTGAACGCGAACTTCTTCGAGTCGAGCGCGTGCGGCCTCGCCGTCGGTGAGCGCTCGGTGTGGCGCGACACCTACTACGACCGCTGCAGGTCGTCGTTCGCGTTCGGTCCCGCGGCTTCGACCACGCGCGCGATGCTCTTCGACAGCGCCGACAACACGCGCATCAACCCCTTTCCCTGGGCGTGGAACGTGGTCACCGGATGGCCCACGCTCCTGCGCGACGGCGCGTCGATCTTCGAGCCCGAGGAGCCCCTCGGCATGTACCGCTACCACCCCCGCACCGCGATCGGAACCACCACGGGCGGCACCCACCTCGTGCTCGCCGTCGTCGACGGTCGCCGCTCGGGCCTGCCTGGAATGACCTCGCTGGAGATGGTTCCGCTGCTCGAAGAGTTCGCCGTGGCCGACGCGATCAACCTCGACGGCGGCGGGTCGAGCGCGCTCTACATCGACCGCGAGGGCGGCGTCGTGAATCGCCCCTCCGATCGCAGCGAGCGCACCGTCGCGAACCACCTCGGCATCCGCGTCACCTCGGTCTTCGCGCGCCGCGCCAACTGATCCGAGGCGCAGCGAAGGGGCTCAGTTCTTCTTGAGCTTGCGCTTGAGCGCGGCCACGTCGTCGTCTTCCGACGTCGGCGGCGCGGCGGGCTTCGAGGCGTCGGGAGACTGCGCGGGAGGGTCCTTGCGACCGAGCCTGCCCTTCAGTCTCGCGAGCTCGTCTTCGACGGGATCGCCCGTGCCCTTCGGCGCTTCGGGCTTCTCTTCGGGCTTCGTCTCGGGCGCGTCTGCGGGCTTCTCGTCGGCCTTCGGCTCGTCGGTCTTGTCACCGGGCGCGGCCGTCTCCTGCGAGGCCTTCTTCGCAGCGGCGAGCTCCTTGAGGGCGACGAGCTCCTTGTCGATCTTCTCCTCCGCGGGATCCTTCGCGGGCGCGGCGGGGAGCGCTCCGCCGAGTCGCTCGATCTCTCCGCGGATCGCGTGGCCCTCGCCCTCGAAGCGCGCCGACATGCGACGGGCCTCTTCAGCGAGCGAGAGATCGCCAGCGCGGATCGCGAGCTCCGCGCGCTTTCGCCAGCGCGAGACCTCTTGCGAGCACACGGTCCAGCGCGCGCGGAGGTTGGCGAGCTTGAGGTTCTTCTCGCGCTCCTCGGGCTTCTCGACCCACTCGGGCAGCCCCTCGGGCGGAAGGTCGAAACACCCCTTGCACTTCTCGCACTGGAGCACGCGACGCTCGGGCGCCTTCTCGCTCCACGGCCACGAGAAGCTCTCGCTCTCGCGCACCACGACGCGCTCGATCAGCCTCGCGCGGCGGCGACAGTGCGGGCACGCATCGACCACGAGCCGCGGGCTCTCGACCTCTTCGAGCGAGGCGCCCTCATCCAGCGAGACGACGTCCCACATAGGCGCGGGACACTACCACGAAAGGTCAGGCGCGTTCTCGCGCAGATCGTCGAGCGCGCGCAGCGCGACGGCCCGCCCTCGCTCCCGCAGCACCCGCGCGTAGCTCGCGAGCATGAGCTCATCGGGGCCCGCCGTGCCCCAGCGCCTCGCCGCGAGACGCGTGAAGGCGAGCTCCGCGAGACGCCTCCGCACGGTGCAACGCACGCACGGAGCCGGCGCCGCCACGTCGATCCACTGCGCCATGTCGGCGCGCCCGCGTGTCACGCCGCGATCGCCGAACACGGCCCACGTGGGGATTCGGTTCCACGCGTGTGTGAAGAGGTGATTGGCAAGGCGCCTCCCGTCGCGCGTCGAGGCGAGATACCAGCCGGTCTCTGCGTCGGGCGCGAGGGCGGGGCTGACCTCCTGAAAGGCCGCGGCGCCGAGGCTCGTCGCGCGCGCTTCGAGAAAGGCCGCCACCGCGCGCGCCCCGTCGCGCGTGTGTGTCGCGATCGCCGTCGCCGCTGCCGCGCGCGTCGCTTCGTCATCGACAGGGAGCGCGCGCCTCGCGCCGTCGTCGTCGCCGTCGAGCAGCGCGATCGCCGCGCGCAGGAGCCCCACGCCCTGAATCGCGGGCGTCACCCACGCAGACGCGCGCAGTCGCCTCGCCTCCGTCGCGCGCGCCTCGGCGTCGAGGAGCTGCGCGCGCGCGGCATCGAGGTCTCCCGCGAGCGCTTCGAACGCGGCCACCGAGCAGCGCAGATCGACCTGCGCGCGCCACACCTCGTCGCCGTCGTCGTAGCCCGGCGCGCGGATCAACCCGTGCTCGACCCCCGGCGCGCGACGCGACATCGCACCCGCCGGGTCCGTGAGCAGCGCAGACCAGTCCTCGCCGCACGGAGACTCCACCGAAGGAACGCGCCCCGCCTCCCACGCGAGCAGCGCACCCACGCGCGAGAGGGCGGCGCCGGGGTGTGCGTCGATCCACGCGCGGCGCTCGGAGAGCTCCATCGCGTCGAGCATGAGCATCTCGCACGCCTCGGGCGCCACGCGCGCCTCGGCCCGCTCCCTCAGCGCCTGGAGCCGCGCGTAGTCGAGGCGCTCACGGCCCGCGTGCGCCGCGAGGCACTCGAGCGTGGTCGCCCTCGCTGTTTGAGTTACCGTCGTGGCGCGTCCTCGCCAGGTCTCCTCGGCGCGGCGTTTCGCGAGGCGCGTGGCCGTGCGCGCGTCGCCCGCGAGCACGTGGAGGCGCAGGTCGAACGAGTAGTCGTCGACGTAGCTCGCGTAGAGGCTCGCGTAGGCGACCGACGGATCGAAGATCTCGCTCGCCTCGGCGAACTCGCCCGCCGCGTAGGCCGCGATGGCCTTCTCCCACACGCGCGGCTCGGCGCTTCGACAGCGCTCGCTGACGTCGATGCGACGCGCCCCGCGAGCGTCGCCGCGCGCCATCGCGAGCCGCACGGCCCCCGCGCAGTCACCCGCTGCGATCAGGTGCTCCGACGCCGCGGCGAGATCCGCGGTGGTGGGCCTCAACCGGTCGCGGAGAGACTCCGCGAGGGTGTGATGCGCGCGCCTGCGTTCGAGCGGAGAGGCCATCGCCACGCGGGCCGCGAGGGCGTTTCCGTCGAACACGGTGACCGCGCGATCGCCGTCGAAGGCCGTGCGGGTGCGACCGCCGCGAGAGAGGCCGCCCGCGATCATCCCGATGACGGTCCAGCACACGAGCGTCGCGACCACGCCGATCGCTGCGCCGCGCGCGATGCGACGCGCGGGGATCTTCGGTCGCGGTCCTACGCCGTAGAGGCTCACCGCGTCGCCGCAGGGCACGAGCACGCGGCGCACGCGGGCCTCGCGGTAGGCGCCGTCTCCCATCTCGGGTCGCGCTTCGATCTTCGCGCGAACGAGCACGGGGTCGCCGTGACAGAGCGCGCGAACCAGTGTCATCTCGTCGCGCGCGCGCTCTTGAGAGAGCCCGTGGACGCGCGCAACCCAGGCCAACGCAGCGTCTTCGACGTCGCCGAGCTCGCTCCACGGGAGCCCCTCTCGCGAGCCCGCGACGACACGCACGGCGCCTTCGATGGGGACGGTGACGCCATCGTCGAGGCGAACGCGCAGCCCTTCGACGGCGCCATCGCGGGACGCTCCCTGTCGCGGCTCGGCGTGCACGGCGACCACGCGCCCCTCTCGCGTGGGCTCCCACGGCGCGAGGATGCGCCCCGCGACGGTGACGGCGGCCCCGTCGCTCGCCCCCTCGACACGCGCGAGCACGGGCCCAGGAGGCTGCACCGCACGCGCGCGAGCGCGGTTTGCGACGCGCCACGCGACGAGCGCTCCGAGCGCGGGAGAGGCTGCGACGGTGAGGGTCCAGATGTCTTCGGGGCGCATCGACGGTGCTTCGCGGGAAAGAGACCGCGGCGCCGGGAGTCTCGCACCGTTCGAGTCGTCCGGGTCGACCTCGCAACGCGCATTCTGCGACGAGACCGACCCGTCGAGGCCGCGCGACGGAGCGCCTCAGCCGCGCTGCTTTTCGAAGGGTGCGAGCCACGCGTCGGTGAGGGCCACGAGCCGCGCCGCGTCCTCGGGATGATCGTTGAGCGCGCGCTTCGGCGTGACCTTCGTGCGAGCGAAGTAGGCGTCTCGCAGCCCCTCGCGGCCCGCGCGTTCGACGGCCTGCGCGACCTCGTCGGCCGAGCGCTCGGGCGAGATCCCGATGAGCGCGTTCATCACCTGCACGATCAGCCGCATGGGCTGCGGCTCGCTCGCGAGGATCTTCGTACGCACCAGGCCCGGCATGAAGACGTTCATCGGCGGCGCGCCGCGGGCGTTCCACGCGCGCGAGAAGACCTGCACCGACCACTGCCAGCGACCGAGGGCCTTGCCCGACGAGAAGCCCTTCGCCATCGAGGGGTCGTCGAAGTCGAGCCGGTCGAGGTTGAGGCCCACGACGGTCAGCACCTGCGCCCCGCTCGTCTTCGCGAGCACCCCTTCGAGCGACCGCGCGAGGAGCGCGCGCCCCACGTAGCCCACGGCCAGATTGGCCTCGAAGCCCTCGTCGGTGAGCGTCCGCGCGTGCGTGATCGCGTTCGCGTTGAGGAGCAACAGGTCGAGGCGCGTGTGCTCTGCACTGAAGCGCGCCGCGGCCGAGGCGACGTCGCGCATCTTCGAGAGGTCCGCCACGAGGGGCGTCACCGCGTCGGAGCCCGACTCGCGCGCGAGGGCGTCGCACACGGTCTCAGCCCGCTCGGCGCTGCGCGCGGTGATCACCACGCGCCAGCCGTCCGCGAGGAGGCGCTTCGCGACGGCGCGACCGATCCCGTCGGTGCCGCCGGTGACGAGCGCGCCGCGCGGCTGCGAGGGGTCTCGGGTCGTC
>JBPOHC010000350.1:0-9690 GCA_052035985.1 Myxococcota bacterium | reverse complement strand
ATCGACACGCTCCAGCGGTCGCTCGCGACGACGAGGTCGTCGGGCGAGAGGTCTCGCACCGTCGCGTCGACGCGGTCTTCGCGCCCGAGGAGGATCAGCGCGCGGCCGGGACCGTCCATGCCTTCGAGGGCTGCGACGCAGTGTCGACCGGGCGTCGCGCCGCCCGAGAAGAGCTGGATCTTGCACCAGCGGATCGGCGACGACGCGGGAAAGACCCCGATGAGAAAGTACGCCTCCCAGGGCGCGGGCGGCCTCCTGCGCGCGAAGTCGGCGAGGCTGAGATCCGCGGCGTTCATCGCGCGCCTCGCGTCTCGTCGCGGTACCACGCCATCGTCTCTCGGAGGCCCTCTTCGAGCGCGCGCGGCGACCACCCGAGGGCGCTACGGGCCTTGTCTGCGGTGAAGGCCCAGTCGACCCCGTCGGACATCGAGATGCCCTCGTTCACCAGGGCCGCGGAGGCGCCGAAGAGCGGTGCGAGCGCTCTCGCGAGAGGCCCCGCGGCGCGGATCACCGCGTCGGGGACGTAGACCCTCGGCGCTGCGATGCCGGTCACCCGAGCGAGCGTGGCGAGCCACTCGCCGACGGTCACGACCTGCGCGCAGACGAGGTACTCCTCACCGTCGCGTCCGCTGTCGAGGACGCGCGCGATGCCGTCGGCGCAGTCGTCGACGTGAACGAGGCTCATGCGCATGGCGCGCATCGCTCCGACCTTGATGAAGCCTCGCGCGTAGAGGCGGTGGAGGCGTCCGACGAGGCTCGGGTCGTTGGGGCCGTAGATCGTCGAGGGCATCGCGATGCGCACGCGAGCGCCCGAGGAGATCATGCGTCGGGCGAGCTCGTGGGCCTCGCGCTTGGTGGCCTCGTAGGCCGAGCGGGCATCGCTCTTCGACCAGTGGCGCTCGTCGCCGACGCCGGGTCCCGACGGGCCGAGCGCGGCGGTGGAGCTCACGTGAATCGCAGGGACTCCCGCGGCCGCTGCGCTCTCGAGCACGATGCCCGTCCCATCGACGTTGATGCGTCGCATGCGAGAGGGGTCGGGGGTGCCGAGCTCGTAGAGGGCCGCGACGTGAAAGACCGCGCGCACGCCGCGGACGGCGGACTCCACGGAGGCGCGGTCGGTGATGTCTCCTTCCGCGAATTCGAGGTCGAGGCCCGCGAGCCGGGCGCGGTCGCTCGTGCGGCGCGCGAGCACGCGAACGGGCCTCCCCGAGGTGGCGAGCATGCGCGCGAGGCGGCTCCCGAGAAAACCCGTCGCGCCCGTCACGAGGATGGGTCGATCTGGACTGGTCATGGCGAGTCGATCTGCTCCTGCGGCGACGCCGCTGCGCTGCGCCACGAAACACGAGCGGGGCCGATGCAGCCCTCCCGCGCGCCGGGGCGAAACCCTCCGTCTGCGCGCATGGTGGCGGGGCGGCGCGGAGGCGTCAAGCGGCGCCGCGACCCTGGTGATGGCGCGTCGCTCGCGTGAAATCTCTCGTCGATGATGCGCGCGCGTCGCGGTTTTTCTATGCTCCTTCGCGCATGAGCGACGAGCAGGGGTGGGAGCGGACGTTTCGTGAGGTGCTGCGCGACCTGACCGCGGCGATGGCGAGCCTGACCTCGCCGGCGCAGCTCCTCGCGGCGCTGTGCGAGCGCATCGGGCGAGCGCTCGGGGCGGAGCGATCGATCATCTACGACATCGACGTCGAGCGAGAGATGGCGACGGGGCAGGCGCAGTGGCAGTCGCCGACGTTGACGGACGTCGCGCCGTCGGTGGCGATGTGGCCGGCGAGCACGTTCCGCGTCGCGGCCGAGTGGATGTGGACCGAGCGGCGGCTCTTGATCAGCCACGCCGACGACCCCGCGGAGCAGTTTCGTCGCGACGGCTCGGCCGCGATCCTCCACGGTCGCATGGGGATCAAGAGCCTCCTGTGGTTCCCCTTCGCGTTCCGCGAGCGGGGGTGGAACCTGCTTGTGTTCAACCAGCTCTCCGGCGCTCGCCCGTGGACGTCCGCCGAGATCGAGCTCGTCGCCGACGCCGCCGCGCTCGTCGAGCTGGCCCTCGACAAGCTCCGCGTGATCGCCGCTCGCGACGCCGCGCTGGCCGCGTCGAGGCGCACCGCCGACGACCTCGCCGCCCTCATCGCCACGACCACCACGGGCGTGCTCTTCGAAACCGACGCGCGCACCGTCCACGTCGTGAACGCGCGCTTCTGCGACCTCGCGGGCGCGGCGCTGCGGCCCGATCAGCTCGTGGGCGCCGACTGCCGCGCCGTCGCGCGACAGCTCGCCGACCTCACGGTCGACCCCGCCGGTTTTCTCCGCAAGACCGAGGCGATCATGGCCGCGGGCGAGGCCGTCTCGGGCGAGGTGTTCTCGCTCGTCGATGGTCGGTGGATCGAGCGCGACTACGTGCGCGTGGGGGCGCACGCCAACGAGCGGGGTCACCTCTGGCTCTACCGCGACGTCACCGCGCAGCGCCGCGATCAGGAGCTCTTACGGCACCTGGAGCGGGCCATCGAGCAGAGCCCCGTCGGCGTCATCGTGACCGACGCGAAGGGTCAGATCGTCTGGGTGAACGAGCGCTTCTCGCGCATCTCGGGCTTCGCGCGCGACGAGGTCATCGGCAGAAACCCACGCTTTCAGCGCTCCGACGAGACCGACGCGGAGACCTTCGCGGCGCTCTGGTCGACCATCACCGCGGGGCGCGAGTGGACCGGCGAGGTGACCAACCGACACAAGAGCGGCGAGCTGTTGCCCATCCGCCTGACGGTCTCCCCGGTGCTCGACGAGTGGCAGCGCATCACGCACTACGTCGCCGTTCAAGAGGACCTCCGCGAAGAGCGCCGCGCGGCCGAGGCCCTGCGCGCCGCCGACGAGCGGCTCCGCCTCGCGCAGAAGATGGAGGCCGTCTCGCGCTTCGCGGGCGGCGTGGCGCACGACTTCAACAACCTCCTCTCGGTGATCCTCAGCTACACGGGCATCGTGATCAGCGAGATGCCCGCGAGCGATCCGCTGAGCAAGGACCTCGCGCAGGTCGAGGTCGCCACCGAGCGCGCCGCGGCCCTCAGCCGACGTCTGTTGGCCTTCAGCCGTCGCGACGCGCTCGACCCGCGCTCCATCGTGCTGAACGACGCGATCGGAGAGCTCAACCGCGTGCTCCGTCGGCTCCTCGGCGAAGACATCGACCTGGTGATCGAGCTCGACGAAGGAGCTGGCGCCGTGTGGGTCGACCCGAGCCAGCTCGAGCAGGCCGTGCTCAACCTCGCGAGCAACGCGCGCGACGCGATGCCCTATGGCGGCACGCTCACGGTCTCGTCGTCGGTCGCGGAGGTCACCGAAGATCGCGCGCCGGGTGACGCGCCCGCGGACCTCGCGCCGGGCGTCTACACCGTGCTCACCGTGGCCGACACGGGCACCGGAATGGACGAGGCCACGCGCGCTCGCGTCTTCGATCCCTTCTTCACGACCAAGGAGGTGGGCAAGGGCACGGGCCTCGGTCTCACGATCGTGCAGGACTTCGTTCGCCAGAGCGGCGGGGGCGTGCTCCTCGAGAGCCGACCGGGTGTGGGCTCGGAGTTCGCGCTGTGGCTCCCCCGGCGCTCGTCGGGCGCGAAGGAGTCGGTCGTGTCACGCGACATCTCGCGTCCGCCCGGCGGCGCGCAGCAGCTCGTGCTCGTGGTCGAAGACGAGTCAGACCTCCGCACGGTGCTGCGGCGGATTCTCGTGCGCGGAGGCTATCGCGTCGCGATCGCGTCCAACGGCGGCGAGGCGCTTCTGTGGTGCGAGCGTCACGGCGCCGACGCTGCGTTGATCCTCTGCGACGTGGTGATGCCGGGCCTCCGCGGCCCCGAGCTCGTGCGGCGTATCGCGCCGCTGTGCCCCAACGCGAAGGTGCTGTTCATGTCGGGCTACCTCGACGGAGTGACCGACGTGCTCCCGTCGGGCGCGCAGCTCCTCGCGAAGCCCTTCGACGCCAAGACGCTGCTCGCGCGCGTCGACGTCGCGCTCACCGAGGACTGAAACGTCGCTCTCTTGAACAATACGCGGCGCAACACCGCGTGGCGTCAGGGCGTCGGGCGGGCTGGCTTTCGGCCGCGGGCGACGACGATGTCACCGCCGACGGACGAGGGCGCCGCGAGCCGTTCGATCGAGAAGTCTTCGGAGAGTGACTCGAGCCGCGACCACACGCGCCGTCGGATGTCGGCGCGCGCCGTGAGGTTCACCAGTCGCCCCTGGAACCCGAGCGGGTCTGCGTGCGTGTCGGCGATCACCATCACGCCGCCCGGCTCGATCAGGTCCCACACCCGATCGGTCGCGCGCTCCCACTCGGGCAGCGCGGTGAGCACGAGGAAGCACAGCCCGCGATCGAAGCCGCGCCCCGGCGGGAGGTGCTCTCCGAGCGAGCCTCGCTCCAGCGTGAGCAGCGAAGCCTGGGCGAGACGCACGTTCGAGAATCCCTTGCGCTCGGCGCGCTGGCCCGCCTTGCGCAGCATCCCCGTCGAGAGGTCGACGCCCACCACGAGTCCCTCGGGGCCCACCGCGGGGGAGAGCACGTCGAAGCTCTGGCCGGTCCCGCAGCCGGCGTCGATCACGCGCTGGCCCGGTGCGAGCGTGAGGCGCGCCGCGACCGCCTCCCGAAACGGGCGATAGAGCCCTTCGAGCGAGGCGTCGTAAAACGATGAGAAGACGTCGTACCAGGCCACGCGAGAGGGCTACCGCGCGCGACTCGCGTTCCGCAAGACCCTCGCTTCCATCGCATCGCTCAGCGCGCGACCGACGGGGAGGAGCGCGTCGCGACCTTGCAGGGTTTTCTGCGCTTCGGCGCGGCGCGGATACACTCGCCGCCGCGATGCCGACCGTGACCCGCACCGTGCGCCCTGCGCCCTCTCCCCGCGCTGTGATCGCTGACGGCGTGACGCGCCCCGTGCCCTCGGGCTGGAGCCTGCTCCCGCCGGGCGACGCGGGGCTCACGCGCCGCGTGAAGGCCGGAGGGCCTACGTGGACCGTCGAAGAGAAGGTTGGCCGTCGCATGTTCTCGCTCGGCGTGTGGGCGCCAGCCGTGCGCATCGAGGAGGCGCGCGCAGCACTCGAAGCCGAGCGCGCCGATCCCTCGTACGCGAAGAGGCTCGACGCGAGTCGCGCCCTGCGCGCGCGCAAGCAGACGGCCTACGTCGACGACTTTCGGGGCGCGGTGCTCGCGTACCTCGGGTTCGACGCGCGCCACGCCGAGCTCGCCGAGCGCCTCGCCGACGCGGTCACACAACACGCCACGCCCGTCGGCAGCGGAACGGTCGCCCGCACCGAGCGCATCCCCATCGAGGAGCGCGCCGAGGCCGCGGTGATCGCGTGGATGCGCCACCAGACCACGGCCTACGACGACATGGCGATCGCGCGCATCAAGGGCGAGCGACGGCGCGTGCGGCGCATGCTCGCCGAGCGTTCGAAGACGCTGCTCGACGCGTACCGCAAGGGCGCTTCGCCCGCGACGTGTCCGCTTCGCGCGGCGCTCTCACGCGCGGCAGCGTAGGGGCTCGACCCGTCGGCGGTTCATCGCACCGCGCCCTGCGCGCCAGCGCTTACGGGCGTCGCGCGAACGCGGCCCGGTGCTCATCGAAGCGACGCATCACGGCGGCCTCGTCGAGCGCCGGGTCGAAGCCGATCGTCGCCCACGGAGCACGCCTCGCGAGCTCGTCGAGCAGCGCGTGAACGTCCGCACTTGACCTGGCGGTCCTCGAGCGCGATCGGCCCGAGCTCGCGATCGAGCGGGTCCGCGAGTTCGGGGAGGCTCATCCCGACGCGTTCGCAGAGGCTCCGCGTCTTCGCGCGCGCGGAGACCCCTCAACGTCGGTAGCGGTCGACGATGTTTCCGCGGCCGTAGAGGTCGCGACGCCAGGTCTCGTGGGGCTCGGGGTCGAGCGCCCAGGTGAGGTCGCCGCCCTCGTCGGCGCCTTCGATCTGGACCTCCGTCGCGAGGCTCCACGCGCCGTCGAGGGCCGTGTAGGTGCGCACGAACTCGAGGTGCCCGCGCGCGTCGTAGAGGTAGCGGTCGGCGGTCGCCGCGTCGGCCACCTCGAGCAGCGCGCCCGCGGCGTCGTAGCGGTACACGCGCTCGCTCGTGACGCCCGGGAGCGTGAAGGTCTCGCGGTCGACGTGGCCCGTCGCGCGCACCGTCGGGGTGCGACGACCGGCGAGGCGAAAGGTGTCCGTCGGACGGGTCCGCTCGATGCGCCACACGCTCGTGAAGCGGCCAGACGCGTCGTACTCGTAGGTGTTCTCCCAGAGCTTCGCGCTCGCGGCGCCGACGCTCGCCGCGGTGTAGTAGCGCTGCCACGCGGGGAGCCCCCCGGCCCACTCCCAGGTGATCTGCGTGAGCTCGCCCCACGCCGCGCCGTTGCGCACGTCGCCGTGCTGCGCGCGCAGCGTCCCGTCGGCGTTGTACTCGAAGCGCCAGCGCTGAAACTCCGTCCAACCGCTCGTGTGGCGGTAGACGAAGCGCGCGTCGATGGCGCCCGCGATCGTGTACGCGTAGGTGGAGCGCTCGTAGGGGACCCACGCTGCGCCGCTCCAGCGCTCCGTGTCGACGTAGTTCACGCGTCGCGCGCTGTAGCCGTAGACGAGGCGCTGCACCGGCGCGAGCCCCGCGTCCGTGGCGCCTCGGGTGGTGATTCGCCACGGTCCCCAGGTCGCCGGCGCTCGCGTCGGCAGCGGGAGCGCTCCCGCGAAGGCGTCGATCGGGGGAAGGCCGCTGTCCGTCGAAACGTCGCGCGCCGTCACATCGAGCGTCGGCGCATCGGGCGTCGGCGCATCGGGCGTCGGCGCATCGAGCGCTGCGGTGTCGTGTGCTGCGGCATCGAGCACCGCGGCGTCGAGCGCTGCCGCGTCGAGCGCTGCCGCGTCGGGCGCTGCCGCGTCGGGCGTGGGGGCGTCCATCGCGGCGTCGGGGAGTGACGTGTCGGGCGTGCTCGGGAGGTCTGCGGCGCCGTCGCGCGGCGACGTGTCGGGCGTGCTCGGGAGGTCGGTGGCGGAGTCGCGCGGCGCAACGTCAGAGACCGTCGCGCCGTCGTCCGCGATGTTTCCGTCGGTCACCGCGCGGTCGGGCGCTGCGCTGTCGAGTGCGTCGTCGACGCGTCCGATGTCGATGTCGCCTCCATCGACGGCGGCCCCGTCGTTGGTCGCGTCGACGGGGGCGTCCGCGGCCTCGCTCGCATCGGAATCCTCCGTCGCGATCGGCGTGCACGCTCCGAACGCAGCGACGATCCACACCGTTGCGCACGAGAGTTTGAGGCGACGCATCGCGTGGGTTTCGCACCGCGACTCGCGCGGGGTCAACTTCGCGCAGCGCCGCGAGAGAAAACCCGCATCGAGCGATCGCCGCGGCTCAAGGCACCGCGGCGGCCTCGCGCGGGGGCGGCGCGTGATAGCGTGCGCGATCCCGATGCAGAAGATCGTCGAAGGCATCCAGCATTTTCAGAAGCGGGTCTTTCGCCACCAGCGGAAGCTCTTCGAAAAGCTCGCCGAGGGGCAGCGGCCCGAGGCCCTCTTCATCACCTGCTCTGACTCGCGCATCAACCCCAACCTCCTGACGCAGACGGGCCCCGGCGACCTCTGCATCCTGCGCAACGCGGGCAACATCGTCCCGCCGTACGGCGCCGGGGGCGGCGGCGAGGCGGCCACCATCGAGTATGCGGTTTCGAACCTCGGCGTGACCGACATCATCGTGTGCGGCCACTCTCGCTGCGGCGCGATGGGGGCCCTCATCGATCCCGCGCCGACCGGCGACGCGCCCGCGGTCGCGCGCTGGCTCGGCTACGCGGAGGTGACGACGCGGATCCTGCGGGAGAACTACGAGGGGCTCACGGGAGAGGACCTCGCCGCCGTCGCCACGCAGGAGAACGTCCTCGCGCAGCTCGACAACCTCAAGACGCACCCCAGCGTCGCGGCGAGGCTCGCGCGCGACGCCGTGGCGCTCCACGCGTGGGTCTACCTCATCGAGACGGGCGAGGTGTACGCGTACGACCAGGACCAGGGCGTGTTCGTCTCGACGCACGCGGGCGGGGGCGATCAGAAGTCGCTCCCGGGCCTCCTCAACGCGCGCGCCATCTGAGCCGTCAGTCGACCAGGATCTCGCGCTCCGTCGAGGACATCACCAGCTCGATGGACGACGACCCCAGGAGGTCGACCTCGAGGCCCTCGCAGATGCGCGAGAGGGCGAGGTCGTTGGGCTCGTGTCCGAAGGGGTCGTCGAGCTCGCGGCCGAGCGCTTCGATCATGAGCACGGGGTAGGCGACCATCATCGTGACCAGCGGCGTCAGCGCGCCGAGGTCGCCGACGAGGCCCAGCGGGAGCGCGGCGAGGTAGAGCACCATGCACCGCTGGATGAGCAGCACGTACCCGAGCGGGGTCGGGGTCTTGACGATTCGCTGGCACCCGCCGAACGCGTCGACGAGCGCCACGACCTGGGCCTCGGCGCGCGCGGTCATGTTCGCGTCGAGGCCGTCGAGGGTGAAGCGCGCGAGGCGCTCGGAGAGCTCTCGCGCGGCGTAGAGCGGGGGCGTCGCGTGCGATGACAGCTTCGCGTACGCCGCCGCGCCGACGAGGCGCGCGACCTCGGGACGCTCGATCTCGCTGCGGAGCGAGCGACGCGCGGCGTGGGCGAAGGCGGCGATCCAGACGTCGAACTCGCGCACGGCGTCGGGCTTCGAGCGGCCGTGGGCGGCGGCGATGCGCGCGAGGTTGCGGCTCGCGTTGACGATCGCGCCCCAGAGCCTTCGCCCCTCCCAGAAGCGGTCGTACGAGGTGTTCGTGCGGAACGCGAGCACGAGCGCGATCACCGCGCCGGCGACCTCGTAGTGCCCGATCGAGAGCGCGACGCGCGCGTTGATGCGATGCGCGACCCACACCGCGACCGCGATGACGCCGAAGGCCAACACCCGCTGCGTCACCCCAGGGGAGAACGAGCCGCGCGGAGAGGTGAGCGCGCGGAGCCACGAGGTCGAGGCGTCGGGGATCATGTCGAAGGCAACGTGGTGCCGCGCGAGCGAGACGTCGAGCGCTCGCTCGGGGTGAGCGAGCGAGCGACCCGCCGCGGAGGTCTCGAGCGACGCGCCGGGCGGTGTCTCCGACGACCACGCCGCGCCGCGCACCGACGGCGCCGAAGCGGAGGGAGTTGATCCCCGAGGAGGGGCGGCTATCCGTTGAGGCTCGCCGCGATGCGCTCGAGCTCCGCGGCCATGGCGGCCAGCGCCCTCGTCGCGCCGAGCGCCGTGGTGACGCCGCGCGAGGTGTCCTGCGCGGCGCGGGCCACGCCCGTGATGTTCCGCGCGATCTCCTCGGTGCCGCGGGCGCCCTCGGCGACGTTGCGGCTGATCTCGTTGGTCGTGGCGGTCTGCTGCTCGACGGCGCTGGCGATCGTCCCCTGGATGTCGTTGATCCGGTTGATGATGCTGCTGATCTGCCCGATGGCCGTCACGGCGCCGCGCGTGTCGGACTGGATCGCCTCGATCTTCGCGCTGATGTCCTCGGTGGCCTTGGCGGTCTCCTTGGCGAGCTCCTTGACCTCGTTGGCGACGACGGCGAAGCCCTTGCCCGCCTCGCCCGCGCGCGCCGCCTCGATGGTGGCGTTGAGCGCGAGGAGCTTGGTCTGCTGCGCGATCGACGTGATCACCTTGATGACCTTGCCCACCTCGGCGCTGCTCTCGCCGAGCTTGG
>JBPOHC010000912.1:0-1671 GCA_052035985.1 Myxococcota bacterium | reverse complement strand
GGTGCCCGCCATCGCGATGCGCCTTCGACCAGTCGCACCACGTCCGCCACGGGATGCCCGCCGCTTCGCACGCCGCGCGGTACGTCGACCCCGCGAGGAGCGCGTCGACGACGGTGCGGAGCATCTCGGGGCGGAAGGCTACGGGGCGGGGCATGAGCGGTGGTTGGCTGCGATAGTCATTGGATGAGCGCTTCGGCTTCGGCACGCGGCATCGCGGGGCCGACGTAGGAGAACACCGCGCAGGGTCGCTGTTGTTGCGAGCGACCCGACGTGCTGCTTGATGCCCCGGTGTACTGTGAGTGCACGCCGGGGGCTTTCTCCATACGCCATCGCGTCGATCGATCGTGCGCGCGCACGAACGGCGGGTGTGCGGGGTAGTTGTGGAATCGCTTGCCGATGCCTCTGTACGCGGCGCCTACCGTGTCGAGGAGCGCGAACGCGAGACCGAGCCCTTGCCAGTCAGGCAACGTCACAACACGCGACACCCCCATGATGTCGTCGACCTTGGGGTGCGGTCGGTGGAGCGCCCCGGCGAACGCCGCGAGGGTGCCGTTGCACCAGAGCCCGAAGCACCGCGCCGCCCTGTGGAGGTCTGCGGTCAGATAGTGAAACGGCGCGAACGTCGCCCATGCGGCGTAGGGAACGCGGCCAACGACGATGTCGAGAGCGGGGCGCCGTTGAAGCAACCTCCGCGTCAACTGCCGAGTGCTCATGTCGAGCACCCAATCGGGTTGAAACCAGTCGATCACGTCGTAGTGGCAGGTGACGGCGACGAGCTTGCGCCCGAGGCGCCGCACGTACTTCTGCGCAGCGTGCGAACCGATCTGCGCTACCTGCCGATCGACGACGCTGGTGAACTCGTCGACGACGATGGGGTCGGGCAGTTCGAGCATCCGGCGCGCGAGGTCGACGCGGAAGCGCTCGCCGTTGGAGAGCACCGCGAAGGGGCGCAGCCACGCGGGGATCGTGTTGAACCCGACCGCGCTGCACGCCTCGGTGATCGCCTCGACGGAGAGACCTTTGCGGAAGTCATCGACGACAGACGGCGCGCTCCAGTCGAGCGCAGGCATCTCGCCGTAGACATGGCGCATCACGCTCGACTTGCCAGCGCCCGAAGGCCCGACGATCAGCCCGACGTTCCACGCCTCATCGTTGCCGGGCACATCGACGTCCCATTCGAGCCGCGCCTTCGACTGCGCGGGCACATCGAACATCGACGACACCTGACGCGCGCGAACGCTCGTCGATGTCGCTGTCTCGACTACGACATGAGCGGTTTGCATCGCAGACCTTCCGATTCGAGGCGCTCCAGCAGTTCGCCTTGGTGGCTCTCGCCGTCGCACTCAACGACGATGCGATACTGAAGCCCTCCGAGTTGCGGCCCCGTGTTCGTACTGTCGCCCGCGTCGCTGCCGCTGTTGCTCGCGAGCACCGCATCGCCAGCCTGACGCACGAGCGCATCGAGCGCCGCGCCGTCGAAGCCCATGTCCGCCATCAGCGCGGACTCGCGACCGAAGCCCGCGGCCATCTCGACGATCAGCGCCGCGTCGTCGCGGCCTTGCAGCGCGTCCGCGTTGTCTGCGAGTGCCATCGCGTCGGCCTCGGCGTCGCTCACGTCGAGCAACCGCACGGGGATCAGCCCCGGTCCCGGCGCGTCGCGGTCGAAGTAGT
>JBPOHC010000629.1:0-3796 GCA_052035985.1 Myxococcota bacterium | reverse complement strand
ACCACCGCTCTCCCCTCGGCGTGGACGATGTACGTGCGCTTCGCGTCGTGCTTGCCCACCACCGTGGTGCAGTTGCCGTTCACGCGTGTGGTGAGGTCGTCTTTGACCAGCGTGTTGGCCATGCCGGTGACCTCGCAGCGGTCGTTGCCGCCGACGACGCGCGTGGCGTTGCGGTTCACGGTGCGGTGCGCGTCGAGGCTCACGGTGTACTGCGCGCCGGTGACGCGCACGGTCTGGTCCTGCTCGATGGTCTCTTCGCTGTTGCCGCCGATGTGCTCGATCTGATCGATGGCGACGCGCTCTCTGCGGGTTCCGCCGACGATCTCGGTGCGGTCGTTGCCGACCTGGAGGCGCTGGTCGTGGCCGACGTCCTTGGTCTCGTCGACGCCGACGCGGGCGGTGTGGTTGCGCTCGATGACCTCGTCGTGGTCTCGCTGCGCGTGCATGTAGATCTGCTCGGCGTTCTTGAGGTCTTCGAACGAGAGCTCGTTGAAGCCCTCGCCGCCGAGCGAACTCTGGGTGCGAAGCCCGCTGCGGGTCTTGTCACCGGGGACCGCGAAGGGAGGCGGGTGCGTGCCGTTGTAGACGCAGCCCGTGACGATGGGGCAATCCTGGTCGCCGTTGAGAAAGGTGACGAGCACCTCCATGCCGATGCGGGGGATGAACTGCGTCCCCCATCCCGCGCCCGACCACGCGTGTGCGACGCGAATCCAACACGAGGAGTTCTCGTTCCGCGCGCCTTCGAGGTCCCAGTGAAACTGCACTTTGATGCGGCCGAGCTCGTCGGTGTAGATCTCCTCGCCCGCGGGTCCGACGACGGTGGCCGACTCGACGACCTGACGCAGCACGGGCTTCGGTCGCTTCGGTCTGAAGGGCACCTTCGCGGGGACGCACTCGAAGCGATTGGCGTAGCTCTGCTGCGCGTCTCCTTCGGTGCCCTCGATCGTCGAGAGGACCTTCACCAGCTCGGGGGTTCGCCCCTCGTGCTCGACGCTGGTCACGGTGTACTCGCCCGCGAGGAGCGAGCCGCTGTCTGACACGAGCCTGAAGCGCGCGCCGGGGTAGAGCCTGCGCGATGAGCTCGTGCCGGCGCCCTCGATGAACTTCCTCCGGTGCTGCTCCAGCGTGGTCTGCGCGCGCGCGCCGGTGACCTCGGGCTTCTCGTACTCGCCGCGGTGGTGGTAGGCGCGCAGGTCGGAGTTGTTGCCCAGGCCGAGCGCGCCCGCGACCGCTCCCACGGCAGCGCCCACGATGGCGCCTGGGGAGCCGCTCGCCACCGCGCCCGCCAGGCTCGTCGCTGCGCCCGCGGCGCCGCTGATGGCGCCCGCGTCGAGCCCGATCGCTCCGCCGATGGCGCCGCCCACGGCTCCGAGGCCCGCGCCCACGTCGATCGAGAGGCCGCCGATCGAGATCGAGAGGCCGTCGGTCGACGCCGATGCGTCGGCGCGGAGCTCGAGCAGCGGGCGGTGAAAATCATAGTCGCGCAGGAGGGCGCGCTCGTGCTTGACCTGTCGCTTGAGGCTCGCGCGAAACACGTCGTCGTCGGAGGGCGACTGCGTGACGTGGTCGCGCACGACGAGGGACTTCGCGAGAGAGAGCGACGCGCCCGCGCTCGCGGAGATCCCGTCGAGGCCGAACGAGAGGTTGAGGCTCAGGCTCGGGTCGACGGCGCCGTCGGCGATGACGGCGTACGAGGTGGCGTTGTCGGCGAAGACGACGCGCTCGGCGATGCTCGCGAGCGGTCCGAACGAGGCCACGGCGCCGGCCACCGAGCTCAGCACGCCCCCGACGTCGCCCGAGGACAGCGCGTCGATGGCGCCCGTGGCCGCGCCGACGAGGGGGTTCGACGAGACGGCGTCGAGGGCGTTCGAGGCCGCGCCTTCGAGGTCGCCCGAGGCGAGGGCGTCGAGGGCTCCCGCGGCGGCGCCGAGGGCCGAGTCGGCGAGGGAGCCGCCGAGGCTCCCGGGCTCGGTGAAGTAGTAGAAGATGCCCTCTTCGGCGAGGAGGCGCTTGATGAAGGCGAGGTCGCTCTCCTGGTATTGAACGCAGTAGTTGCGAGCGGGGTACGAGCGGGTGAGCTTCCAGGTGCCTTCGAGGCCGACGGCGCGCATCACGCGCTTGACGATGGCGGGCACCGAGAGGCCTTGAAAGATGCGCGTCGTGACGCGGTGCTTGAGGAGCCAGAGTCGCGGAACGAGCTTGAAGCGCAGCGCGCGGCGGCCATCGAAGAGGAGGCTGCTCGTGGGCTCGACGGCGCCGACCATCCCGGTGACGGTGCGCACGGCCTCGTCGCCTGAGCGAAACGTCAGGCGCGCGGGCTTCTGGAGGAGCGCCGCGGAGAGGTCGTCGTCGGGGCCCACGAGCACGGTGACCTCGAAGCGAAAGAGCTTCGAAATGGCCTCGTGGCCCGTGACCGACACCACGGGGAACGAGTGCTCGAGCGCGGCCCCCGCGGAGAAATTGAAGAGCCCATCGCCCTCGTCGCCGAGCGCGCTCGCGAGCGAACCCATCCCCGGAATCTCGATCGCCATCGTCGCCGCTCCCTCGTCGCCCGCCGCGCAATCACCGCCAGCGGAGGCGGTGACGATACAGCAACGCACACGCCGCGAAGAACACGAAGCGAAGCGAGCGTTTCCGCTACGCAGTTCGCGCAGCACCAATTGCGTAGCGCTTGCCCGAATTGCGCAGGGAGCGATCCGGCGCTGTCAACGCTCTGGTCCGTTCCCAACGCGGCACCTCGCGTGCAATCGTCGGCGCCGTGGTGAGGCGTCTGATCGGGTACGCGGTGATCGCGCTGGGGTGTTCGACGCACCGGGCCGCGCCGTCGACGCGTGACGCTGCGTCGGTGGCGCTTCGAACGCCAGTGGCGGCGAGCAAGCCTCCGCCGTCGCCGAAGCCTGATGTCGTCGCGCCGCCCGTGGCGCTCGCGCAGACGGCCGTGGCGCGCGTTGGAGCTCAGGCCACCGAGCTCACCCCCGCGCGTCCGTTGCGGGCGGGTGAGCGCCTCGACGTGTGGTTCTCCACGCGGACCCGCATGATGCGCGGCGATCACAGGTCATACCCGATGATGGCGGCGACGCTCTCGATCCCGCGGGTGCCGTGGCGGCGGGAGTTCGAGTCGCAGACGGAGCCCACGCACTGCTCGGGGCGCGTGGGCGACGACGCCGTGTTTCGCTTCGAGTGTTCGGGCGACGGAGAGCGCGTCGAGGGGCGCGCATGGGTCGACGGCGCGGAGCTCCGGGTGGAGTTCGACGCGCAGCGAGAGGGCGGAGGCGGCGGTCGCGAGCGATACCGCGTGAGGCTCCCTGCGGGCGCGCGGGTGGCCTATCACGGAGGGGATTGGCGGCTGTGAGGTTCGCGCGGGCGAGAAGGCGCTTGCGACGGCTCGTGCCGGGTGCGTATCGTCCGCGGCAAGCCTCGTGAACTCGAGGCGTCGATAGAATCAGAGGGAGCGCGAGATGCCGAAGCTGGTGGTGCACGGCGCGATGCTGAAGTGCTCGATGGGGATGGCGCCGGGGAACCTCTCGGTGCTCCCCGCGAACATGGTCGACGGCGATTCGAAGCCGATCGCGACGATCATGGATCACCAGCCGATGGTGAACGTGGCGCCCTTCGCGATGTGCCAGTCGCCCGCGAACCCGCAGGTCGCCGCGGCGACGGCGGCCGCGATGGGTGTGCTGACGCCGCAGCCGTGCGTGCCGTTGATCCCCGCGCCGTGGACGCCGGGCTCTCCGCACGCGACGATCGGGCTGTACCCCGCGCTCACGGAGGATTCGAAGTGCATGTGCCAGTGGGC
>JBPOHC010000316.1:0-3154 GCA_052035985.1 Myxococcota bacterium | reverse complement strand
TCGGTGGCGCGGTCGGCGCCGTTGTCGCGGCGTCGCACGAGCGCGTTGGCGCGTCCGATGGCGCGCAGCTTCGCGCGACGCTCCACGTCGAGCGCCTCCCAGCGAACGATCAGCGGCTCGACCTTGCGGGTGAGCGCGCCGACCTCCTTGTCGCCGTCCTCCGCGGCGAGGCCGAGCGCGTCGAGCACCGCGGCCACGTAGCTGTACACGTCATCCCACGACTTCCCCATCACCGTTCGTCGTCCCATCGCTCGCCCTCCTGTGACCAATGCAAACGTCAGCGGGCACCGTATCGACGGCGGCGAGAACGGGTCAACGGCGAAGTTTGCGTGGCGCCGGGGTTCCGGAGGACCGTCACCCTGCGGTCGTCACGCTGCGAGCGCGCGTTCGATGGCGCGGACGAACTCCGCGGCCACCGTGTGAGCGTCGTAGGTGCGCGCACGCTCCCTGGCCCTGGCTGCGAGCGCCGATCGTCGGGCGTCGTCGTCAGCGAGGCGCGCCACCGCGCGGGCCAGCGCATCGACGTCACCGACCGGGTGGTACTCCGCCGCGTCGGCGCCCGTCTCGGTGTTCTGCTCGATGTCCGAGCAGAGGCAGGGCAGCCCCATCGACATCGCCTCGATGAGCGAGAGCGACGCGCCCTCCATGTAGGAAGGCAGAATGAACAGGTCGGCCGCCTTGAGGGTCTCCGCGGACGACCGGCGCCCCGGCAGCGACACAGGAGCGCCCGTACGCGCGACGAGGGCTTCGAGCTTCGCCCGCTCCGGCCCCTCGCCCGCGATCACGAGCCGCAGCTTTCGACCCGCGGCGGCTGCGGCGACCGCGCGCACCGCCTCGTCGTGCGCCTTGAGCGCGATGAGCCGTCCGAGGGTGATCACCGCGAACTCGTCGGGCGCGATGCCCAGCGCGGCGCGACATGCCTCGCGGGCTGGTCCTCCGTCGGGGTCGAATTCCGAGCGGTCGACCGAGTTCTTCACCATCTCGACGCGCTCCGCAGGGACGCGCAGCCCGGCGATGTACTCGCGTCGCACCGTGGAAGACACGACGAAGATGCGCGTCGCGAGTCGGGCCGTGGCGGCGTCGACGAGCTGGTTGATTCCGTGGCGAAGCGGGCTGACCCCCAGAAGCGCGTGGTGCGAGAAGTTGTAGGCGGCGGTCTGCACCGTTGTGAACGCGGGCCTGCGCGCGAGCGACGCCGCCACGCGGCCGATGATGTCCGCGTTGGTCACCGACGTGTGGACGACGTCGACCTCGCGCGCCATCCGTGTCGTCACGCCGAGCGCACGCGGAAGCCCTACGGCCAGTTCGCAGCGCCGAACGTGCCGCGCGACCTGATCGGGGTAGCCGTTGCCGGGATAGAAGGTGACGAGGTGGTTCTCGACGCCAAGCGCGTCGAGGGGACCGAGGAGGTTGGCGAGGTGCCGCTCGGCGCCCGCGGGGCTTAGTGAGTTGATGACATGGAGGATTCGCATGACCGGCACCCGGACGTTGGTGTCAGCGGCCGACGCCCGCGTTCAAACGGGGATGAATGGCGCGACGTGCGTGAGCCACCACTGGCGGGTGTGACGGCGTCGCGTGCCCGACGGCAGCGACGCGAACCGAGAGGGAGGACACGCATGGACGCGGTGGAGACGCTCATCGTCGGAGCGGGAGTCAGCGGGCTCGCGGTGGCGGCGGCGCTCGGGTCGAGGGACTACCTCGTGCTCGAGGCCGACGCGGAGATCGGGGGCTACTGCAAGACGGTGAAGCAGGACGGCTTCGTCTGGGATTACTCGGGGCACTTCTTTCACTTCAAGCACCCAGAGATCGCGGCGTGGATGCGCGCGCGCATGGTCGGGCAGCGCGTCGTCGACGTGACCAAGCGCTCGTTCATCTCCCACAAGGGGAGGGACATCGACTACCCCTTCCAGAAGAACATCCACCAGCTCCCGCAAGACGAGTTCATCGACTGCCTGCACGACCTCTACTTCGCGCAGACAGGTGAGCGCGGTGAGCCGACGAGCTTCAAGGACATGCTCTACGCGCGCTTCGGGCGCGCGATCACGGAGAAGTTCCTCGTCCCCTACAACGAGAAGCTCTACGCGTGCGACCTGGCCTCGCTCAACAAGGACGCGATGGGGAGGTTCTTCCCCCACGCCGACCTCGCCGAGATCGTGCGCAACATGAAGGCGCCCGACAACCACAGCTACAACGGTCGCTTCACCTACCCCGAGGGCGGCGCCATCGAGTACGTGCGGGCCATCGCCAGCGCGGTCCGCGAAGCGTCCATCGCCTTCAACGAGCCGCTGGTGTCGCTCGACCTCGACGCGAGGGTGGCGCGCACGACGAAGCGGGAGATCCGCTACGAGCGCGTCGTCACCTCGGCTCCCTTCAACCGCACCGTGGCGATGTGCGGCCTCGCCCACGACCCGAGCGTCTTCTCGTGGAACAAGGTCATGGTGTTCAACCTCGGCTTCGACCGCAAGGGAACGCGCGGCGTGCACTGGACGTACTTCCCCGACCGCGCCACGAGCTTCTACCGCGTGGGCTTCTACGACAACATCTTCGACACCGACCGGCTGAGCCTCTACGTCGAGCTCGGCTACCCCCACGACGCGCCGACCGATGTCGCCGCGATGCTCCCCCGCGTCCTCGACGACCTCAAGCGCGAGCGCGTCATCGACGACCACCGCCTCGTCTCATGGCACTCCGTGGTGATGGACCCGGCCTACGTCCACATCACCCGGGCGTCGATCGCCGAGCACGCGCGCCTCTCCGATGTGCTGCGACGGCGCGGCGTCCACTCCATCGGTCGCTACGGGGGATGGACCTACTGCGCCATCGAGGACAACATCGTCGAGGCACGCGCGCTCGTCGCAAGCTGGAGCTGACCGCCGCGCGTGTCTACCCGCTTCGCGTCACGATCCGCGTGACGGTGACTGACTCGCGGTACACCCGCGCCACCGCGCATCCATCGCCGCTCACCACCACTGCGATCGGCGTACGTCGCTTGTCGACGCCCGCACACCCCGCGACCTCCGTCAGCGCGCCTGTCTCTGCGCTCATGCGGTAGAGCGCGCCCTTGCGCGTGCACCACAGCGCGCCGCGCGCCTCGTCGACGTGCAGCGCGTCGAGCCGCTCCGACGCCGCCGCGCCCTTCGCCAGCACCGCCGTC
>JBPOHC010000674.1:0-3106 GCA_052035985.1 Myxococcota bacterium | reverse complement strand
CGTCGATGAGCTCGCGCTCGCTCTCGACGATGTGAAAGCGACGCTGCGAGTCGGGGCGCTCCAGCGCGGCGGCGATGTCGGTCGTGTCGATGGCGGTGGGGGCGGGTGCGGTGGCGGTGCTTTCGGCGGCGGGGCTCGTGCCCGCGAGCGCGAGGGCGTCGTCGAGGCTGAGGCCCGAGGCGAGCGCGTAGAGCACGTCAGACACCTCCGCTGGCAGGTGGGGATGAAGCTGGTCGAGGTCGCTCTCGGTGCGGAGCCCCCACACGGCCGGCAGCAGCACGAGGGGCACGCCGGCGCAGAGGAGCTCATCGCGCGAGCGTCCCGTGAAGAGCCTCCCTGCGGGCACGGTGGCGGTGTCTTCTGCGGGCGGAGGAGGCGCGGCGGGGATCGTCGACGCGTCGACCTCGACCACCTGGAGCGCGCCCGTCGAGGGGTTCACTTCGAAGCGCTTTCGCTTCGCCCAGGCCATCGCTTCGTCGTGGTGGTCGACCCACACGCACACGAACACGTCACCCTTCGGCGGCGCGATCACCACGGCGCGCCAGTCGTCGCCGATGCGCACCGTGCGGACCTTGTCGTCGAGCGTCCCGTGGATGGGCTCCATGTGAATGCTCGCCTGCTTCGGGTCGGCGCGGAACTTCTCCATGAACTCCCGCACCTTCTTCTGCTGCGCCTTCGGGAGCGCCGAGTACGACTGAAGAAAGGTCTCCGAGATCGCCAGCTTCGCCATCGCTCATCACTCCGCGCTCAACGCGCCTTCAACGCCGCCTCGATCGTCTTCGCCTCGACCGTGGGTGCGAACACGGTCCATCCCTCGACGCTCGCATCGTCGAGGATCACTGCAACACGCGCCGCGCGCCACGAGAGCTCGGCGGTCGCGACGACGCGTCCCTTGTGGGTGAGGTCGTCGCCCACCGTCGGCGCCTCGACGCCTGCCGCGCAGAGGGCTCGCGCGAGGGCCTCGCACGACGGGTCGACGAGGTCGAAGACCTGCGCCCACGCCTCGTCGGCGACGGGGACCTCGCGCACCGCGGCGGCGACGCGCGCCATGTCGCGCTGCGTGGCGCGGTCCTGCTCGGACGAGATCACCGACACGCCGCGCTGGAACTGAAGGATGTTCCACGCGAGGAGCGTCGCGCGCCACGAGGGGCGGAAGTCGTCTCGGGCTCTGCGCGCTGCCTCGTCGTCGAGCCGCAGCACGGCGCGGAGCTCGGCCCACGGCTGCTGCTGCACGGCGACCACCGGGATGCGCGCGAGGAGCGTCCAGTGCGTCGAGGCCCGCACCGCGCCGAGGTCCGCGCCGCTCGCGTCGGGCGTGAGCGTCGGTGCGTCTCGGTGCGCGTCGCTCGTCCAGAGCGCCTCTTCGGCCGCGTCGAGCGAGGGCCGTGAGGGCCTCTGCGAGCCCATGATCGCGGCGAGGAGGAGCGCGCCCGCGTAGGTCGTCCAGGCGGCGTCGTCGGGCGTCGCGAGCCACGTCACCAGCGTGCGCATCGCGTCGTTGCGGTGGAGGCCCGCCGCGAGCGTCGACCCGAGGCGCTTGGAGAGCGGCTCGAAGGTCGCGTCGGGGAGCGCGTCGAAGACCGAGACGCAGCGCTCCGAGGGGGCGCCCGTGAACTGGTCGAGGTCGCTCCAGGTGACCGACCACACGCGCCACTTGCCCGATGCGATGAGGGCCGCGCGCTTGTCGAGGTCGTCGTGCACGCGCGCTCGCGGGGCCTCGGGCTGCGCGTGGAACTCGTAGCCGTCGCAGAACACGGCGACGTCGCGGCCTCCGTCGCGCTGGTTCCAGAGCACGAAGTCGGGGCGGCTCTTCGGCGATGCGCCCGCGGAGACCTCGACGTCGACCTGGGGCTCCAGCAGCCACGACGCATCGCCGAGGGTGAGGCGCACGCACTCGGCCTTGCCGTGGTGCACCGTGGGGCTCCACGCGCCGCCGCTCGCGACGACGTGGTCACGGAGCGCGGTGACGAAGCGGCGCTCCAGTTCGCTCTCGAGGAGCGTGTCGACGCTCACCTCGGAGAGCGTGGGCACCGCGGTCATCAACGGCCACGCGAGGAGCGCGTCGCGGAGGAGCTCGACCGCGCGGCGGCGTGAAGGCTTCACCTTCTCGAACGACGTGTGGTGACCGAGGAGGCAGCGGTAGCAACCGTCGCGCTCGGCGTCGAGGCGGCAGGGACAGCGCTCGAGCACGTCGAGGGCCATGCGCGCGCAGGTGCGCAGGTCGTCGGTGCGCCACAGCTCGCGCAGATACCCGGTGCCGCCCGGCACGGCGTCGTAGAGCACGAGGAAGGTGCGGCGCGCGTCTCCACGGTCCGTGACGGGCTCGCTCGTGGCCTTCACGAGCAGGTGCATCGGTCGACCGTGAAAGTGCTTCCGCAGCCCCAGAAGCAGCGCCGCGCGGAACGAGCTGCGGGCCACGTCGACGTCGACCGTGGAAGCGGGCAGGAGCAGTCGGATCGCCTCGGACTTCACCTCGCGCGAGAGCCACACCGAGAGCATCTCTTTGCGCGTCGAGGCGCCGCGGCGGCGCGCGCAGTGGACCGCGTGGTCGACCTGCTCGGCGCTCCCGTGGTTGCGCTGCACGCGACCGCACTCGGGGCACACCACGAAGCCCTTCGCGGGCACCTCGCGCTCGGCCACGGAGACCGTCTCGTCGCGGTCTGCGTCGGGGCCGAAGTTGATCTCTCGCAGCACCAGGTCGTGGAGGAACTCCACGCCGAAGAGGGGCGACGTCGAGGCCCGCGCGCCGCCCCAGTGTTGCTCGCGCACGTCGATGAGGTCGGCGACGCGGTAGCTCTCCTCGTCGCGCTCGTCGCTCGCGTCGACGGTGAGGCTCTCGTGCTGCGGCGTGAACGACCGCGCCACGCGGAAGGCCACGAGGTCATGGCGCTGTCCGGCGTCGTCCCACCCGTGAGCGCCGCAGCGGGGGCACACGGCGGTGGCGGCGACGTCGGTAGCGCGCTCGGCGTGGTCGCACTGGGGGCAGAAGCGCCACGGGCTCACGAGCGGACGCTCGACGGACCCCATGTCGACGTCGGTCACCTGGAGGTGCCGCCCCTCGGCATAGAACGTATTGAAGGGCGCGAACTCTCGCAGCGCGCTCGAC
>JBPOHC010000399.1:0-8579 GCA_052035985.1 Myxococcota bacterium | reverse complement strand
CGCCGTAGTAGCAGGTCTTGCAGAAGCCCCAGAGGTCGTCGACGGTGCGATCGCGCGTGAAGCGCAGGGCCTCGGCGCGCTCCCAGATGTCGCGCACGGTGTCGTCGCGCACGTTGCCGCCCACGTAGTCGCTCGTCGGGAGCGACGGACACCCCTTGAGCGCGCCGTCGGCCTCGATGCCGAGCGTGAGCCTCCCCGCGCCGCACGACGACATGTGTCCGCGCGGCATCGTCCCTCGGAGCAGGGTCTCGTAGGGACCGAAGTAGCCGATGTCGTTGCCGGGCCAGAGGCGCTTCTTCACCGACGCGAGGCGACGCTTCGCGCGGGCGATCATGGGCATCACCTCGAGGACCTGAAAGGGCTCGAGAATGAGCTCGGGCTCGTCGGCCGCGCGCCCCATCGGAACGGTCTGCGACACCTGCCACGAGTGAACGCCCGCCTCGATGAGCAGCTCCAGAAGGGGTTCGATCTGACGCAGCGCGGGCCGCGTGATCTGCGTGTTGGCCGACACGGGGACGCCCTCGGCGCGGAGGTTCGCGATGGCGTCCATCGCAGCGCGCCAGCTCCCCTTCACGCCCCTGAGCTGATCGTGCAGGTCTTCGAGCGCGTCGACGGAGACCGAGAGGCTCTGCACGCCGGCCTCCTTCACCTCGCGCGCCTTCTCTCGGGTCATGGCGCGACCGCCGGTGACCATCGTGAGCTCCATGTCGTACGAGCGCACGGCCCTCGCGATCTCGACCCAGTCTTCGCGCAGGTAGGCTTCGCCGCCGATGAGGGTGACCTCTTTGGTACCGATCTCCGCGAGCTGCTTCACGAGGTCGAGGGCCTCGGCGGTCGAGAGCTCGTCGGGCCTCGCGCGGCCCGCGCGTGAGCCGCAGTGACGGCACGCGAGGTCGCAGCGAAGGGTGATCTCCCACACGGCGATCACGGGTCGCCATCGCTTGTCGATGGGCCTCGTCTCGCTCGCGAGCGGAAGCCTCCGCCGCGCGGGCTCCGCGGTCGGCGCGATGGGGAGCGATCGAGGACGAGGCGGGAGATCGTTCATGGAGGGAGGTCTTCCTACGAGCTTCGAAGCGTTCCCCGTGTGTGCTCCGACGCCCATCTCCCGCACGCGCGGGAGATGGACGGAGCGCAGGGAGATTCAGACCCAGACGTCGGCAGGCGGCGCGCCGTAGCGAACGCCGGGAGATCCGTCGCCAGCGTCGTCGGAGGCGTCGGTCTGCGCCACGTCGGCGGGCACGGCGCCGTAGAGCGCCATCACCGAGCCGTCATCGCGCGGGCCCGTGTCGGCGCTCGCGTCGGAGGGCGTCGCGGCGTCGGTGGGCGGTCCGCCGTAGAGGGCCATCATTCCGCCGGTGTCGGCGGGCGCGTCGGTCGCGGGGGCGTCCGTCGCAGGGCGATCGGTCGAGGGCGTGTCGGTCGCGGGAACGTCCGCGGGCGCGCCGTAGAGCGGCATCACGCCGCCGTTGTCGTTGACGGCGCTGTCGGCGGGCGCGGGCGTCGTGCTGTCGCCGCAGCCCGCGAGCGCGAGCGTGGCGGTGAACGCGAAGGCCGCGGCGCGCTTCATCCGCTGCGTCGCCGCGGGGATGGCGCCGTCGGCGAGCGCGGCGGGGAGCGCGGCCTGGCAGAACGGGCACGCGTGCTCCGACGCGCGGACGTGACGCTGACACGAAGGGCAAGGAACGAGAGACTTCATCGAGATGGCTTCCTTTCGGTGGAGTTGAGCGAAGACGCTGAAATGGTTCGGATACGAACGATCGCCGTGCGCTACGCGCCCGAGTCGGGCGGAGGCACCGCGCCGTAGCGGACGCCGATGGCGCCGTCGCCCACGTCGGTGCCCGCGTCGACGCCCGCATCGGGCGGCGGGAGCGCGCCGTAGAGCGGGACGACGCCGCCTCCGTCACGAGGGCCGCTGTCGAGCTGCGAGGCGTCGACGGGAGCGCCGTAGAGCGGTGCGATGCCGCCGTCGCCGGGGCCGCTGTCGAAGGGCGTCGCGTCGACGGGGGCGCCGTAGAGCGGCGCGATGCCGCCGTCGCCAGGGCCGCTGTCGGGCGCGGTCGCGTCGGTGGGAGGAGGCGCGTCGAAGGGCGCGCCGTACGCGGGCGCGGGGCCGCCGTTGTCCTGCGGCGCGTCGGTGGCGCTGTCGGGTCGAGCGACGTCGGAGGGCGTGGTGTCCGTCGTGGGCGTGTCGCTCGGAGTCACCGTGTCAGAAGGCGAAACGGTGTCGCCCGCGGCGTCGGGAGCCGGCGTCGTGGTGTCGCCGCAGCCCGCGAGGGTGAGGGTCGCGGTGAACGCGAACGCAGCGGCGCGAGAGAGGCGCTGCGTGGTCCCGGGGACGACCTTCGACGCGATCGAGGGAGACACGCCGCTGCCGCAGAACGGGCACGCGCGCTCGGAGACACGGATGTGACGCTGGCAGGCGGGGCACGGGGCAAGGCTCATCGGTTCACGCTCCTTTTCTAGGTGTTCGTCGGGTTCGCGGAGAGAGAGATTTCAGGCGCCACCGTCGGTCGGCGGAGGCGCGCCGTAGAGGGGCCCGTCGGCGCCCGCGTCGTCCGTCGCGGCATCACGCGGAGGCGGCGCGCCGTAGAGGTTTCCACCGGCGCCCTGATCGTCGACAGCGTCGGTCGAAGCGTCGCGGGGCGGAGGCGCGCCGTACATCCCCGCGGCCGCGCCGTCGTCGACCGCGGCGTCCCTGATGACCGGCGCGCCGTACTCGGTCGCGGGCGCGCCATCATCATCGACGACGTCGGCGCCCGCGTCCGTCGGCGGAGGATCGCCGTAGAGCGCCACGATGGCGCCGTCATCCGGGGGCGCGTCGCGGAGCACGTCTGCGCTCGCGTCGACCGCGTCACTCGCAGCGCCGTCGGTGCCCGTCACGGTGTCGCTGCACGCGCCGAGCGAGAGCGAGGTGCCGAGCGCGAGGGCGGCCATACGGCTGAGCCTCCGGGGCGCCTCGGGACGCACCCGCGCGCTGAAGTCTTCGGGCATCGCGCAGTTGCAGAACGGGCACGCGCGCTCGGTCGCGAGCACGTGGCGGGAGCATCCGGGGCATGGGCAGAGCGGCTTGTACACGTCGTCTCCGGGGGGTCAGTCGGTGAGCCAGCCTTCGCCCGTCTCGGCGAGCTTCTTCGCGCGGGCGAGCTCGTCGGCGGGCCAGTCTTCGAGCACGATCTCCCAGGTGCCGTGATCGAAGGGCAGACCCGGCGGAGCCTCGGTGCGCACCATCCGCTCGCGCTTGCCTTCGCGCAGAAGTTCGAGCGCGCGGTG
Source organism: Myxococcota bacterium (assembly GCA_052035985.1). Taxonomy (GTDB): domain Bacteria; phylum Myxococcota_A; class Polyangia; order Polyangiales; genus CAISKJ01. The sequence continues at coordinate 5,309 of JBPOHC010000399.1, read as the reverse complement.
GTGGCAGTACGGATTGTTCCCCGGCTTGCCGAAGAGCACCTGCGTGGTCCACGTGCAGCCCGAGCGACACGTGTCGGCGTAGTAGCAGTCGCGGCAGTAGCCCCAGAGGTCTTCGACGGTGCGGTCGCGCGTGAAGCGCAGCGCCGAGGCGCGCTCCCAGATGTCGCGCAGGGAGTTGTCTCGGATGTTCCCGCCCACGTACTCCGCGGTGGTGAGCGAGGGGCAGCCCTTGATCGACCCGTCGGCCTCGATGCCGAGCGTGCTGCGACCCGCGCCGCACGACGCCATGTGACCGCGCGGGAGCGTCCCCCGGAGGATGTGCTCGTAGGGCCCGAAGTACCCGATGTTGTTACCCGGCCAGATGCGCACCTTCGCCTGGTCCGCGCGCTTCTTGAGCCGCGCGAGCATCGCCATCACTTCGAGCACCTGGTAGGGCTCCAGGAGCAGGTCGGGCTCGTCTCCAGCGCGCCCCATGGCGACGGTGAGCTGCACCTGCCACGAGTGAATGCCCGCGGCGATGAGCAGCTCGAAGACCTCGGGCATCTCTCGCAGCGAGTGGCGTCCGAACTGCGAGTTGGCCGAGACGTGAACGCCCGCGGCGCGGAGGTTCTTGATGGCCTCGAAGGCCGATCGCCAGCTCCCCTGCACCGCGCGGAGCTTGTCGTGCGTGGCCTCGAGCCCGTCGACCGAGACCGACACGCTCTGGATGCCCGCGGCCTTCGCCTCCTTCGCGCGCTCGGGGGTGATGCCGCGACCGCCGGTGGTCATGGTGCACTCCATCCCGGCGGCCCTGACGGCGCGCGCGATCTGGGTCCAGTCGTCGCGGAGGTAGGCCTCGCCGCCGATGAGGGTGACCTCTTTTGTGCCGAGGTCGGCCATCTGCTTCACGAGGTCGAGGGCCTCGTCGGTCGAGAGCTCGTCGGGCCTCGCGTGGCCCGCGCGTGAGCCGCAGTGGCGGCACGCGAGGTCGCAGCGCAGGGTGATCTCCCACACGGCGTAGATGGGCTGCCATCGCTTGTCGATGGCGCGAACCTCATCGGCGAGCGGGAGGTTCCTCCGCGCGGGAGGAGCCTTCGGGGCGATGGGGAGCGAGCGCGGTCGGGGTCCGATCTCTGACATGGTGGTCGCGGTGTCCGTCGGTTGTGCCTGCGGAGGGCTCCGCGTTCGCAGGGGGCGACACGCGGCGGATGGAGCGTTGAGCAACGCCCGTACCGAAGCGCGGACTCTATCGCAGCCCGCGGGGCCGACACCACTCCCCGACGTCACGAAACACCATGAGGGAAGCGGGTGCGCGAGGTGCGCGCCGCGCTCGTTCGAAGACGACATTCGGGGCCGCTGTCCGGCGCGTCTTCCTGGCAGGATCGATCGCATGGCCACGACGCGCGCTCGCTCCGAGGTCTCCGCAGCGACTCCCCCGCTGCTCTTCGCCGACCTCTTCGCGCTGACCTCCGTCGACGCGCGCGCAGTCGCCCGTTCGAAGCCCTGCAAGCACGGTTTTTTCAGCTTCGACGCGAAGCCGCCGCAGATCGCGGTGCGCGGGTCGAGCCAGCAGATGCACCTCTTCGACGAGCACCTGCGCCCGATCGGAGAGCCCCACCGCCCCGCAGGCGCGCTGCTCCCCGACGGTCTCGGTCTGCTCACCTTCGCTTCGAAGAACGAGCGGCTGGTGCTCACCCTCGGCGACTCCCTCGCGACCGTCGAGGTGCCCGATGCGCCGCGAGAAATCTCCCTCTCGCTCGGCCCTTCGCGCGGAACCATCGAGCGAGATTTTCCCCGCGACGTGACGCTCGCGCCCGACAGCGGCGTCGCGCTGCCCATGAACGACCGCTCGGTGCGCCTCGGCCACCTCGACCTCGCGTCGCGCGCCGTCACGCTCCACGCGATCGTCCGCTTCGAAGCGTCGCACGCGACGAAGCGCGCCTTTCTCCCGGGCCGTGATGCGCATGTGCTCGCGGCCCTCGACCGCGCGACCGACACCCTGGAGCTCGCCGTGGTGCGCGCCGACGGAGCTGTATCGCGACACACGCACCGCGCCATCGCGCTGCCCGCGCGCGACGGAGAATCGCTCTGGGTTCAGCGAGACGAGCGCACGATCACGCGCCTCGACCTCGACGGAAATACAACATCCTCGACCTCGATCCCCGACGACCACGCGGGCGCTGGCGCGGTCTTCGCGCAGCGCGGCGAGGCGTGGTTCGTCCCGTGGCACGCGGAGGTCGTCGTGGCGCTCACCGACGGACGCGTCATCGCGCGCGGGCTCCCCGGCGACACGTCGCTGAGACGTCATGTGGCGAGGCTCGCGCGACACCTCCACGACGCGGGACGCGAGGCGAACCTCGGGCTGCGCATCACGTCGATGCGGACCACGGGCGGCGCGCATCCGACGCTGCACATCAGCCTCTCGGGCGACGGCGGCGACGAGGGCCCGCTCGCGCACTCCGTCATGGGCGCCGCGGTCTCGTGGAACCGATGGTGCCCTCCCCCCGGCGCCGAGGGCCACACGCCCACGGGCGGTTGGATCATCGCCGCGCGCACCGCAGACACCGACGAGCTCATCGCGGCGCTCGGCTCCCTCGACGCGCACGGGCTCGCGCTGCGCGACGCGGCGAGGCACTGGGCGCAGATCTACAGCTTCGTCGAGACGACGCCCTTCACCGACGAGGCCGCAGAGGTCTTCGCGCGCGTGCTCCTCGACCGCGACGCGACCGTGGGAACGCAACGTGAGGCCGGTCTGCGCGCCCGAACGACGCCCTGGGACGACGACGCCGCGATCGCCTCGCTCTCGGCGCTTCGAGCGTCGGCCCCTTCGCACGACTTCGAAATCCTGATCGGTCGCGTGATCGCGCGGCACCGCAAGCGCCACGCGAAGACGATCCTCGACGCGATGATCGCGGCGCACACCACCGCGAAGGGCCTTGATTATACGGGGATCGTGCTCGCGGCGCTCGCGGCCTGAGGGCCGCGCGGCGAGCGATCGGTCAGCGGCCGAAGAGCTCGAGCAGCATCGCGAGGGCGGGCAGGAGGATCGACCCCACCACGGCCTCGCCCGCGATCATGCCCGACGCGAGCGGCGCGGCGTACGACTCATAAGAGCCCCCGCGAGCGGGCGACGCCTTGCGCCACACGGCTGCGATCACCGAGCCGAGCGCGAGCGCGATGTTGAGCGCGGGCGGGAGGATCAACGCGAAGCCGAGCGCCGCGGGGATCGGCACGAACCAGAAGCGGCTCCCCTCCTCGCCGCTCTCGGACTTCTTTCGCACCGCGAGGAGGAGTTCGAAGGAGATGCCGAGCGCGATGCCGATCTGCGAGGCCGCGAGGGCGCCGTGCGGGAGGTATCCGAGGCCGCGCTCCATCACGATGGCGAGCGTGGCGATCTTGAGGCCCGTGGGCGCCGAGAGCTGACCGGGCTCGAGCCCGATGCCGTAGGTGTGCTGCAGCATGTTGAACATCAGCGGCGTGAGGAGCGCGCCGATGGGGATCACGATGAGCTGCGCGATCACGAGCGTGCGGAAGCGGCCGCCGAGGCGCTGCGCGACCCAGAACGACGGCACCACGTTCTCAGAGGCCGACTGCGGGTTCGCGCTGATGTAGGCCGCGCTGAGGTTCGCGCGGATCTGCGAGGGCCACAGGAGCCCGAAGAGGAACTGCGTCGCGTTCGCCATGAGCGACACGGGGCCCGAGCCCGTGATGCCGAGCACGCGCAGGCCCGCCACGATGAGCAGCGGCTGGATCGCGACGGCGAGCAGCACCTCGGCCCACGGCATCCCGAACCACGTGGTCGTGAGCCACACGAGGAGCGTCACGGTGACGCCGATGCCCGTGAGCGTCCACCAGAGGGGGATCTCCTCGTCGGCGCGCGAGACGAACGCGGGCTCGGCGGGCGCGTCCTTGCGGGAGAGGAGGTTCTGCACCACGGGGATCATCACGCTGGTGATGGCCGCGGCGATCATCATGGCCGTGGCGGGCCACATCATCCACTGCACCACGTACTTGAAGTGCGAGTGCGCGTGCGAGAACTCCACGGCCTTGCCGCACGACTGCGTGAGGAAGCTCGTCGCGGCGTCCTTCTCGGCGCCGGTGAGGTCACCGAGGCGGTCGAGCGTCGAGAGGCAGCGCCCGAGGTCGGCCTCGGCGACGCCCGAGAGCGCGGAGTAGCGCGCGGCCCGCTCGCCGAAGGTGGCGACGATCCACGTCCCGAGGAGCCCTGAGAGGCCCACCGAGAGGGGGACGAGCATCCCGAGGCCGATGGCCGCGAGCTCGAGGCCGAGCGACATGTTGAGCGCGGCGTTGCCCACGATGGGGGTGATCACACCGAGCCCGTCGCGGAGGAAGGTCAGAAAGCCCGCGACGGCCGTGGTGGTGGTGAGCACCTCGCGGCGAGCCTTCGTGCCCTCGCTCGCCTCGGGGTCGGTGAGCGTCTGAGCGATGGCGAGCGTGGCCTTCGAACCGGGCCACGGGAGCGTGCGGTCGCGCAGGATCGAGCTGCGCGGGACGATGCCCATGAACACGCCGAGGTTGGCCGACACGAGGAGCCACACGAACATCTGCCAGGGCGTCGGGTGGAAGCCGATGTCACGGCCGAAGACGGACTTGATGTAGAAGAACGCCGCGAGGATCACGACCATGAAGGCGATCCCCGAGACGACGCCGATCATCGTCTGGATGATGTTGAGCTGAACGGCGAGCTCCTTGCCCTTCATGCGCTTGCCGAGCACGAACGCGGCGAGGAACATCCCGCCCATCGTCAGGTCGACGCTCTGCCCGAGCTTGAGCGTGACGTAGGGGGTGGCCGCGGCGGCGACCGCGCAGAGGAGGCAACCGAGGAGCACCGTTCGTGCGTTGAGCTCGTTCACGCGATTATTTCCCTCGGCGAAAGTGGTACTCGGGAGGGCGCGGCGAAGCGGAGCGAAATCGTCGCGGGAGCCCACCGTTTCGCGCCCGACACCGCTCCCCCATCGCCCGAAGGGGCGCCCAGTCGCGCGACGGCGGGCGCTTCGAAGACGCCGCGCGGGTGCTACACACGTCGCTCGCCAGGCAACCCGTCATCGCCTGCGTCGACGTCGACTACCGCACGGACCACGCCGCCGCGGCCTGCGTGCTCCTCCGCGACTGGACCGACGCGAAGCCCTCCGCGGAGCTCGTCGCGCGCATCGACGCGGTCGCGGAGTACGAGCCCGGCGCGTTCTACAAGCGCGAGCTCCCGTGCATCCTCGCGGTGCTCTCGCGCGTGAGCGATCCGCTCGCGTGCGTGGTGGTCGACGGCTACGTGTGGCTCGACGCGCACCGCCGACCGGGCCTCGGCGCGCGGC
>JBPOHC010000089.1:0-5135 GCA_052035985.1 Myxococcota bacterium | reverse complement strand
GAACCCGTGGCAGTTCGAGGTGCTCGGCGCGCGCCGCGCAGACGCCTTCGATCGAGGCTTCTTCTCGACGTGGGACTACGCGCTCGACTACTACCCCGGCGTCGTCGCGGGGCGCTGGGAGCCCTACGGACTCGCGGTGTGTCGCGAGCAGGCGGCGCCCGTCGACCTCAGCGCGCGCGGCGTGATGAGCCCGCGCGAGAACCTCACGCGTCAGCTCGGCGCGATCGCGTGGAAGCCCTGGTACATGCTCCCGTGGCAGGTGAGGAACCGCGCGCTGCGGTGGTTCCGCGCGACGGGATTGAGGAAGCCGCACCCCGCGGGGTATTGAGCGGCTACTTGTTGGCGGGCGCGTCGGGCTCCGCAGGAGCGGCGTTGTTCGCGGCCTGCGCGGCGGCGGTCATGTCGCGCAGCGCGTCGGTGACGCCCGAGAGCATCGCGCGGTACCTCTCTGACGCCTGCACCAGCGTGCGCGCGTGATCGAGCGCGAGCTTCGACGGACCGAACGCGGCCCCCGCTTCGATGAGCGCCTCGTCCGAGAAGCGCCTCGCCAACGAAGCGAGCGCGGCGCCGATCTCCTGCACGTCCTTCACCTTCGCGACGCGCGCCTGGAGGAGCTCGACTTCGAAGCGGTCGTCGTCCTTGCCGCCGTCGGCGGCGCCGAGCACGTCGAAGGAGTCGCGGAGCTTCTTGCGCGTGGCCTCGTCGGCCTTCTGCGCCTCGGAGAGCGCCCCTTCGGGCGCCTTGCGCGCGAGCACCGCGAAGAGCAGCGAGATGGGCTTGAGCATCGCGAGGAGCCTCGCGCCGGGGTGGCTCTGCCGCTGTTTCGCCTCGAGTGAACCGAGCGGAGTCCACAGGGCCTCGATGGCCGCGATGTGCGCCATCGTCTTTGCCAGACGCTCCTCTTCTGTGAGTGTCGGGGCTGCCTTCGTCGTCGTCTTCATGGTCCTCAACTCCTTCTCCAAAACCGCTGGCGATGTTGTGGTGGCTCGACGCCTTCGACAACGCTAAAAGCCTCTGAAACGGCCAGTGTCGTCCGTTCGGACAGCCGGTGGCGGGTGGTGCGACGGACGGCGGCGGGTGGTGCGACGGACGGCGGCGGGTGGTGCGGCGGACGGTGGCGGGTGGTGCGACGGACGGGGGCCGGGTGGTCTGGTGGACGGGCCGGATCTCGACGAGGCCGACACTGCGTCGTTCGAAGAACCTCCGACTCGCTCGAACTCTACATCGCGGGGGCGCAACAGAGAGTGCGCGTCAGGGGCGGTGTGAGCGCGTGCCTCTTCTCGTGCTCCGACGCAGGGGAGGTGAAGGGTTGATCGCACGATGCACGTCGCCCCGCGGCCTTGTCGTCTGGCTAGAATCGCTCTGACCGATCACCGCGGAGAACGACGGATGGAGCGCCGACTGCTCCTGGCCCTCGCGATGCTGGTGACCGTGGCAGGGTGCGCCGACGCGTCCTCTCGCGGCGATCCTCGCTGCGTTGGCCTGACGGCGTGCTCCGTCGACGGCGTCGAGCGCTGCGTCGACCTGCGCGCCGATGACCAGCACTGCGGAGCGTGCGGTCACGCGTGCGGGACCAATCAGAGTTGCCTCCGCGGGAGCTGCGCCTGTTCGTGGAACTACTTCGGGGATTGCGGCGGGCGGTGCGTCAACCTCCGCAGCGACCCGGACAACTGTGGCGCGTGCGGTCACGCGTGCGGCGCGGCGGAGAGGTGCGTCGAGGCGCGGTGCGTGTGCGACCTCTCGATTGCCTCGCTGTGCGGGTTCCGCTGCGTTGACACCGCGAGCGACAACGACAACTGCGGCCTCTGCGGCAGGACGTGTGGCCCGGGGACGTCGTGTGAGGCGGGCCTCTGTCGCTGCGTCGAGGGGCGCTCCCTGCTCTGCCGCGATGGCTGCTTCGACGCCTCGAACGACGAGACCCACTGTGGTGCGTGCGGGCGCGCTTGCGCTCCCGGTGAGAGTTGTCGAGGAGGCGCGTGCGCGTGCCTTCGGAGCGACCTCGACACCAACCCTCAGCACTGTGGTGAGTGTGGGCGGCGGTGCGGCGACACGCAGGGATGTCGCGGTGGCGAGTGCGTGTGCGTTGGCGCGCGCGAGCGGGCCTGCGGCAGCGAGTGCGTCGATGTCGCGCGGAGCCTCGCGCACTGCGGGGCTTGCAACGCCGCGTGTCCGCCCGGCGCCACGGCGTGCGTCGACGGCGCGTGCATGTGCCCCGGTGTTCGCGGCGCGGTCTGCGGGAGCGAGTGCCGCGACCTCGACCGCGATGTGATGGCGTGTGGAGCATGCGGACACCTCTGCGCGTCAGGGGCGCGGTGCATCGGGGGTGAGTGCGTCCCGCGGCTCGTCGTGCCCGCGAGCGGCGTACGCCTCGGGACGGCGCGTCCGACCTTTCGCTGGGCGGGCGCCATCGCTCCCCGAGGTCGGGTGCAGGTGTGCGCCGATCGAGCGTGCTCGCGCGTGGTGGTGAATATCGATGGTTTCGCGACCAGCGCGACGCCTGGCGAAGACCTCCCCTCGGGCGTGCTCTTCTGGCGCGCTGGAGACCCCTCGACGGGCGCGTACTCCTCGACGAGGGTGTTCGCGGTGAATCGGGTGGTGAGCGCGTCGGGGAGCGTCACGGGCACCCTCCACGATGTCGACGGAGACGGTCTCGCGGACGTGGTGGTCGGCGCGCCAGGGGGCTCCCTCGTGAGCCTCTGGCGCGGGCGTCGGGGCGCGACACCCGACGCGCCCGTGTCGATTCATCGCGCGTCTCCTGCGGGCTTCGGAGCGCGAGTCGGGCTCGCGGGCGACCTCTACGGCGAGGGCGGAGGCGAGCTCGTCGTCGGCGGCAACGAGGATGAGTGGACGCCGCTCGGCTCGACCGTGAGGTTTCGCGAGGGGAGCTTCGACGAGCCGCACGTCGACGAATTTCGGGGCGACTCCGTGGTCGGGGTCGGCGACGTCGACGCGGACGGCTTCGACGACCTCATCGCGCGCAACCGCCACTGGGTGCGGATCGACGTCTTCCACGGATACTCGATCGGATTGAGCCTGGACAGCCACGACTTCTGGCCCGCGCCGAGCACCGACGACGCGGTCTCGCTCGCGCCCGCGTGGGATGTCAATCACGACGACCACGACGAGGTGCTCGTGGGCGTTCCCTGGCGCGCGGGCGGGACCGGCGTCGCCCACGTCGTGATGGGCTACGGGATGCCTTCTGCAGGCAGCATCATGTTGCCGCCACCGCTCGGGGTGACGGGCTTCGGCGCGCGGGTCGCGGCGCTCGGAGACATCGACGGTGACGGTCTCAGCGACGCGCTCGTCGAGGCGCGCGCCCCGCGGTTTCGCGCGTACGTGTATCGCGCATCGTCGCTCACGGAGGCGCCGCAGGCGATCGAAGGTCCTGCGGGCTCCGTGGTGCGGGTCGTGGCGGTCGGAGACGTCGACGGAGACGGCTACGCCGACGCGTTGCTGCCGCTCCCGAGCTCGTCGCGCGCGCTCCTCTATCGCGGCAGCGTCGGGGGCTTCGTGACGTCGCCGCTCGCCATCGAAGGGCCTGAGTGGGCGCGCGCCACGGAGCCCGTCGTGGGAACGGGTGACGTCGACGGTGACGGCTTCGACGACGTCGCGGTGGGCGACCCGTTGCGTGGGATCGTCCGCCTGTACTTCGGCGACGCCACACGCCCGCTCATTCGTCAGACCACGCTCACGGGGAGCGCGGACGAGGGCTTCGGCGCGGCGCTCGCCCTCAACGACTCGTCGACAGCGTCGGCTCCGAACTCGACGCGTCGTGCGTGGTGGGGGTAATGCCACCGCAGCATGACCACGCCGACGATCGAGCAGGACGACGACGTCGACCTCGCGCTGCGTCACGTCACGCAGCCCTTTCCCGATGAGCTCGCGCGGGCCCTGTTGCCCGACGCGCGCACGCTGACCGACGCCGCATGGAACGAGACGCAGCTCACCGCGCGCCAACGTCGGATGGACCGCAGTCTCGTCGTCGTCGCCGACGGTCAGCGACGCGTCGCGCACGTCGAGTGGCAGCTACGGTGGGAGCGCGACCTCCCCTTTCGCGTGTACGAGTACCACGCGCTCCAGTCGCTCGCGTTGCGAGAGTCCGCCGCGCCGAAGGAGCGCGTCCCTCGCGTGCAGAGCACGGTGGTGCTCCTGAGCGGGCGGGAGGCTCCGTGGCCGTCGCACGGCGTCTACCGCACGTCGCCGAAGGGGGAGCGCTTCTCGGGCGTGCGGTTTCGCATCGAGGCGGTCTACCAGCGCACGCTCGCGGAACTCCGTGCTCGGGGCAGCGCGCTGTGGATGGTATTCGCGCCGCTCGCGGTCGACGCTTCGCGCGACGCGATGACCGCGGTCGTCAACGAGCTGCGCGCTCGCACGACACGCTCGCGCTTCGAGGACCTCGCGGTCGCGATGACGGTGCTCGCCGACGCGGACGTGCGGCGCCGTGGACTGCGAAGCGTGATCGCGGCACAATTGCCTCGGGAGCTGGTGATGCGAAGCTGGATCTACCGACAGGGCGAGGAGAGCGGCCTTGAGAGGGGCCGTGAGCAGGCCGCTGCGGCGCTGCGAGGCGCGATCGAGAAGACCTGCTCGCTGCGGAAGCTGCGGCTGTCCGCGGCGCTTCGCGCGCAGCTCGCGGCTGAGACGAGGCTCGACGTGCTCCAGTCGTGGCTCGAAGGCGCCCTCACCGCGTCGCGCTCCGCGGACATCTTCGCGCGCCCCGCGGCCTGGCGCGCGATCACCGCGTTCGATCGACGCGCCAGTGCGTGCCGCGCTCGTCGTCGCGGCCCTGCGCATCACAGCGCGTGAGCTTGTGGAGCCCCTCGGGCAGCGCGAGCCGTAGCCAGCGGAACTCACCGTCGGGCGCCATCCACGCGGGCCACGCGCGCGTGTCGAGTCGACCCGGACGCGACGGCGACATCAGCACCACCGAAGGACGCACGCGCGGCCACCGCGCTCCGTCGTCACCGAAGATCGCGCGCAGCCGCGCGGCCTTCGAACGCATCTGCTCGTTGGTCCAGCTCGACTCGGCCTTCGCTTCGAGGAGCACCACGTGGTGCATCTCGTCGGTCGCGAAGGCGAGCATGAGGTCGACGTCCTCGATGTTGCCCTGCACCTCTCCGTCGTTGCGCGCGAGC
>JBPOHC010000737.1:0-11451 GCA_052035985.1 Myxococcota bacterium | reverse complement strand
TTCACCGCGTCGCGGAGGCGCGCGAAGGTCGGCGAGATCGACGGCTGCGCGAGGATCCTCAGGCCCGTTCCGCTGTTGCTCGAGTGGCCCTGGAGGGCTTCGCGCAAGGCGTTTTCGAAGTCCGCGTAGGTCTTCGCCTGGCCCTGGCTCATGGGCCGACGCGAGCGGTCGGGGTCGTAGAGGTCGAGCACCGAAGCCTGCGTGAGGAGGTCGGTGCGGCCGCGCGATGCGCCGTGATCGGGGTTGCCCTCGATCTTGGTGGGGCGCCCCTCGTGGCTCTCGACGAGGAGGCCGACGCCCTCGCCGCGGCGGTCGATCACCGTGGCGTAGAAGCTCGTGACGTTGACGGTCACATCCTCGGGCGAGCGGGCGTACGGGAGGATCTTGTCGACGGGGCGGCGGCAGCCCTGGAGCGTCGCGAGGGAGACCGCGGCGCCCATGAGGGTCATGAAGCCACGGCGGCTGACGGGGTCAGAGAAATCCCAGGCACCTTCGGGGTGCTCGGCGGCGAGGTCGGCGCGCGCGTCGGGCGACGGGTCCTTCTGCGAGGCGTAGTCGTCGAGGCTCGTCCACCAGACCGGTGCCTCGGGCGCGGGACCCTCGAATTCGTAGGGAGAACGGCGGCTCATCGGTGACACCCTGAGCAGGTCTGCGGGGGGGCGAGCGGGCGCGGCGGCTGCGCCGTTCCGCTGAGGCTCGGATCCATGTTGGTGATCTGATCGACGGGGCGAATGTTCGGCCCGGGGTTCCGGTGGCAGTCGAGGCACCACGCCATGCTGAGCGGCTCGACCTGACGGACGACGTCCATCTGGTCGATGCGCCCGTGGCAGGTCACGCAGCCGACGCCCGCGGAGAGGTGCACGCTGTGGTCGAAGAACGCGTGGTCAGGCAGGCGGTGGATCTTCACCCACTCGATGGCCTGCCCGCTCTCCCAGCTCGCGCGCACCGGCGCGAGCCGCGCGGAGTCGGTGCGAATCAGCGAGTGGCAGTTCATGCAGGTCTGCGTGGGGGGGATCTGCGCGTGCGCCGCCCGCTCGATGTTCGAGTGGCAGTACCGGCAGTCCATCCCCATCTGACCAGCGTGCAGCCAGTGGCTGTACGGCACCGGCTGGCGGGGCTCGTACCCCACGTGCGTGTGCTTCGGGGTGAAGTAGTACCAGACCAGCGACGTCACGAGGCCCCCGGCCAGGGCGACCCCGATCGCGACGATCGCAGGCAGACGATTGAGTGAGCGTGGGAAGATCTGCATGACGTGTTCGTCTACGGTCTGCGGTCCGAGGGATGTGCGCCCGACGACCGCCCGTGTTTCGGGGCGAAGCGAGCGCCGCTAGCACCATTTCGCGGAGATACTGTCAAGTCCCTACGCGGTAACCACCGGCGCCTCTCGCAGCGAACCCCTTTGTTTCACGAGGTCTCTGCGTTGCGTCTTTGAGCGAACTCAAGACGCGGCTCCGACGGCGGCGGAACCTATCAGCTAGTCCGCGAAACACGCATAGGAATCGACAACATCTGCGACTTCGTGCGCGCAGCAAGTGCGGCTGATCGATGTGCTCGCGACGATGCGCGACAAGGTCTTGTCTTCGAGGCGGAGCGTCCCTATCTACGCGCGATTTTCGCGGGCCTGCGGCGCTCTGCGGAGGGGGAGGCAGAGACATTGTCTGTCCGCCGTGCTTTTGACATTCCGCGTGGTCGCGATACTGAGGGTCGTCGGCGAAGTCTCGCTGCGAGAGGGCGCGAGCGCCTCGCCAAGAAAGGACCACCAGCTTCTTCATGCGCTCCATCCGATGGATGAGCCTCACGCTGCTGCTCGCCGCGTGCTCCGCCAAGGGCGGCTCTGGCTACAGCGGGCCGCCGGCTGACGACGCCAGCACCGCCGACGACACCAACGCGACCGAGGACGTCACCCCGACGCCCGACGTCCCCGTGGGCACCGACGTCAACGTAGGCCCCGACGTGACGGTGACGCCCGACGTCCCCACCACGATGGACGTCCCTGTCACGCCGGACATCCCGGTAACGCCGGACATCCCCCGCACCGACGTGGGCCCCGCCTGCGGCGACATGATCTGCAACGGCGAGGAGTCGTGTTCGACTTGCCCGCGCGACTGCGGCGCGTGTCCTCCGCCCGTCGACGTGCCCGTGGAGCTCTTCTGCGGTGACACGATGTGCACGGCCTCGCGCGGCGAGACCTGCTCGTCGTGCCCGTCGGACTGCGGCGCGTGCCCTCCGCCCCCTGACGTCCCCCCGACGGACCCCTGCGCTGCCCTCGCCACGTGTAGCACCTGCGCCGCCGCGGCCACCTCGCTCGGGTGCGGCTGGTGCTCCAACGCGGGTCGCTGCGCCGCTGGATCCAGCTCGGGCCCCACGACCACCATCTCGGGCTGCTCGGCGAGCGCGACCACCTGGGTGCGCTCGACCACGGCCTGCGGCGGCACGACGGGCGGCGTGACCGCGGCTTGCACCGTCGCGGCCTCAGGGACCGCACGCGACTGCGGCTGGCGCACGGGGTCGACCTTCACCTGCACCCCCGGACGCCTCACCACCGTGGGGTGCAACAGCACCGCCGACACCACCAACACGCTGTGCTCCCCGACCCTCGGCGCCTGCGTCGGCGACCCCATCCTCAGGGTGTGTCCCGGCTCGGCTCCGTGCGCCTCGGCGTCGGCGCTCGTCGCGACCGGCGGCAACCCCGACGACGAGTGCGGCACCTGCCCCGTCGTGCAGGTCACCTGCCCCACCTCGGGCCAGATCTACGTGCTCACCGGCGACTACAACACCAGCGCCACCTCGATGCAGCACGGCACCTGCTCGCCCTCCGTACGCTGATCTTCGCTCGCTACGCCGTCGGCACGACCACCGTGAAGGTCGTGCCGCGGCCGCGCGCGGAGTCGACCCGGAGCTCTCCGCCGTGCGCGTCGACGATGCGCTTGACCACCGCGAGCCCCAGGCCCGTGCCTGTCGCGCGCGTGGTGAAGAAGGGCTCGAAGATCCTCGCCTTCACGTCGTCGGCCATCCCCGATCCCGTGTCTCGCACGGCGATCGCGGCGCGGCGCTCTCCCTCCATCGCGACGCGCACCGAGAGCTCGCCGCCCGAGGGCATCGCCTCGAGCGCGTTGACCACGAGGTTCACCAGCGCCTGACGCATCAGCCTCGCGTCGAGGCGCCCCGGCGGGAGCCCCTCGACCACGTCGATGACCGTGCGCACCGCGCTCTCCCCGCCGCCGCCGGGAACCCTCGCAAAGCCCGCGGAGACGGCGCCCCGAACGAGCGCGTCGAGGGGCTCGTCGCGGAGGTTCGGCGACACGGGACGCGCGAAATCCAACAGGTCTCCGACGATCTGGTTCAGCCGATCGGCCTCCTCTCGGATCGTGTCGATCATCAGGGTCGCGTCGGCGTCTCGCGCGGGCGAGAGCCTGCGCAGCGCGCTCACGGCGTTGAAGATCACCGCGAGGGGGTTGCGCACCTCGTGAGCCACCACGGCGGCCACCTCGCCGAGCGCCGCGAGCCGCTCGCGCTCGATGAGTCTCGCCTGCGCGGCCTTCAGGTCGAGCAGGCTGCGCTGCGCCTCTGCGTAGAGCTCCGCGTTGGCCAGGCCCACCTCGAGCACGCTCACGATCGCCCGCGCGAGCCACTGGTCCTCGTCGGAGAAGCGCCGCCCCGCGCCCACCTTGATCGCGAGCGCGCCCCGCACGCCGCGCTCAGATTGGAGCGCCACCACGAGCGCCGCGCCCGTCGATCCGAAGACGCCTGCGTGACGTCCCACGCGGCGGTCGGTGCGAAGGTCATCGACGATCACGCACTCCGACGTCTTGAGCGCCTCGCGCAGCAGCGGAGCTTGATCCACCGGGAGCGGCGCCGCGGTCTGCGAGGCGCTCTCCGTGAAGGCTTCGAAGGTCGCGCCGTCACTCGAGAGCCGGAGCATGGTGGCCGACTCCGCGTCGAGGGCCGCGCGCGCGAGCCCCGCGGCCGAGCGCAAGAGCTCCACGGGGTCTTTCGAAGTCTCGCGGAGCACGCACCGGGCGAGCTCGTGGAGCGCTTCGAGCTCGCGCACCCGACGCTCCGCAGCGGCGATGTATTGCGCGTTGTCGAGCGCCGACGAGATCTGCGCGCTCAAGAGGTGCGCCATCGGGAGGTCGTCCTCGCGCAACCAGCTCCCGCGGAGCACGAGCATCGCCGTGGGATCGCCGCCCTGAAGCACGCGGAGCACCACGCCGCGGCTCATCTCGTGCGACGCCGCGATGCCGACGATCGCGGCCTCCCAGGGCTGTCCGATGAAGCGCGCGACCTCGGCCACCGCGTCGTCGAGGTACGCCTCGCCCGTGAGCCACGCGCGCCGAAACGCCGTCGTCCAGGGCCCGACCCAGCCCTCGACGCTGCGCCCCACCGCGCGTTCGAAGGCCGCGGCGCCGGGCATGTCCGCGAACTCCACGCGGAGGCGGTCTTCGCCGTAGGGCACCAGCCACGCGCCCGAGAGGCGGACGGCCGCGGTGCCCTCGCGCAGCGCGCGCTTGACCTCGGCGACGGTGCGGTGCGTCTGGAGCGAGGCCCCGAGGTTGGCGAGCTCCAGCCTTCGGGCGCGGCGGTCGGTGAGCTCGGTCACGTCGCGCACGAGCACCACGCTCACGTCGCCCGAGGTCTGCACGACGATCTCGACCACGCGCTTCGCGCCGTCGTTGGCGCGCACCACGTTGACCTCGTACTCCGCGGGGACGGGCTCGCCTCGCATGCGACGGGCGTAGCGATCCATCACCCGGCGGGCCTCCTCGGGCGTGAGGATCTCGGCGAAGGTGTGGCCGATGATGGCCTCGCGAGCGAGCCCCAGGATCTCGCAGAAGCGCGCGTTGGCGTACTCCACGACTCCGCCGCGATGCACCACCACGCCGGCAGGGATGAGATCGCCGTAGGGAAGCATGATGGACTTCGCGGCCCCGTTCGATGCAACGACGCGCCGCCACCTGGGGAGCGCGCGTGCGTAGGCGAGTCTGCACCCGAGGCGCGTTGAAGCCAATAGCGCCGATGGGCGCACGGCGGGCCTTTCTTCGCGCGGGGTGAGTGTTGTAGGTTCCCGCGCCCGATGCCCGCGAGCTACTTCGACGTCGACGGGACCCTCGTCCGCACGAACCTGGTCCACCCGACGCTCTACTACCTGCTCAATCAGGCGAACCCGCAGCGTACGCTGGCTCGCCTCGCTGACGCCGCCATGCGCGCGCCGCGACTCATGCTCGCGGAGCTCCGCGACCGACGCCTCTTCAACGAGGAGCTCTACGCGCTCTACAAGGGCACGTCGCAAGACCGTCTTCTGACGCTCGCCGACGACGCGTACGAGACCGTGCTGCGCCCCGCGATCATCAAGGGCGCGCGCGAGCTCGTGCAGACCTGCCGAGACAAGGGCCACGACGTGGTCATCGTCTCGGGCGCGCTCGACTTCCTCATGGAGCGGCTCTGCAAGGAGCTCGGCGCGACGCACGTCATCGCGAACCGCCTGGAGTTCCTCGACCGCGTGGCCACGGGGCGCATGCTCCCGCCCGTCGTCGCGGGGCCCACGAAGGCCCTGCTCCTGCGCGACCACGCGAAGCAGTTCGGCCACGACCTCGACGAGTGTTACGCCTACTCCGACAGCTACTCCGACGTGCCGATGCTCTCCGTCGTCGGCCACCCCGCGGCGGTCAACCCTGACCGCGCGCTCGAACGCCTCGCGCGGGCCTACCAGTGGCCCCTCGTTCACCTGGACCGCCCATGAGCCACCCCTGCGTCGTCACACTCGACCGCCGAAGCGCGCCTCGCGTCCTCTTCTCCGGCGAGCGCCTCGTCGAAGTCGACCTCCCCGCGGGCACGCGGGTCATCTATCCCAAGCCTCCGCTCGCGGGCCTCAAAGACCCCGACGCGGCCATCCGCTACGCGATCAACCACCCGTATAACTCCGCCCCCCTGCACGCGAAGCTCCGCCCCGGGATGCGCGTGGTGATCGCCCTCGATGACATCTCGCTCCCCTTGCCCCCGATGAAGCGCCCCGACGTGCGCGAGCGGGTGCTCAACGTCGTGCTCGGGATGCTCGCCGACCACGGCGTCGAGGACTTCGACATCATCATCGCCACGAGCGTGCACCGCAAGATGACCGCGAATGAAGTGCGGCACATCGTCGGGGACAAGATCTTCAACGCCTACTGGCCCAAGCGCCTCTACAACCACTGCGCCGAGCTCGTCGACGGGATGAAGTTCGTCGGCGAGACCGACCTCGGCGAGCGCGTGGTGCTCAACCGCAAGGCCGTCGAGAGCGACCTCATCATCTACGTGAACCTCAACCTCGTCCCCATGGACGGCGGTCACAAGAGCGTCGCGGTGGGCCTCTGCGGCTACGAGAGCTTGAAGCCTCACCACAACCCGCGCGTCATGCGCAAGTGTCACTCGTACATGGACCCCTCGTCGAGCGAGCTCAACACCATCGTCGAGCGCATGGGCAAGGTGGTCAACAAGCACCTCAACGTCTTCACCATCGAGACGTCCATCAACAACCGCATGTTCGACCGGCCGCTGGAGTTTCTCGCCAAGAACGAGGACGAGCTCAGCGCCACCGAGCGCGCGGCCCTGAAAGCGCTCGTGTACACGCTCGACCGCACCCCGGCCGAGGCGCGCGAGAAGATCTTTCAGCGCGTCCCCTCGCCCTTCGAGATCCCCGGGGTCTTCGCGGGCGAGACCGAGGCCGTGCACGCCCACACCCTCAAGCGCTGCTACGAGCAGTACCTCGTGCCCATCAAAGGGCAGGCCGACATCGTGGTGGCGGGCATCCCGTACATCTCGCCCTACAACGTCAACGCGTTTCTGAACCCCCTGCTCGTGCAGGTGATGGCGCAGGGCTACCTCTTCAACATGTACAAGGGCTCGCCCCTCGTGAAGAAGGGCGGGACGATGATCATCACGCACCCGTGCACCGACAAGTTCGACGACGCGCAGCACGCGCCCTACGTCGAGTTCGTGCACCGGCTCCTGCCCGAGACGCGCGACGCGATGGAGCTCCACCGCAAATACGAAGAGAAGTTCGCGCAGAACCCCGCGTACCTCTCGATGTACCGCCGCGGCAACGCCTACCACCCCGCGCACCCGTTCTTCATGTGGTATTGGGGCGAGGCGGGACGGCAACACCTCGGCCGCGTCATCGTGGTGGGGGCCGACAATGAGTACATCCCGAAGATCCTGGGGTACGAGACCGCGCGCACCATGCACGACGCGCTGGAGATGGCCAAGGACACCGCCCCGCGCTCGCCCGAGATCACGTGCATGCACCTGCCGCCCATCGTGATGGCCGAGGTGAGCCTGCCCAAGGCCGAGCTCCCCGCCCCCGCCGCCGAGGCGTAGACTCCCAGACATCATGCGTCTCCCTCTTCAAGCGCTCGCCCTCGCGCTCGTCACGGGCTGCGGAAGCACCGAGGCCGTCCCGCAAGGTCCGCTCGTCAACGGCGGCATGTGGACCGCGCTCGCGGGCTCGACCTGCAACGCCCAGGAGCGCAACGTCACGGTGCAAGCTTCACCGCACGTCGACCCGAGCGGGGGCGCGATTGCGTACGCGACCAACCCTCCCGCGTCGGGGCCGCACTACCCCTTCTGGGCGCGCTGGGGCTCGTGGCCCAACGTCCCGCGCGGCAACTGGGTGCACAACCTCGAACACGGCGGCGTGGCCCTGCTCGCGCGCTGCCCGACGGGGACGTGCGACGACGTCCGCGCCGAGCTCACGCGCGCCGTCGCGAGCTTTCCCGCCGACCCGACGTGCGCCCCGTCGCCCGCGCTGCCCGTGGCCGTGCGCGTGGTGATCACCAACGACCCGGCGGTCACCACGGCCGTCGCGGGCGCGGCGTGGGGGTGGCTCTATTCGGCCGACTGTGTCGAGCCCGCGACGCTGCGCGCGTTCTACGCCCGACACGCGCGCGGAGCGCCCGAGGACTTCTGCGCCGACGGGTCGTTTCCGTAGCGCAGAGTCCGCGGGGATTGAGCGCACGCGGAGGTTTTGGTAGACACGGGTTGCGATGCAGATCAGTCGGCTCGTGCTGGAGAACTACCGCGGATTCGAGCGGGCCGAATTTGACCTCCGCCACCCTGACGGCGCCCCCCTCCCCGTTGCCCTGTTCGTCGGCCCCAATGGGAGCGGCAAGAGCAGCGCGCTCACGGCCATCACGACGCTGCTCACCTCTCGTTGGGGCCACTACGGAGGCCCAGAGTTCACCGTTCGTGACGTGCGCGACGGCGCGCGGGAAGCGTCCGTCCAGCTCAGCGCGGAGGACGTGGTCGGAGACAAGTCCGTTCAGCTTGTTCTCGGCGCTCGTTACCCCATGAAGCCTGGGGTTCCCAAGCCCGAATCCAACGTCTCCCCCGATGTCATCGACTGGGTTGATCGTCTCCACGATCAAACCTCTGCGCATCCGACGGGGCTCGTGGTCGCGCTCGACGCGCATCGCCTGCTGCCTCCCCTCGAAGTAGACGCGGTGGACGCTCGTCTCGTCACGACGAACCCGAGGGCCAACGCGCTCGCCCCTTCCGTCAAACGAGACCGCGCGCTGTGGTTTCGCTTCGCGCAGTTGGAGCAGTGGATCGTCAACCTCGACCACCTCCGCGCACGGGCCAAGGCAGACCGCGGCGAGGCGTACCCCCTCTGGGACATGCTGATCGAAGGGCTCGATGCGTTGCTGGCCCCGGTGCGCTTCGAGGGCATCGACGAAGCGCTCCAGGCGAGGTTTCGAACGCCGACCGGGTCAGTCTCGCTCGCCTCGCTCAGCGACGGGTTTCGAAGCGTCTTCGTGATCGTCGCCGAGCTCGTCCTTCGGTTGTCCCTGGCGACGGAGGATCCCTACGCCGCGCTCGATCAACCCGCCGTCTGCCTGATCGACGAGATCGACGCGCACCTACACCCGCGCTGGCAGACTCAGATCGTGCGCGGGCTTCAGAAGCTCTTTCCTCGGGTGCAGTTCATCGCGACGACACACTCACCCTACGTCGTTGCCTCCGTCGAACCCCACGAAGTCTTTCAACTCGGGGAGATCGAGCCGTGAGCGGAAGCACCGTTCGCCGCCTCGATTCCGGTGAGGCACTTCCCTCGCCGGACGTCGCGGAGCAGGTCTTCGGCGTCGCCCCGCGAAGTGCGCAATGGCCCGTGTCGTCCAAGGCGCGCTTCGCGAGGCTCCGAGCGCGATTCGTGGAGGACGCCGCGTTCGTGTCATCTCTTCACGATGTGGTTTCGCTCGCGTCGTTTCGCGATATTGTCGCCCTGGGCGAAGATGTCGTGTTGCATCTCTACGCGGACATGACTACGCCCGACGCGCCGTGGCTGGCCTGGACTCAAGCCTTGCGAGAGATCCTCGGCGACGGTCCCGTCCTGCGCGACGACGAGGCTGGAGTGCGTCAGGCGGTGCTCGTGAGGTGGACCGAATGGCTGAAGAACAGAGCCCACCCGATCGGCTGAACGCGATCCGCAACACCTTCCCGAACGCGCGCGGCGTCGAGATCACCAGCGCGCCGAGCCGCGAGTACAATTGCATCGCGTGGGCGATGGGAGACACGGCGCGTGTGTGGTGGCCCTTCAGCCGGGGCACGTCGGGTGAAGCCTACTGGCCTCCCGGGGTCATGCGCGAGTTGTCCAGACGTTCGTTTCGCTGGGCGTTCGACGCCAGAGGGTTTCGACCGTGTGATGACGGCTCGCTCGTCCCAGGGATCGAGAAGGTCGCGCTCTACGAAAAGGACAGGAAGCCGACCCACGCCGCCCGACAACTTCCCAACGGGCGTTGGACGAGCAAGCTCGGCGAAGCTGAGGACGTCGAGCACGATCTCAGCGACCTCAAAGGCCGAACGTACGGTCAGGTCGCGGCGTACTTTGAGCGAGTGCGAATTGAACCCTCCGCGGAGCCCGCGGCGGCTCCTTCGTCCGGACAGGATGCGAGCACCTGATCGGCGTGTGCCTGTGTCGCCTCAGTTGATCTGGTGGCGCATCGTGTACACGAGCCCGTTCGGCCGCGCCCGCTCGTCGACCACCACCGCGTTGATGCCGCGCGGCATCGGGGCGCTGATGCGCGAGCCGAAATACGCCGAGTCGCCGCCCGTGCCAATGCAGTTGAAGGCCGAGCCGCCGTCGTCGTTGCACTGCACCTGCGTGCCGCTCTGGCCGCTGTAGATGTACATCGCGGGGTCGTAGTACACGCCGCCCGAGGCCCGCACGAACGTCGCCCCGTCGGCCATGCACATGCTGAAGGTCGAGGCCACCGCGGGCGTGCCCGGTCCGCAGGTCATGAACCACCGCACGTCCTCGCCCGAAGGGCCGATCGTACACACGGGCGTGCGCAACGAGCCCGCGCCGAGCACCCGCAGCGCCGTCGTCGCCGTGCCCGCGATCGACCCTTCGAAGAACACGCTCCCGTAGTTGGTCGGGATGTGCTGGATGTGCAGCGTGAAGGCCCCGCGCGAGGTCGCGCTGAAGCCCGCCATGGCGAGGTAGTACGTGCCCGGCGCGAGCACCACCGCGAAGCGCGACTGAAGGGTGCTCGTGAAGCCGCCCGTCGAGCACCCCGCGTCGTCGTTGCAGGTTCCCCCGACGAACGCCCCGGCGCTGTTCACGAGGTAGAGCCGCGTGTCGAACGCCGACCCGGCCGTATCGACGTAGAGCACCTCGCGCAGCCCCAGGGTGAAGCGGTACCACACGTTGGGCACCGCCCCGCAATCGGTCGGACCATCGGCGTTCGACCCGTCGGTCGTGCCGCTCACGGTGGTCTCGCCCGCGCCCAGCGAGAGCGCGGTCGCCGCGAGCCGGTCGTCGTTCACGGGCGTGCACACCCCCGCGCGGCAGGTCGTACCCGCGGCGCACGCGCGCGCGCACGTGCCGCAGTTGGCGTTGTCGGTCTGAAAGTTCACGCACGCCGTCCCGCAGCACGAGAGGCCCGCCGCGCCCGCGCACGCGCAGCGCCCGGCCGAGCACGTCATGGTCGAAGGGCACACCATCCCGCACGTGCCGCAGTTGGTGTTGCTCGTCTGGAGGTTCACGCACGCCCCGGCGCAGAGCGTCTGCCCCGTCGGGCACACGCAGCGTCCCGCCATGCACGTCTGCACCGCGGGGCACGCCACGCCGCAGCCGCCGCAGTTGCCGCGATCGACGCCGGTGTCCACGCAGCGTCCCGCGCAGAGCATCTGCCCCGTCGGGCACACGCAAGTGCCCGCCGTGCAGAGCTGGCCCGGCACACACGCGCGGCCGCACATCCCGCAGTTCGACGTGTCGGTCGAGGTCGCGAGGCACGCGCTGCCGCAGAGCATCTGCCCCGTCGGGCACGCGCACACGCCCGCCATGCAGCTCTGCCCCGAGCCGCACACCGTCCCGCAGCGGCCGCAGTTGGCGCCGTCGGTCGCGGTGTTCACGCAGCGCGCCCCGCAGAGCGTCTGGCCCGTCGGGCACGCGCACATCCCGGCGGTGCAGCTCTGGCC
>JBPOHC010000375.1:0-18815 GCA_052035985.1 Myxococcota bacterium | reverse complement strand
GACGGGGCTCGGCCTCGCCATCTGCCGAAGGCTTCTGGATATCATGGGGGGCGAGATCTCCGTCGAGAGCGAGCCCGGCGCGGGCGCGGCGTTCTCGGTGCGCATCCCCCTCGCGAGGAGCGCGGAGGCGCCCGTCACACCGAGGCGCGAGGAGCGCCCCGCGGAGCATCCGATCCTGAAGGCTTCGAAGGGCATCACGGCGCTCCTCGTCGAAGACAACGTGGTCAACCAGAAGGTGGTGCTGACCATGCTCTCTCGCATGGGCATGAAGGTCATCGTCGCGAGCGACGGCCAGAAGGCCCTCGACGCCTTCGCCCACGGCGGCGTCGACCTCGTCTTGATGGACATCCAGATGCCCGTGATGGACGGCTTCGAAGCCACGCGACTCCTTCGCCTCTGGGAGCGCGAGCGCTCGATTCCGCGCACCCCGGTGATCGCGCTCACCGCCAACGCGATGCCCGAGGAGCGCGACGTGTGCCTCCGCTCGGGGATGGACGACTTCATCTCGAAGCCCATCACCCGCGATGGCCTCCGAGACGTCGTGCTGCGTTGGGTGCCGGTCTGATCTGAAGAGAGAGCTGGGCGCGGTGACGGGGCTCGCTCAGCCCTTCACGCGGCCGATCACGACGCGCGTCGGGATGATCCAGTCGGGGTGCGTGTGCGCGCCGAACCAGCCGTAGCCCACGCCCTCGCCCGTGAGGGGGTTGGTGGCGAAGAGGATCGTCCCCGAGCCGAAGCCCGACTGGCCGTGCTCGGTGTCGCGCGTGTCGTCCTGGTGGGCGTAGCGCGTGGAGTCGATGATCCGCACGAGCACGCCGAGGTCGTGCGGGCGCGGCGCCTCGACGACGAAGCCCACGTGGCCCGTGTTGTTCGAAGGGAACCACCGCGGGCGCTCCCACGCGAAGAGGTCGCCGGGGCGCGCGTCGGCCAGGCGGGGGACGTGCTGCCAGCCTCGGGCGAAGCGTCCGACGGGGGCGTTGGTGATGGTGCGCGCGAAGCCCGCCGCCACGGGGCGCCCGCTGCGGAGGGCCGCGAGGGCCTGCGGCGCGCTGCGACGGAGCACGTAGGCCGCCATCGCGGAGCAGTCGAAGTCGTAGCGTCCGGCGCGCTCGTCGACGCGGGTGTCGTGGTCGTAGCGGCTCGAGCGCATGGTGTTGGCGATGCGCGCGAGCTGGTCGAGCACGCGTTGGGGCGCGGGGCGGCTCCCGCCCTGGGCCAGCGCCTCGGACCAGGGGAGGGTCAGCGCTCCGAGGGAGAGAGACATGAAGGTGCGGCGTTGCATCGGTGGGTTCTTTGAAGACGGGCGAGCGTGCTGATCCGTTCCCCAGAAAAACCGCGCGAAATGATCTATTGGAGGTACCGAACGCGGCGCTCTCCCTGGCGGATCTCGAGGCGGTAGTTCGCGGGGATGTTCGTGAAGGTCTCGGTGGTGCCCGCGGCGTCGGGCCAGAGCACCTCGAGGCGCTCGATCGCGCACTGCGTCCCGAGTCCGACGTGGGCCACGAGCTCGGCGCTGAGGCCCGCGAGGCCCCAGTTCCCCTGGATGTCTCGGATCTGCGTGACGCCGCCCGCGGTGACCCTCACGCGCGCGCCGATGCCCGCGCGGTTGGCGCCGCCGTCGCCGCTTCCCACGAGGCGGATCGACGTCCAGTTCTGCTCGCCCGAGACGTTCTCGTACATTCTCACCACGGCGCGGCCCATCCAGTCGGTCGAGCACGAGCGCGCGAGGGAGGTCGCCAGGATCACGTCGAGGTCGCCGTCGTTGTCGAAGTCCGCGAGGGCGATGCCGATGGGGCACGGGTGCACGATGCCCGCGCGCGTCGAGACCTCGGTGAAGCGCCCGTCGGCGTTCTGCTGGTAGAGCCATCCGCGGTTGCCGGGGTAGTCGCTTCCGCCGGCCCAGATGTCTTGTCGGCCGTCGTTGTCGAAGTCGAAGAAGGCGTTCGAGAGCACGCCCTCGTCGGCCGAGCGCGCGAGGGGGATCGTGAGGCCGTTGGTGGTGCGGTCGACGCGTTCGAAGCTCGCGGGCATCCCCTCGGCGGTCGCGTTGCGGAGGAGCTGCGCGCGGTCGGAGCTCGCGCCCACGTCGCCGTGCGCGATCTCGCCCGTGTAGAGGTCGATGTCGCCGTCGTTGTCGACGTCGCCGCACGCGATCGAGAAGCTGTTCCCGTTGTTGCGCCAGGGGAGGTCGTCGACGCCCGCGCGCCACCCGCGACCGGGGCAGAAGCCCGTGGGAGGCGCCGGGATCGTCGCGGGGCAGCGGCCCGGGTTCGTCTGGCAATAGCAGCGGTACGAGAGGTTGTCGGAGTAGTCCCGGTTGGCGTCGCCGCCCACGTTCGAAGCGATGGAGTCGTCGCGGTAGCTCGCGCCGTCGCTGGTCATGAGAAGGTTGAACTGACGGCCGTACGCGGCGCCGATCACGTCGGGGCGGCGGTCGTTGTTCACGTCGCAGGCCGAGAGGCCGTAGAGCGGGCGGTTGTTGTTGCGCGCGACGAGCGACGCCGTGGTGGTGCCGAGGGTGAGGCCGACCTCGTCGGTCACGTCGGTGAAGCGCCCCGCGCCGTCGCCGCGGAAGAGCTGTGATTGCTGGCCGATGGGGAGGCCGAAGGTGTCGGAGTGGTACCCCACGAAGAGGTCGACGCGGCCGTCGAGGTCCTGGTCCCCGAAGACGGCGCCGATGGTCTGGGGGAAGCTGTCTGCGCTCGGCGTCGCGTCGCTCTCGGGGCCGAGCGAGAACACCCCGTGGCCGTCGTTGAGGAGGATGGTCCCGCGGTCGCCGGGGTCGCTCATCTGGCCCGTCGCGGGCATCGCCGTGGGCATGGTGCCCGTGTACGCGTCGAGGTCTCCGTCGTTGTCGACGTCGGCGAAGGCGGCGACCTGCACCTCGCGGCCGTAGCCTCCGCCGCGGATCGCGAGGAGGTTCGATGCGCGCGTCGCGTCGACGAAGCGGCGGCCCTGACCGCTCTCGCGCGGGCGGTTCATCAGCACGCGGACGTTGAGCACGGGCGGCGTGGCGTCGAGGTTGGTGCGGGCGTTCACCACGTCGTTCCAGAGCACCAGGTCGGCGTAGCCGTCGTTGTCGAGGTCCGCCGTGGCGAGGCGCTTTCCGATCACGCCGTCGAGGCCCCACGCGGCGTCGTCGACGCGAAACGCGGGCATCATCGCGGTGCGATCCCAGCCGCTCCCGGCGCGGCAGCGCATCGGGGGCGGAGGCTCGGCGTCGGCGGCGGGCGCGTCGGCCGTGACGTCGGTCGTCGTCGCGTCGGTCGGAGGCGCCGCGTCTGCGGGAGAAGACGGCGAATCCGTGCAGGCCGCGAGCATCGCGGACGCGCACACCAGTCGAAGGATGGACCTCATCGTAGGGGCGATCATACACACCGACCCGTGGCGCGAAATTGTGTCCTCGCGAGGAATCTGTACCCTCGCGCTCCCCGATGGCCCCCACCGTACCGTACCGCACCGCGACCGCGCGAGGAGAGAGCCTCCTCCGTCGCATCACGCTCGCCACGATGGCCGCCGTGGCCCTCACGGCCGTGGGCGCGGGGATCATCGGCGCGGAGCTCACGGTGCTCGCGCAGCGCGATCGGGCCGAGCGCCGCGCGTCGCTCCTCGCGGTCTCGACGGTGGCCCGCATGGAGCGCCTCGACCCGCGGCAGCGCGCGCTCTTCGCGGGCGAGATGGCGCGCACGCTGGAGTGCGTGGTCTCGGTGGTGACCCCCGACGGGCGTCCGCTCCCGCTGGCGCCCGAGGTTCCCGCGGCGGTGCTCGGGGGCTTTCTGCGAGGCGGCGGGCGTCACGGGGCCGCGCGGCTCGACGACGCCAGCGTGGTGGTCGCGTTCGAAGCGCTCTCCGACCGCGGAGACGGGCCCTCGACGCTGCTCGTGGCGACGGCGCTCCCTTCGCCCGCGGCGCTGCGCGGGGCCGTCGCGCTGCTCGTGGCGAAGATCCTCGTGGCCCTGGCGCTCATGGGCTCCATCGCGGTGGTGGTGAGCCTCATCGTCGCGCGCGACATCACCAACGACCTCCAGGCCATTCTCCGCAAGGCCGTGCGCATGGCCGACGGCTCCGTCGAGGCGCTCGAGCCGCTGCCCGTGCAGTCTCGCGACGAGGTGGCGGGCCTCGTGGCGGCCTTCAACCGACTGCAACGGCGCTTCGCCGACGAGCTCGCGCTGCACCGCGAGGCGCTCGCGCGGCTCGACGAGAACGAGCGGCGCAGAGAGACCCTCATCACCACGCTGCGCCACGAGCTGCGCACGCCGCTCAACTCGATCCTGGGCTTCGCGGAGCTGCTGCTCCAGGAGGTCGACGGGCCGCTCACGGCCTCGCAGCGCGACGACGTGCAGATGATCGCGCGCTCGGGCGCCGCGCTCTTGCGCATGGTCGACGACGTGCTCGACCTCTCGGCGATGGCGAGCGGGCGCTACGAGATCCGCCGCGAGCCCATGGACCTCGCCGCGCTCGCCCGCGAGGTGGTGGCCGAGGCGCAGGGGACCGCGCGCACCCGCGAGGTGGCGCTCACGGTCGCGACGCCCGAGCGCGCGGAGGTCTACGGCGATCCGGTGGCGCTGCGGCGCGCGCTGGTGAACCTCGTGGTCAACGCGATCGAGCACGCGGGCGGCGAGGTGCGGGTCAACGTCGAAACGCGCGATCGGGGCTTCGCCGTAGCCGTGCGGGACAACGGTCAGGGCATCGCGGCGTCGGAGCTCAAGCGGCTCTTCAAGCCCTTCGAACGCGGGCGCAACGCCGAGGCGCGAGGGGCGGGGCTCGGGCTCGCCATCACGCTCGGCCTCGTCGAGCTCCACGGGGGGACGCTCTCGGCGCACAGCGAGGTCGGCAACGGGAGCACGTTCACGGCGATGGTCCCCGTGGGGATCGCGCCGCTCCTCGGGGCGTCGGAGAAGCCGCGCGCGGGGGTGACCGGGTGAAGGTCCGCGTCGCGCTCGCGCGCATGGCCCTGGTGAGCGCCTCGGTGCCGCTCTGCACGGCGCTGCTCTACGCGCTGGTGGTGCCCGCGTTCCTGGGCCGCGAGGAGTCTGCGCGTGAGGCGCTCCTGCGGGCCACGGTGCTCACCGCGGCGCTGCTCACGGCGAGCGTCGGCGTGCTCCCGCTGCGCTACCTGCGGGCGCTCACGCGCGCGGAGAGGCTCCTCTTCGGTCCGCGCATCTCGGGGGAGCGACATGCGCTCGACGAGCCCTCGCTCGCGCGCCTCCACGCCGCGCCGAGGGAGGGCGCCGCGGTGCTCGCCATCGAGGCCGCGGGGGTGCTCATCGCGGCGGGCGTCTACGCGCTGACCGACGCCGACCGCTCGCACGCCGTCGCCGCGGTGGTGGGCGCGTCGTTCGTGCTCGCGTGCTCGCTGGTGTTCTACCCCGCGATGCGCAGGGCCCTCGGGCCGCTCTTCGAACGCCTCCCTCCGCCGCGGGAGGCGCCGAAGCCCGCGCTCGGCGACCAGCTCGCGCTGCGCGTCGCGCTCGCCGTGGCGATCCCCTCGGGCGTCGCCGCGCTGCTCGCCGCGCTGCTCGTGTCGGCGCACGTCTCGTCCGCCGCGCACGACCAGGACGAGCTCAACGCGCGCTTCTTCTCGCTCGCGCTCGGCGTTCGAAGGCTCCCGGGCGAGGGCGCCGAGGGGCGCGACGCGGCGGCGAGGGTGCTGGCCGCGGGGGGCGCGCACGTCACCACGGGCGTCGAGCTCCCCATCATCGAGGCGGGGCCCGTCGAGGTGTCGTCGCCGCTCGCGGCGATCATGGTGGCGCTGGTCT
This sequence comes from Myxococcota bacterium, assembly GCA_052035985.1. Taxonomy (GTDB): domain Bacteria; phylum Myxococcota_A; class Polyangia; order Polyangiales; genus CAISKJ01. The sequence goes on along the minus strand of JBPOHC010000375.1, from coordinate 13,056 downwards.
TCGCGGGCGTGGGTGCGTCGCTCGGCCTCCGCATCGGGCGCCGCGCGGTGCGGGAGCTCGCGCGGGCGCGTCGTCGCGTGGAGACCGTGGGGCTCCAGCACCTCTCGACGGCGGGTCGCACGAGCCTCGACGGGGTGACCTTCACGCTGACCTTCGAAGTGGTCTCGCTCCCCGAGGTGAGGGCGATTTCGAAGTCGCTCGACCGCGTGACCGAGACCCTCTCGGCGATGGCGCGCGACCAGCGGCGCGCGGTGAACGCGAGGGCCGAGGCCGCGCGGCTGCGGTCGTTCGTGCTCGCGGGCGTGAGCCACGACCTGCGGGGCCCGCTCAACTCCGTGCTCGGCTTCGCGGGGCTGCTCCTCACGGGCGTCGACGGCGAGGTGACCGACGGTCAGCGAGAGAGCCTCGAGGCCCTCTCGCGCGGAGGCCGCGACCTCCTTCGCCTCGTCGACGACCTGCTCGACGCCGCGCGCCTCGACGCCGGACGCATGAACATCGTGAAGGCGAAGGTCCCCGTCTCGACGCTGCTCGCCGACGCGCGCAAGGCCGCGTTCGAACGGGTCGCCGACGCGGTGCCCGACGACGCGCGCATCCCCGCGGAGGGCGACCTCGACGTCGAGGCCAGCGTCGATCGCGAGCGCGTCGCGCACCACCTCGGGGCCATGATCGCCTACGCGATGCTGCGCAAGGGCGCCGCGGCGTCGGGGGCCGCGGCGACGGTCTCGCTGCGGGTGCGCGCCGTCGACGACGCGAGCTGGTCGGTCACCATCACGAGCGCAGGGAGCACGCCCACGCGCGAGATGCTCGCGCAGCTCTTCGCGCCCTTCGACCTCCCGCAGTCGGGCGCGAGGGCGCCCGCGGGGCTCGGGCTCGCGCTCGGCGTCGCGCGTCGGGTGATCGAGCTCCACGGAGGGACCGCGCGCGCCGAGGCCGCGCCCGAGGGGGGCCTCGCGATGCACGTGACCCTGCCGAGGGCGAAGCTCCGCGCGACGACGCCTGCCTCGCTGCGGTCGCGGAGGTGACCCCCGCCCCGATCCGTCTGGTATCCCCGACGGGAGCCGTGATAGGCATAGCCTCCGCTCTCTCCTTGGGACGACCCTTCGATGGCTGAAGCCGCACGAGTGAAGCAGTCTGCGTCCGTCTCGCCGATGGCCTACGAGGTCGCGCAGAAGCTCGCACGGGCCGTGGCCGTCGCGCTCGCGGGCAAGCCCGAGGTCGTCGAGCGCGCGGTGGTGACGCTCCTGGCGCGCGGTCACCTGCTCATCGAAGACGTGCCCGGCGTGGGCAAGACGACCCTCGCGAGGGCCCTCGCGCGCGCGCTCGGCACAGACTTTCGACGGGTGCAGTGCACGTCGGACCTCATGCCCTCGGAGCTGCTCGGGGTGAACGTGTACAACTCCGCCGAGCGGCGCTTCGAGTTCCGCCCGGGGCCGGTGTTCACGCACGTGCTCGTGGCCGACGAGATCAACCGCGCGACGCCCAAGACGCAGAGCGCGCTGCTCGAGGTGATGAGCGAGCGTCAGGTGTCGATCGACGGCGTGACGCACGTGCTCAAGGAGCCCTTCGCGGTCATCGCCACGCAGAACCCCGACGACATGGCGGGCACGTACCCGCTGCCCGACTCGCAGCTCGACCGCTTTCTGCTCCGCACCGCCGTGGGATACCCCGCGGCCGACGTGGAGAAGCGCATCCTGGCGACGCGCGGCGGGGCCGAGCCCGTCGACGCGATCCAGTCTGCCGTGTCGCTCGCGCAGCTCGTCGAGGCGCAGCACGAGGTCGACACGGTGGCCGTCGACGAGTCGGTGATCGACTACGCCTACGCGATCGTCCACGCGACGCGCACGCACGACGGCGTGGCGCAGGGCGTCTCGACGCGCGGGGCGCTGGCCTTTCTCAAGGCCGCGCGGGCGAGGGCCATCGTGATGGGTCGCGCGTACGTGATCCCCGACGACATCTCGGAGCTCGCGGGCCCCGTGCTCGCGCACCGCATCCGCGTCGCGGGCGTCGACATGAGCGCCGCGGGGTGGACCTCCGACGTGCGCCGCGACGACGCCGCGCGGGTCATCCAAGAGATCCTTCAGCGCGTCGACGTCCCGCTCTGACCGCGCCTGCGGGCGGGGCCGCGAGGCGATCGAGGCGCGCGCCGTGTCGGTGAGACACGACGCGCGTCACGGCGTCAGCGCACGTAGTACTCCATCGTGTCGATCTGGTAGAAGCCGCCCGCCATGAGGGGGCGTCCGCCGCTGCAGCGCGCGGAGATGACGTTGCCGTACTCGTCGGCGGTGGCGAGGTAGTTGGCCATCGGGCGGGCGGGCGAGGTGAGCGCGCCGCCGAAGGTCGGGCAGGTGGTGCAGCACGCGGCGAGCGTCCAGGGGACGGCGCCGTTGACGTTGATGCAGTCGGGGGCGGGGGGAGTCCCCGTGTCGGCGGTGACCATGCCGGGGCCGTCGAAGACCGTCACGCGCTGCGTGTACGACGAGAGTCGCGCGCCGCTCACGGCGGGCACGGTCCACGCGCCGCCGTTGACCGTGTAGTACATGTTCGAGCACGTGAGGCCGTCGGTGCGGCGCGGCGTGATCGCGATGAGGTGCGTGGGCGTCGCGCTCTGGAGCGACGGCCACACGCGGCCCGCCACGCGGAAGGTGCGGCCCGACGCGGGCGTGCCGTAGGTGGTGCCGTACCAGTTGGCGTAGCTGGTCTGGAGCTGGCGGTTGTCTTCCCAGTCCCACACGGTGCGCTGCACGAGGGTCCAGCCCCCGCCGAGGATCGACATCTCACAGACGGTGCTGAACGGGGCCATGGCGCCCGCGCCGTCGGGGTCGAGGGTGTACGTGCCCGTGAGGAGGTCGGGCCGCGCGGCGTGGAGCTCGGCGCAGCTGCGGGCGTAGGTGCACGCGCCCGCGGCGCAGAGGTAGCCGGGGCACACCATGCCGCAGCGTCCGCAGTTGGTGGCGTCGTCGCGCGTCGAGGTCTCGCAGCCCGTGGCCGCCGAGCCGTCGCAGTCGGCGTAGCCCGCGTTGCATGCGCCGACGACGCAGCTCCCGCCCGCACATGCCGCGGTGGCGTTGGCGACGGCGCAGCGGGCGCCGCACGCGCCGCAGTTGGCCGCGTCGCTGCGCGTGTCGACCTCGCAGCCCGTGACGGCGCCGCGGTCGCAGTCGGCGTAGCCCGCGAAGCACTCGAACGCGCACGCCCCCGCGCCGCAGGTGGAGCGCGCGTTGGGCCGTGTGGCGCAGACGTTTCTGCACGCCCCGCAGTTGGCCGGGTCCGTCGCGAGGGTGGTGCAGCCCGTGGTGCCGCAGTTGACCTGCGGCGACGCGCAGGCCGAGGTGCACACGCCCGCGGAGCACACCTGTCCGCCCGCGCAGGCGCGGCCGCAGGCGCCGCAGTTCGAGAGGTCGACGCGGGTGTCGCGGCACGTGCCCGAGCAGTCGGTGAGCCCGACGCCGCAGGAGACCACGCAGCGCCCCGCGGCGCACACCTGCCCGGCGGGGCACACGGTTCCGCACGCGCCGCAGTTCGACGCGTCGGTGGCGACGGTCACGCAGACGCCGCGGCACGCGGTCTGTCCCGTGGGGCACGACAGGGTGCACGCGCTCGACACGCAGGCCTGGCCGGGGTCACACGCGTTGCCGCAGGCGCCGCAGTTCGAAGCGTCCGAGGCGAGCGTCGCGCAGGTGGAGCCGCAGAGCACCTGACCCGCGAGGCACGAGGCCTGGCAGCGCCCCGCGGCGCAGACCTGTCCGCTCGCGCAGGCCGTACCGCAGGCGCCGCAGTTGGCGCGGTCGGTCGCGAGGGTCACGCAGGCGCCCGAGCACGCGGTCTGTCCCGCGGGGCACGAGCTCGTGCAGACGCCGCCGACGCAGACCTGCCCCGCGGCGCACGCGCGCGAACAGGCGCCGCAGTTGGCGCGGTCGGTCTCGGTGGTCACGCACGCGCCTGCGCAGGCGGTCTGACCCGCGGGGCACTGGAGGGTGCAAGCGCCGGCGATGCAGACCTGGCCGGTGGGACAGGAGTTTCCGCAGCGTCCGCAGTTCTCGCGGTCGGTGGGGAGCGACACGCAGGCCGAGCCGCACACGGTCTGCCCCGACGGGCACGAGCTCGCGCACGACCCCGCGGTGCACACCTGCCCCGCGGCGCACGCGCGGCCGCAGGCGCCGCAGTTGGCGTTGTCGGAGCTCAGCGTCGCGCAGGTCGAGCCGCAGAGCGTCTGCCCCATCGGACACGAGCCCGCGCAGGCGCCCATCACGCAGACCTGACCCGCGGGGCAGGCGTTTCCGCACGCGCCGCAGTTGGCGCGGTCGGTGGCGAGCGACGCGCACGACGACCCGCACACGGCCTGGCTCGGCGGGCACGAGAGCGCGCACACGCCGTCGACGCAGGCCATGCCCGAGGGGCACGCGTAGCCGCAGCGTCCGCAGTTCTGCCGGTCGATCGCGGTGTTGGTGCAGAACGTACCGCTCGCGGCGGTGCAGAGCGTGAGGGGCGAGGCGCACACGAGCGAGCAGACGCCCGCGCGGCACGTGAGGCCGTCGGCGCACACGGTCCCGCAGGCGCCGCAGTTGGTCGGGTCGGTCTGCGTGTCGATGCAGCGCGGGCCGCACGCGGTCTGTCCCGTGGGGCAGAGGAGCGTGCACATGCCTCGCTCGCAGACCTGTCCGTCGGGGCACGCGTAGCCGCAGCGCGCGCAGTTGCGTCGGTCGGAGCGGAGGTCGGCGCAGAAGGGCGATCCCGCGGTCGGGGTGCAGAGCGCGAAGGGCGTCGTGCACGAGAGGGCGCACACGCCGCCGGAGCAGACCTGTCCGTCGGGGCACGCGCGGCTGCATCCGCCGCAGTGCATGGCGTCGGTCATGGTCGACACGCACGCGCCCGAGCACGCGGTCTGACCCGCGGGGCAGAGCGTTCCGCACGCGCCCGAGATGCACGCCTGACCCGCGGGGCAGGTGCGTCCGCACGCGCCGCAGTTGGCGCGGTCGTTCTGCACGTCGACGCAGCGGTCGTCACAGGGAGAGAGCCCGTCGGTGCACGAGAGCGCGCAGGTCCCGCGCTCGCAGGCCTGGCCCGCGGGGCACGCGTGGCCGCACGCGCCGCAGTGGCGTCGGTCGTTCTGCACGTCGGCGCAGCGCGGCCCCGTGGGCTCGTCGCAGCGGCGGAAGGGCGCGGCGCACACGGCCGCGCAGGCGCCCATCGAGCAGAGCTGACCCTTGGCGCACGCGCGTCCGCACATGCCGCAGTTGGCGTTGTCTGAAGCCACGGTGACGCAGCGTCCGGCGCAGGCCTCCTGCCCCTCGGGACACCGCAGCGCGCACGCGCCCATCGCGCAAAGCTGGCCTGCGGGACACGCGTTTCCGCACGCGCCGCAGTTGCGCGGATCGGCGCTCACGTCGACGCAGTGACCCGCGCAGAGCGTGTCGCCGCCGGGGCACGTCGGGGCCGCGTCGGCGCCGTCTTGCGTGATCTCCGAGGGGACGTCGACCGCGACGTCGGGGGTGTCGATGGAGCTTTCGGCGGGGAGGTCGATCGCCGTGTCAGACGGCGCGTCGAGGGCCGTGTCAGACGGAACGTCGAGGGTGCTGTCTGGGGCCGCGTCGGGTGGGGTCGAGACGGGAGCTTCGCCCCCGCAAGCTGCGAGCGTGAGCAAGAGCAGCAGCGCGCCAGCGCGCGCTCGCGACAAGTCGAAGCGAGCCATCGAAAGCCTCCGTCCGAGCGCCACGCGGTCGCGGCGCAGTCCACCTCACTCGGTACACCCGAAGGCGCTACGGCTTCAATGGACAATTGTGGCCGACGCTGCAAACGCGGACTCGCGCGTGTGGTGGTATAGGTGCGGGTGTGAGCAGAGCAACGATCCTGGTCGTCGACGACGAACCGAACATCCTCCGCACCGTGAAGACCGCGCTGCGCGTCGAGGGCTACGACGCCGACACCGTGGGCACCGGCGGCGCAGCGCTCGAGCGCCTCGCTTCGAAGAGCTACGACCTGGCCCTGCTCGACGTGCAGCTCCCTGAAGTGAACGGCCTCGAGGTGCTGCGCAGGGTGCGCTCTCAAGGCAACGACGTCCCCGTGATCGTGATGAGCGGACACGGGACCATCGAGATGGCCGTGCAGGCCACGCGGCTCGGGGCGCGAGACTTTCTCGAGAAGCCGCTCTCGACGGATCGGCTGCTCCTCGCGATCGGCAACGCGCTCGAGGTCGCGCGGCTCAAGGGAGAGATCAAGGAGCTCAAGGAGGCCGCAGGGCCCGCGGGCGCGCTCCTCGGCGAGAGCGCGGTGATGCGCGACCTGAGGGAGCGCGTGCGGCTCGCGGCGTCGGCGAGCGCGCCGGTGCTCGTGACGGGCGAGCGCGGCACGGGCAAGGAGCTCGTCGCGCGGGCCATTCACGAGGGCTCGAAGCGCGCGGCCAACGTGATGGAGAAGCTCAACTGCGCGGCCATTCCGCACGAGCTCATCGAGAGCGAGCTCTTCGGTCACGAGGCCGGCGCGTTCACCGGCGCCATCCGTGAGCGCAAGGGGAAGTTCGAACGCGCCATCGGCTCGACGCTCTTTCTCGACGAGGTCGGCGACATGCCCCAGGCCATGCAGGCCAAGCTCCTGCGCGTGCTTCAGGAGGGCGAGATCGAGCGCGTGGGCGGCGCCAAGACCCTCAAGGTCGACGTGCGCATCGTGGCCGCGACCAACCGCGACCTCGCCGCCGACGTGGCCGCGGGGAGGTTCCGCCCCGACCTCTACGATCGCCTCAACGTGGTGCCCATCCACCTGCCGCCCCTGCGCGCGCGTCGCGACGACGTCGAGCTCCTCGTGGGCGCCTTCCTCCCGTCGGCGTGCAAGACCAACGACCGCGCGCCCAAGACCATGACCGACGCGGCGCTCGCGCTCCTCACGCGCCATCCCTTTCCCGGCAATGTGCGGGAGCTCAAGAACCTCATCGAGCGCCTCGTGATCCTCACGCCCGGCGAGGCCATCACCGAAGACGACGTGCGCATGGCGCTCCCCGCGGTGGCGGGCGGAGGCGCGTCGGGATCTGGCTCGCGAGACGGCTGGTACACGCCCGGCGTGGCCCTGCGCGACATGCTCGAAGCGGCCGAGCGCGACATCGTGCTGCGCGCGCTCGAGCACCACAAGGGCAACGCCACCCACGCCGCGCGCGACCTCGGCCTCGAGCGCAGTCACTTCTACAAGAAGATGCGCGCGCTCGGGATCAAGCGTCCCGGCGCCGCGGACGCCTCCGACGAGGAGGAGGAGAGCGAGTGATGAAGCCCTCGTACGCCCTCTTCGCAGCGCTCGCGCTGGCCTCGTGTGGAGACAGCACGCCCGTCCCCGAGACGCCCAACGGGTACACGCTCTCGGGCACCCCTCCGCTGCCCTCGCGCCTCGCCGCTTCGCAGAGCGTGCGGAGCCTCGTGCTGCGCGCCGAGACGCGCGTCGGCGGCGTCGCCACGGCGCAGCGCTGCGGCTATCAGTTCGCGCTCTTCGACGTGACCCGCGCATCGACGCAGACCCCGCTCGCGAGCGATTCGAGCGGCGACTGTCGGCTCTACATGACCCCGCCCGAGAGCGAGTATCCCGCGCAGCAGTGGGTGTGCGCGGGCGCGATCACCGTCGAGAGCGGCGCGCTCATGCAGACGTCGGGCTTCTGTCCGCTCATGGGTGCGACGCCCACGTGGGACGCGGACTTCCGCGGCTGCGGCGGGATCTTCACCGAGCGCTCGGCCACCGTGTCGAGCGGCGACGAGATCGGCCCCGAAGACCACGTCACGGACCTCACGGGGACGGTGCGCTTCCCCACGTCGGTGCTGGTCACGCAGCCGACGACCTTCTCGGTCACCACGTGGCCCGCGACGGGAGACCTCGTGGTCGCGTGGACGAGCTCCGACGCGACAAGCGCCGTCGTGCGCATCGAGCCCGACACCGCGACGCGCACGGGGCCCACCATCGTGTGCTCGCCGCGCGTCAACGGGACCATGCGCATCGAGGCCGCGCTCATCGACCGCGCCGGCTTCCGCGCGTCGCAGTCGCGGCTCACCGTGTGGAGCTACCGCGAGTCGACCACGCAGGCCGAAGGCCACACGTGGAAGCTCGCGGGCGCCATGGGGACGAGCATCCAGCTTCAGCCCGCGCGCTGATCCGAGGGGCGTCTGTTCGGGGGTGACAAGCTACGTCACGAAGCCCTCGACACCCTCCGCCTGTGACGGGTAGATCTTCGCTCCCTATGGAGCTCAATCACGGCCTCACGCTGCCCGTTCTGCCCGCGGGCGAAGACGTCACCGTCGACCTCCTGCTGACGTTCCGCGCGGACTACACCGCGTCGCGGCGCGCGGATCGACGCCCCCTCTCGCTGAGCATGGTGATCGACCGCTCGGGCTCGATGTCGGGCGCGCCGCTCAAGCACGCCACCGAGGCCGCGGGGCTCCTGGTGCGACAGCTCGCGCCCACCGACACGCTCTCGGTGGTGGTCTACGACAACCACGTCACCACCATCGTCGACGCGCAGCCCTGCGACGACCCGGGCGCGATCATCAAGAAGATCCAGGCCATCAAGCCCGGCGGCGCGACCAACCTCCACGGCGGATGGGAGCGCGGCTGCGAGCTCGCGAAGAAGTCCGAGCGAGACGCCGTGCGGCGCGTGCTGCTGCTCACCGACGGACAGGCCAACGTCGGTGTGACCGATCCGAAGAAGCTCATCGCGGAGTCGCGCGAACAGGCGGGCGATGGGGTCATCACCACGACCCTCGGCTTCGGCCGTGACTTTCAAGAAGACCTGCTCATCGGCATGGCCGAGGCGGGCCGCGGAAACTTCTACTACATCGAGACCCCCGAGGACGCGACGCAGGTCTTTCTCATCGAGGGAGAGAGCCTCACGGCCATCGCGGCGCAGGCCCTCACGGTCACGCTGCGTCCGAAGCAGGGCGTGCTCGTGCGCGAGGTGCTCGACGTACGCGCGGCACCTGTAGAGCGAGATGGCTCCACGAGCATCGAGCTCGGCGACGTGTACGGCGGAGAGGATCGCCACCTCGCCGTGTCGCTCTCGGTGTCGTCGCGCGAGCTCGCGCGTGACCCGCAGGCGCTCGTCGACGTGGTGTTCTCGTACAACCCCGCCGCGGCGAAGCGCGCCCGCACCGAAGAGACCGTCACCGTGAGCGCGCCCGTGGGTACGAAGGCCGAGAGCGCCGCCGAGCCCGCGGACCCGAACCTCACGCGCGCGGTGAGCCGTATTCGCGTGGCGCTCGCGAAGGAGAAGGCCGTCACGCGTCACGACGAGGGCGACGCGAAGGCCGCCGCGAGCGTGCTGCGCGCCGAGGCCGCAGACCAGCGCGGCCGCGGCATGGACGAGGAGTACGAGATCGCCGAGGAGGTCACGCAGCTCGAGTACTTCGCCGACGCGCTGGAGCGCGGACACCTCGACGCCGCGACGCGAAAGATGATGCGCGACCAGGCCTATCAGGGCCGCACGCGCAGCCGCGCGGACCTGTCGGCGAGAGGTTCCACGGGAGGCTCCGCGAAGGGGCTCGACGTGGCGAAGAGCGCCGACAAGGGCGTGGTGCTGGTGTGTGCGCGCGAGGGCGGAAAGCTCGTCGTGAAGACCGCGTGCGAGGGCTACGACAGCTCGCTCAAGGTGCTGCTCCCGAGGGCGTACCGCGAGGAGGGCGCGCGCTACGTGGTCGACGAGGTCGAGGCCAGCGCGCACGGCACGTTCTACCGCGTGAAGGGCCGCGTGCGTCGCTACGAGCCCGCGGAGGGGAGCGCGGCGCCGGGCGCGTCGGGGCTCCAGCTCGACGAGCTCTTCGTCGATGGCGGAGAGCCGTGGATCCCGGTGCTCAAGCCCGTGATCGAGGCGAGGCCCGACGCGGCGGCGTTCATCGGACCGAAGCGTGATCCGAACATCGTCCCGGTGCGCGAGCTGACCTTTCAGGCGCTCAAGCCCAATCCCCCCGAGAAGTGGAAGGTGGTGATCTTCGGTCAGAACCCCTATCCGCGCGTCGAGTCGGCGACGGGCATCGCCATGTTCGACAACACCTTCAACAACTGGAAGGACAGCCAGTTCGGCAAGGTCACGAGCATCCGCTGCATCATCAAGGCAGCGGCGATGAACAGGTACAAGATCCCGAAGGCGACGCCCATCGCCGACATCCGGGCGCTGCTCGCGAAGAACAACGCCGTGCAGCCGCCCGAGTGGTTTCAGGCGATGCTCACGCAGGGTGTGCTGCTGCTCAACGCGGCGCTCACCGCGAGCGCCGACGGGACGCGCGCCGACACCGACGCCATCGCGCGCCACACGGCCTTCTGGCGCCCCGTGGTCGAGAGGATCATCGAGGAGATCCTGCGCGCCAAGCAGAAGGCCGCGCCCGAGCACAAGGGCGTCGTCTTCGCGTGGTGGGGCACCGCGGCGAAGGCCCTCCGCGCCACCGTGGAGCGCATGCAGAAGAAGTATCCCGACGTGCCCGTGAAGCACATCGACCACCCGAACCCCGCGGCGCAGGGCGACATCTTCTGCGACGGCGATCACTTCGGCGACGTCAACAAGGCGCTCAAGTCACTCAAGACCGCCGAGATCGACTGGCTCCCGAGCCTCGGGTGGAACAAGTCTGCGACGGCCGCGAAGGGCGCCGCGAAGAGCGACGCGAAGGCCGACGCGCCCGTGCACGAAGACGCTGACCGCATGGGCGATTTCATCGCCCGCACGATGGAGCTTCACAAGCTCTACCTGGAGCGACTCCAGGAGGTGAAGGAGGAGCTCAAGGCGCCCCTTCCGCCGATCACGGGCGTGCGCTCGACGGCGGTGCTGGCGATGCCCGAGGCGCTCTCGTCGCTCGGCGAGACGATCAAGGGCATCACGCACCTCGCGTCGCAGTCGCTCACCTTCGCGCAGCGCGCGCTCGCGAAGAACAAGTCGCTCACCGTCGACGAGGCCGCGGCGGTGTACCTCTACACCTGCGACTCGGGGCTCTACCGCGCGGTGAACGCGGCGCTGCGTGACCCCGACCGCGCGAAGGTCACGGCGTTCTATCCGTACCTGCGCCTGCTCCTCTCGGCGCTCGACAAGATGGAGCGCTACGACGGGACGCTCTGGCGCGGCGTCGCGGTGGATCTTCGCGGTCAGTATCCCGCGGGGACGACGGTGACGTGGTGGGGCGTGTCGTCGTGCACGGCGAAGCTCTCGGTGGCGCACTCGTTCCTTGGCGCGAAGGGCAAGCGGACGCTCTTCGAAGTGAAGCCCGCGCGCGCCGTGGGAATCCGCGCGTTCTCGGCGTTCTCGGGCGAGGAGGAGTACCTGCTCGCGCCGGGCACGCAGCTCAAGGTCGTCGCGGTGAAGGCCGAGAAGTCGGGCCTGTGCACCGTGCAGCTCGAAGAGCTCGCGGTGGAGCGCGTGGTGTCGTAGCGCCCCCGTCGCGTCAGCGCGTCTCGACGCTCGCCGCGATGCGGTCGGCGAGGTCGGCGGAGCGCGTGTCGGCTCGCCGTCGCGCGAGCTGCACGCTCACCGTCGCCGTGGGACGCAGCGCGAGCCTGTGCTCGAACACCATGTCGTCGGGCATCGTGAAGCTCTGCGTGAGCGTCGGAAATCCTCCGATGGTCACCACGCGCAGCGCGCCCGTCGCGGTGGCCGATGGCGGGTGCGCGAGAGAGCCGAGCGACACACGCACCTCCTCGGCCGCGGAGGAGAGCTGATCGGTGGGCATCGCGTCAGAGACCGTCGTGGCCTGCACGCCGAGCCCGAACCCGTCGAGGAGCGGATCACCCGACGCGAACTCGAAGCGCGTCGCGGGGCCCTCACGCGTCGGCGCGCCAGGGAGGGCGACCGTCACGGAGGTTCCAGGGAGCGCGTAGCGGGTGAGCGCGGGCGGATCGCGCAGCGTCCAGGGGCGTCCGGTGACGAGCGCTGCGATGACGCCCGCGGCGCAGAGCGCGAGGGCCGAGAGTCCGGCGAGGGTCCACGTGCGGTCGTCGCGGTCGTCGTCGCGGGGACGAAGAACGCCCGTGAGCATGAGCGCGAAGCCCACCACGCCGCCGCCGAGGTGCGCCTGCCAGCTCACGTTGGGAATCATCGACACGAGCACCTGGATCACCAGGTTGGTCATCGCGTTGCGACGAAAGCCCGGCAGCATCGCCGCGGGGAGCATCGCCCCCGGGCGCAGCGCGAGCGCGAAGGAGACGCCGAGCATTCCCCAGAGGGCGCCCGATGCGCCGACCATGACGTGCATGGGTCCCGCGAAGCTCGCCGCGAGGCCGCCGCCGATCGCAGCGAGCGCGAAGAGCACGGCGAAGCGCCAGCGCCCGAGGAGCCCCTCGTAGAAGGTTCCGAGCGAGAGGAGGGTCAACCCGTTGAAGAAGATGTGCTGCGCGTTCGCGTGCAGGAACGCGTGCGAGACGAGCATCCACGGCGCCGCCGCGACGCGCCCCGGGACGAGCGCGCCCATGCGCACATCGGTGGCGATCCCGTGCTCGCCGAGGGCCCACTTCGTCGCGAAGAGCGCGGCGATGACGACGAGCAGCCCGCGCGTGACCGTGGCCGAGCGCGTGGTGAGGCGCTGCTGAAACGCGTCGAGCTCCTCGGCCTGCGCGCGTCCGCGGCGCCGCGCTTCATCGAGGAGGCTGAGCTCCTCGGCGGCGCTCCGTCGCGCGGGGACGCCGTCACGAAAGGTCGCTCTCAGAAGCTCCGCGACGCGCTTCGAGGTGTGATCGACCTCGATGTCGCCGCGCTCGTCGATGCGCAGGATGCCGAGCGTGCGCTGCCCCGTGTACGTGGGACGCGAGGCGTGGGCCGCTTCGAGGAGCGCGCGGTCGCCGCCCGCGAGCACCACGTCGACGATCTCGACGCCCTGGAGCGTCCACACGCGCGCGATCGACTCGAGGAGCGCCTCGCGGACGCATCCGGCGACGTCGTAGACGAAGGTGACGTGGCTGGCGTCGAACCACACGGCCTGCACGGCGCCGAGGTCGTCGCGGAGGAGTCCCCCCGCGTCGAGCAGCGAGAGCACGGCGGCCTGAAAGACGGGCGTGGAGTCGGGCGGGAGGGAGTCCATTGCGCGAGGGGCGCAACGCTACCCCAGTCTGTGAACGAGC
>JBPOHC010000900.1:0-20923 GCA_052035985.1 Myxococcota bacterium | reverse complement strand
GACGCGCGAGCGCGGCGCCCGGAGGCAGCGCAGAGAACACCTCGGGGAACGCGGGCTGCTCCGCCGCGAGGCGGCACCGATCGTCGAGGGGAAACACGCCCATCGCGAAGCGCAGCACGCTCGCCTCGCGGGGTACATCGGCCACGACCTGACCGCCGAGCGCCGCGCGTCGATACGTGTGCATCACGCGCAGCGGGAGGGGGACGCGGACCTCTCCCTCGCTGTCTGCGCTCGCCGCGAAGCGCGAGCAGTAGGGCGGGACGCGCGCGGCCATCGCGAGGTCGGGCGGCGCCGCGAGGGCGCGCTGCGAGACCGTGAGCACGCCCTCATCGAGCTCGACCCAGGCGACCTCGGGCGAGAAGCTGAGTGTTCCGTCGGGGCGCACCACCTCGATGAGGTTGAAGACACCGAGCTCCGCGGACTCGCGGTTGGCGAAGGTCCACGCGATGACGAGGTCGCGGCCGTCGAAGCGGTGCGTGAAGCGCAGCGAGACGTTCATGGTCAGTAGCCTCCGGGGCGGCGGTTTCCCGTGGGCGCCGCGGTGTTCTGCCCGTAGTGGTTGTCGCGTCGCCCGACGCCTCCGCCCATGTCGTTGCGGAGGTCGTTCTCGGTGGGGTAGTCGCCGCTGTGGCTGCCCGTTCCGATGGCCGACGACTCTTCTTCTGCGATGGTGGGCTCCGACGCGGGAGGGGCGGGGTCGGGGCCGTAGTGGTGCGTGCCCTCGGCGTTGTTGAGCGCGTGCACCATTTCGTGACCGAGCACCGCCTGCGGGGGCATGTCGATGAGCCCGCCGCCCGAGTCATACGCGCTGAGCGCGACGTCGGGGTTGTAGCTCACGGTCGATCCCGTCGGGATTCCGAGGCGAGCGAGGAGGCCGTTGTTGGGCGAGCAGAACGAGTTGTGCGGATCGCTCTCGGGCACGAAGGTGATGGTCTCGCCCGAGTCTTCGAGGCGCTGCATGAGCGCGCGGCCCGAGGGGAGCGTCGAGAGGTAGTAGAGGTCGCGGATCGTGGCGTTCTGAAACGCCGAGCCGCCTCTCACCCTGAAGTTGGGCGGGAGCGAGAAGGTCGGGCCGCCGAGCATCACCGTGCTCGCGGCCATCATGATGACCCCCGAGTGCGCCGTGGAATCGAGCAGACCCGCGAAGGGCAGGCCACCGACGAGCACCGTCGACGCGCCCTGAAAGACCACGTCTTGCGGTCCCATGCAGAACGCGTAGTCAGCGAGCCGCGCGGCCTGGAGCGTCTCGGCCTGCGTCGGCGTCGGCGCCGCGGGGATGATCGGTCCGCCTACGTGGGGAATGGGCCCGGTGAACTGCGGGCACACATGCATGTCGGTCGCGCGAGCCCCTGGCTTCATGGCAACGCGCGGACGGTATCACGGCCTCGTAAAACAGGGGCTCCCAGAGGCGCTACCGAGACGGGGCCTCGCCCATTCCAGGTCCGCCGCAGAGGGCGATGACGCACTCTTCGAGCACGCGCTCGTCGCCGCGCTTCGCGCCCTTGAGGGCCGCGTCGGTGGCCGCCAGCACGCGGATCGCGCGCGAGAGCTGCGGCGAGGTCCATTTCTTCGCCTGCTGCGCGACCTTCTCCGCCGCGAAGGGAGGCATCTTGAGCACCGACGCGAGCGCGCCCGGGAGCTTGCCCTCGGCGTTGGCCTTGGCCTTCGCGAGCGAGTGAATCTGTCGCGCGATGAGCCCGAGCGTCGGGAGCGCGTGCTGCCGCTGCGCCGTGAGCCGCGCGAGGATCGTCATGCACGACGCGACGTTGCGCTGACCGATGGCGTCAGCGAGGTCCCACGCGGGAATCTCTCTCACCGCGGTCACGACCTCATCGACGGCGCGCGTGGTGATGGGGCCGCCCGCGGTGTAGAGCTGCAAGCGCTCGAGCGCGTCGCCGAGGAGCGACAGGTCGGGGCCGATGAGCATGGCGAGCGAGTCCGACGCGCCGGGCTCCAGCGTGGCGCCGCGGGCCTTCGCTTCGCGCTCGATCCAGGGCGCGAGCTCTCCCTCCGAGGGGGCCTTCGCGACGAAGAGAAAGCCCTTCTCCTTCGCGGTGATCGCGAGCTTGAGGCGCATGTCGAAGCCGTGGCCCACGAGCAGCAGCACGGCGCTCGGCTCGGGCTTGTCGAGGTAGGGGAGCAGCGTCTCCTGATCGGCCTTGCGCATCTCCTCGACGCCGCGCACCACCACGAGCCGACGCTTCGCCATCATCGGGAGCGTGCGGCACGCGTTGATGATCGTCGCGCCCGTCGTCTGCTTCGCGTCGAAGAGGTCTTCGGAGAGACCTCTCGGGCCGCCCCCGACGGTGGCCGCGCGGATCGCGTCGGCGCATCGCGTGATGAGCAGTCGCTCGTCGCCCGCGAGCAGATAGATCGGGAGCAGCTTGCCCTTCGCCGCGCTGTCGGTCGCTGAGTGGATGTCCACGGTGTTGCCCGGTCGATCCCTACCACGGACTCCCCGCCGCGATGGACTTTCCGACGCGCGAGGGTGTACTCCCAATGGCCTCTCGTATGGCCCTGAACGACGACACCATCCGACGCATCGACGCGGGCGTCGAGCGGCACCGCGAAGCCCTCTCGGCCCTGTCTCTCAAGATCCACGCGCACCCGGAGCTGCGCTTCGAAGAGCACCGCGCCGCCGCGTGGATCTCCGAGGCGCTCGAAGCGCACGGTCACACGGTGGAGCGCTCGCTCGGAGGGCTCCCCACGGCCTTTCGCGCGAGAGCGGGGGAGGGCGGTCCGCACGTCGCGATCCTCGCGGAGTACGACGCGCTGCCCGAGATCGGACACGCCTGCGGACACAACCTCATCGCAGCGGGCGCCGTCGGTGCATTCCTCGCGCTCGCGCCCCTCGCGAAGGAGCTCGGCGGCACCGTCGACCTCGTAGGAACGCCCGCGGAGGAGGGCGGCGGCGGCAAGATCATCCTCTTGCGCGAGGGCGCGTTCGAGGGCGTCGACGCGGCGATGATGTTCCACCCCTTCGACCGCGACCTGGTCTCGCACCCTGCGCTCGCGAGCGTGTGGATCACCATGAAGTTCCACGGTCGCCCGGCCCACGCCGCGGCCGCCCCGCACGACGGCGCGAGCGCGCTCACGGCGTGCCTCCAGACCTTCTCGCTCATCGACTCGCAGCGCGTTCACTTCCGCGACGGCGTGCGCGTCCACGGCTTCATCACCGACGGCGGACAGGCCGTGAACATCATCCCCGAGAACGCCGCGTGCGAGTTCTCGGTGCGCGCGCGCAACGGCCGCGAGCTCGAGCGCGTGAAGGCCATCGTCGAGCGCTGCGCCCGCGGGGCCGCCATGGCCTGCGGCGTCGAGGTCGAACTCGCCGTGCGCCAGGGCTACCGCGACATGGTCAACAACATGCCCCTCGCGCGCGCCTTCGGTCGCCACCTCACGGACCTCGGCCGCGGCGCCGTCGAGGCCGACGAGCGCGTCGGCGCGGGGAGCACCGACATGGGCGACATCTCGCACGCGGTCCCTGCGATTCACCCGTGGCTGGCGATCTGCGGCGAGAACGAGACGCTCTGTCACCAGCACGAGTTCGCGCTCGCCGCGGCCTCTCCCGTGGGCCTCGACACGATGCTCAAGGCCGCGAGCGCGATGGCCCGAACCGCCGCGGAGTTCCTCGTCGACGCCGAGCTCAGGGCCGCGACGCGCGCCGCCTTCGAAGCGACGCGCGACTGAGTTTTTCTCCGCGCTCGACGCAACCCGCAGCGCGCGGGTGGCGAAGACCGCGCTCATGCGCCGCGCCCGCCAGGCTCTCGCGATCCTCTTCACGCTCACGCTCGTCACCCGCTGCATCGCGGTCCCGCCGCTGCGTGATCCGCCGTCGCCGCCGCTGCTCGTCGCGATCGAGACGCCCACCGGTGACCTCGACGGCATCGGCCGCGTCCCATCGCTCACGCTCCGTTTCGACCGCCCCGTCGCGTGGCCCGACGAGGGCGCCGCGCTGCTCGTCACGGGCTCTCCGAGCGACGGGCTCCGCGCCGACGCCGCCGACGGGGTCCTCTCTGCGAGCAATGTCGCGCGCAGGATCTCCGTGCGCCTCTCTCGCGATCCGCTTGATTCCACGGTGATTCGCGTCGACGCGCTCGCGGCGCTCCTGCCCGACACGCCCGCGACGCTGCTCGTCTCGTCGCTGCTTCGAAGCGACGAGGGCGCCGCGTTCAACGACGCCGACAGCGGACGCCGCGCCCGCTCGATTCCCCTCACGGTCGCGCCCGCCCGACGCTGCGGCGCGCTCGCGCGGGTCGAGCCCGTGAGCCCCGGCGACGGCCCCGCGAACACCGCGAGGATCTTCGTCCGCTTCGATCGCCCGGTGCGCCTCTCTCGCGCGGTCGCGCCGCTCTCGCTCTCGCCCGACGGCGCCGCGCCCGTCGCCACGCGCGCGTCGCTCGACTGCCTCGACGGAGACACGGCCCGCTGCGCGTGGGTCGAGCCCGTCGATCCCCTCGTCGCAGACACGGTGTACCGCGTGGGCTTCGGTCCCCTCGTGGCGAGCAACGGCGCACGCGTCGAGTCCGAGCTCGACACCTTCGCCACGGGGCCTCGCCGTGACGCCCCGCGCGTGGCCTTCGGTCCGTCGCCCGTGTGCGGCGCCGATGAAGTCGCCGACGGAGACCTCTGCGTGCGCGTCGCCGCTGGCGCGATCGAGGTCCGCGCGTCGACGACGGGCCCCGCAATCATGCGCGTCACTGCGGTCGCGTCGGGCGCGCCCGCCCGCGTGGCGCTCGGCGCATCAGGGACGCTACACCGCGTGCTCGTCGCGACGCCGCGCGAAGACACCGACTACGCGCTCACGGCCGAGTGCATCGGCCTCGACGGGCGCGCACACGAGACCCGCTCACTCGACGTGGTGCGTAGCGCTCCGATGCGTCCGAGGGTGCGCATCACCGAGGTGCTCGCGCGACCGCGGAGCACGAGCGCACAGGAGTTCATCGAGCTCCTCAACGAGGGAGCCGCGCCCGCGGACCTCACAGGCTACGCGCTCTCTCAGGGCGCATCGCGATCGGCGCTGCCCGAGGGCGCGGTGATTCCCGCGGGCCGTCGCGCGATCGTGGTGGGCGCGAGCTTCGATCCGCGCGGGGTGGCCTCTCAGGGAGATCCTCCCGTGGCGCCCGGCGCGACGTTGATCGCGCTCCGCGGCGCGCTCGCGGGGAGGGGACTGCGAGACACGGGCGCCGACGTGTCGCTCACTGATCCCGAAGGTCGCGTCGTCTCGCAGATGCCAGGGAGCGCGCCCACTCGCGCGCCGAGAGCGGGCGTGAGCATCGTGCGTGCGGAGACCGCGCTCGACGACCTCGACCCCGCGGCGTGGACCTACGACGCGACGGGCGGATCGACCCCCGGCGCGCCCGATCGCCTCCGGTGAAACGCGCTCGCGGCGCGTGGTACAAGCGCGGCCCGTGAAGAAGCTCTCTGTGATGTTGGCGCTCTGCGCGTGCGGCGCTCGAACGGGACTCGACACGCCGCTCGACGCGTCGCGCTCCGTCGACGCGCCCGTCGTCGATGCGTCTTCAGCGTGCAGGCTCGGCGTGACGCCACCGCCAAACGACCGGCGCGAGACCGAGAACAACGCGCTCTGCCGCTTCGACGGCAGCGGACCTCACCCCGACTCCTTCTCACTCGCCGCGATCGAAGGCGACACGCTCTACGTCATCGACGGTCGCGGTCGCTCGCACTCGATCTACACCTTCGGGCTGCGCCTCGGGTTCGCGATGGCGTCGCCGACCCACAGCGTCGTGACCGCGCGCGGGGAGTTCTTCGCCGCCGCCGTCGCCTGGGTCGAGCGGCCCGTCACCAGGGCCTCGCGCGTGACCGTGGAGCTCGTGACCTTCCGCAGGGACGCCACGTTCATCGCCACGTCGCGGTACACCCTCCCGTACGACGCCTCGGGCAACGCGCTCCGCATCGCGGGCAACGAGTGCGGCGTCTTCGTCTTCGGGTGGTCCTTCGGGAGCCGCCGCCAGATGGCCTGGCTCGCGCCCGGCGGCATCGTGGGGCCCATCGAGGGACGCATCCCCCTCGCCGACCCCGACGACACCGCGACGCTCGCCACGCAGGTGCGCGCGTCGCCCACCGGCGGCGAACGCGTCGAGTGGTTCGACCTCGAAGCGAGATCGTTCGTACCCGCACGATATGAATCGGAGCCGCTCCGATCGGGCATTCGAACGCTCGGCGCCGACCTCGTCTATCCTACGCCGTGGGTCGACGGCTCGATCTCGGTCGAGCGCCCGCACGGCGTCGTCGAGCGCACCTCGACCGACATTCTCCGCGGTGTTTCAGCCACTTCGATCGTCGCGTCGTCGACGAACGGGTGGATGCTGATGACCGGCCGTGGCGCCGATCACGTCGCGGTCAACGTGCGAACGGGCGAGCAGAACGCGTACACCCTGCGCATCCCCGACGGGCTCCGGCGGATCACCACGCCGACATTTCGTCCGGGTACGAACGATCTCACGGGCGTCGCCATCGCGAGCGACGGTGAGCTCCTGCTCGGACTCCGCGACGACGCGGTCGGACACCTGTATCGCAGCATCGACGGAGGGCACTGGATCCCCTATGAGCCGCCCCTTGGCGATGCGTGGGCGCTCGACGTCGCGGAGCGCGACGGCACGGTCATCGGTTGGACGACGGGTCTGGGGTTGATCCCGAGCGACTGGGCTCCCGCGCCCGCGGGGGTGTCTCGCGTCGAGCGTCGCAGCGTGTTCGTGACGCGCGGGACGAGTCAGCGACTCGCATCGGCGTCGCTCGACTGGCGCGGCGCGCGACACCACCTCAGCGCCGACGGCGGGTGCGTCTCGTACTGGAGCGAGACGAGGCTCGTGACCCTTCTGGCCGTGCCCTCACGTCCGCGGGAGCACGCGCTCTCGCCCGTCACGGTGACGCCCGTGCTGCGGCAATCGAGGGCGATGAGCTGGGCGTTCGGAGACGATTTCGCGGTGCCGAACGTGTCAGACTAGCGCCCCTTTTGTCGGAGGGCGTCATCGGTGTCACTCGCGCGTCGACGCAAGCGGAGGATCGTGGTCGGCGGCTACACCTGGTGGTACCGCGCGGACTTCAGCTACGACCAGCTCTGGACCGACGGCGGCGGGATGCTCATCGTCCGCGACGATCGCAAGGTGCAGCTCTGGCTCACTGCGCCCGGTCGCGGGAATGTGAACCGCTGCCTCGCGCGCGTGGTCGCCCCGACGCTCCCGTGGTTCGCGTCGCAGCCGAAGTTCACTGCGTACGAGGTCCCGCTGAACATCGCGCCCGGTTGGACGCCGGGCGTCGTGGCGAAGGTGATCGCGTGGTGCCTCGACGCGACGGCCGAGCGCGTCGCGGTGCCGAGCCCGTGGCTGGTCGCGCCCGCGCTGCCCGATGAGCGCACCGTCGAGGGCTTCGTCGCGCGGCTCTTGAACCCTTCGGGACGCGACCTCCAACGCGCCGTCGAGGTGGCCGAGGAGGTGCTCGATCGTCCGCTGATCGCGCGTCCGCTCGACCCCGTGGCGCGCGACCTCCCGCGCTCGCGCCGACTCATCGCCCGCGTCTGGGAGACGCTTGCCGTTCGGGGAATCATCCCCAATGACTGGGCGGGTGACTCGCCGAGGGGCTTCGTCGCTTCTGTGGAGCGTGCGCTTGAGGGCGAACCCGTGACCGCCGTCGACGAACGCCGCGTCGCGCTGCGTACGCCGCCGAGCCTGCGCTGCGCGCTCGCGCTGGCGAGCGACGTCGGGGGTGTGCTCCGCGCCGAGTCACTCGCGCGTGACTGGGTGGGCCGTTTCGAAGCGGGCCGCGCCAACATGGAGCAGCGCGAGGTCCGCTGGCACGTCGTGGGCGACGCGTACGCCGACGCCTCGGCGCTGACCGTCGAAACGCTTCGAGAGACGGCGCGCCGCGAGTGGGAGGAGGCCGAGGGGGCCTCTCCAGCGCTCCGCGAGGTGCATGCGCCGCGGATGGATCTCTGGCGGTCGGGCTACGCGCTCGACCTGCGAACTTCGGGCCTCGCGCTTGCAGCGCCCGACATACCGTTCGAGTGAGATGGTTCGGAGACGAACGATCGATGGAGGACCACATGGGAGAGAGTGACCGCGGCAGGGAGCGTGACCTCGTTCTGGCACCGAACGAGTTCGCGTTCATCTCGGACGAGACCAAGGGGAACATCAACGTCTACGTGGGGCCGCACAAGACGAGCCTCGCGAACACCGACCGCCCGGTGGTCTTCAACAACGCCACCAAGCGCTTCGATCGATGCTCGCTGGAGCAGGCCACGCAGACCCTCGCGGTGGCGCCCGAGGGCTGGTACCTCGTGCTGAAGAACCCCGCGCGCGACGGCTCGCACCCGCGCACCGGGGCGCTCAACAACCTCCCCGAGCTGCACGTGGGGCGCAAGGTCAACACCTCGGGGCCCATCTCGTTCGCGCTGTGGCCGGGGCAGATGGTGCGGGTGATCCAGGGGCATCACCTGCGCTCGAACCAGTACCTCGTGGTGCGCGTGTACGACGAGGAGGGCGCCCGCGCGAACTGGAAGGACGCCGTCTTCAAGCCGCAGCGCAGCGGCGACGGCGCGCCCGAGCCCGAGGAGCCGGTGATCCGCCCCGACGACCTCACCATGGGCAAGCTCATGGTGATCAAGGGCACGGAGGTGGCGTTCCACATGCCCCCGACGGGCATCGAGGTGGTGCCCGACGCGAGCGGACAGTACGTGCGCGAGGCCGTGACGCTCGAGCGCCTGGAGTACTGCATCCTGCTCGATGAAGACGGCAACAAGCGCTTCATTCGAGGCCCCGCGGTGGTGTTCCCGAGGCCCACCGAGGGCTTCGTCGAGCGCGCGGGGGCGAGAAAGTTCCGCGCCATCGAGCTCAACGAGAACTCGGGCATCTACGTGAAGGTGATCGCGCCCTACGACGACAACGGCCAGTCGTACAAGGTCGGCGACGAGCTCTTCATCACGGGCAAGGAGCAGATGATCTACTTCCCGCGGCCCGAGCACGCGGTGATCAAGTACAGCGAGACCGAGACGCACCACGCCATCGCGATCCCCGCGGGCGAGGGGCGCTACGTGCTCGACCGACGGACGGGGCGCATCTCGCTCAAGCGCGGCCCGGCGATCTACCTCCCCGATCCGCGCCACGAGGTGATCGTGCGGCGCGTGCTCGACCCGCGCTCGGTGGCGCTGTGGTTCCCGGGCAACGCCGAGGCGCTCGCGGTCAACCAGCAGCTCGCGAGCCTCAAGCGCTCGCAGGCCGAGGGCGAGCACCTCGTCGACCGCGAGCAGCAGCGCCTCGCCGCGAAGGCCGTTCCCCAGCGCGCCGAGGAGAAGGCCGCGAGCACCTTCGCGGGCGACGATTTCACGCGCTCGCAGAACTTCGCGCGGCCTCGCACGCTGGTGCTCGACACCAAGTACGACGGCGCGGTCTCCATCGACCTGTGGACGGGCTACGCGGTCCTCGTGGTGAGCCGCACCGGCGAGCGTCGCGTCATCGCGGGGCCCCACACGCACCTGCTCGAATACGACGAGACCCTCCAGGCGATGGAGCTCTCGACGGGCACCCCCAAGACCGACGAGAAGCTCTTTCGCACGGTGTATCTCCGGGTGCTCAACAACAAGGTGAGCGACGTCGTCGAGGCCGAGACGCGCGACCTCTGCCGCGTGCACATGAAGCTCTCGTACCGCGTGAACTTCGAGGGCGACCCGGCGCGCTGGTTCGACGTCGAGAACTACGTGAAATTCCTCACGGACCACCTGCGCTCGCTCCTGCGCCACGCGGTCAAGCAGCACGGCGTCGAGGAGTTCTATTCGAACGCCATCACCATCTTGCGCGACGTGATCCTCGGCGCGCAGGAGAACGGCAAGCGCCACGGTCGGCTCTTCGAAGAGAACGGCATGCGCGTGTACGACGTCGAGGTGCTCGACGTGACCCTCGGCGACGCGTCGATCGCCACGATGCTCGTCGACGCGCAGCACGCCGCCGTCGAGCAGACCCTCTCGCTCGCCGCCGAGCAGCGCCGCCTCGACCTCACGCGGCAGACCGAAGAGACCCGGCAGAAGATCGCCGAGCTCCAGTCGACGACGCGCCTCGCGGACCTCGCGGTGAAGCTCCGCGAGCTCGGTCGCACGCGCGAGCTTCAGGCCACGGAGGTCGAGATCGAGGCCTCCATCCGTCGGCAGCGCATCGAGGCGCAGCAGTCGGAGCAGGCGCTCCACGACGCGATTCACACCGCGGAGCTGTCGCGCAAGCGGGCTTCGGCCGACGTCGAGATCGGCGTCGCCCGCGAGCGTCTCCAGCACGACCTCACGCGCCTCGCCGCGGAGGTGCGCGCCGTCGTCGACAAGGCCGGCGCCGTGTCGCCCGACCTCATCGCGGCGCTCCAGTCGTTCAGCGACCGCGCGCTCGCCGAGCGCATGGCCGAGAGCATGGCCCCCCTCGCGATCCTCGGCGGAGAGAGCGTCTCGTCGGTGCTCGCGCGGCTCCTCGAAGGCACCACCGCCGCGAAGGCCCTCCGCGCCCGAGAGGGCTGACAGTTCGCCCCACATGCCACCCTGAGCTTCTGCCTTGACGGCGGAGCGCCCACGCGATCGTATGGGTCGCGTTGGACACCGATTCGTCGAGCGTCACGGTGGAACGGCTCGCCGCTGTCACGGCGCGCTTCTCCTCCATTCACGACTACGAGTCGATGATGCGCGAGCTCCGCGCGATCATCGATGACCTCCTCGCGGTCGAGCACTGGGGGGTCTACCTCTACGACGCGCTGCCGCGCAGGCTGCGCCTCGCCCTTTGCAGCGGCTTCACCGAGACCGAGCGCCGAGAGGCCGAGCGCTCCGCGATGGAGCGCCACCCGGGCTACGTGTTCCGCACGCGCATGCTGCTGCACGTGCCCGACGTGGAGCGAGACCCCGACGGCCTCACGATGTCGAGCCCGCGGAGCTTCGTGGTGCGCTCGCGCCTCTGGGTGCCCCTCATCGTGAAGGGCGAGTGCCTCGGCGCGATCGGCCTCGGGAGCGACCGGGCGCACCGCTTCGACGCCACGCACGTCGCCACGCTGCGCCTCGTCGCCGACCTCACCGCGATGGTCTACCGCAACGTCACGGTGCAGCACGCGCTCGTGCAGGCCAAGGAGCGCGCCGAGGCCGCGAGCCTCGCGAAGGGGCAGTTCCTCGCGAACATGAGCCACGAGGTGCGCACGCCCCTCAACGGCATCATGGGCATGGCCGCGCTCCTCGTGGAGACACCCCTCTCGGGCGAGCAGCGCGAGTTCGCGCAGGTGATCCGCACGTCGGCCTCGGCGCTCCTCGACATCGTCAACGACGTGCTCGACGTGTCGAAGGTCGAGGCCGGGATGATGGTCATCGAGCGCGCGCCCTTCGACCTCCGCGCGGTCTGCGATGACGTGCTCTCGCTCTGCGCGCAGGCCGCCGCCGAGCGAGGCATCGCGCTCCACCTCGATTTCGACCGCGAGTGCCCCACGGAGGTCCTCGGCGACGTCGGGCGCGTCCGGCAGATCCTCTTGAACCTCGTGACCAACGCGCTGCGCTTCACGCCGAAGGGCTGGGTGCGCGTGGTGGTGCGCGAGCGCGACCGCCGCGACCGGGCATCGCTGATCGACGTCGCGGTGGTTGACACCGGCGTCGGCATCGCGCCCGACAAGATCGAGTACGTCTTCGAAAAGTTCACCCAGGCCGACACCAGCACGACGCGCCGCTTCGGGGGCACGGGCCTCGGCCTCGCGATCTCGCGGGGGCTCACGCAGCTCATGGGCGGCTCTCTCACGGTGGTGAGCGCGTCGGGGCAGGGGTCGACCTTCACCGCGAGGCTTCCGTTTGGGAGGCCCGAGGGCTCGGACTCGGTGGTGCCCGTGCCCGTCGCGCCGGTCGAGGAGTGGCGACCACTATCGCGCTCGTTGCGCGTCCTTGTGGTCGAAGACAACCCCACGAACCAGCGCGTGGCGGTGCAGCTCCTGAAGAAGCTCGGCGCCGCGGCCGAGGTCGCCGTCGACGGCGGCGAGGCGATCAACCACCTGCGCGCGCGGATCTACGACGTCGTCTTCATGGACTGCCACATGCCCGTGATGGACGGGCTCGAGGCCACGCGCGCGATCCGCGCCCTCTCGGGTGCGAGCGCCGCGGTGCCCATCATCGCGATGACCGCCTCGGCGACGGAGGACGACCGCGTCGCGTGCATCGCCGCGGGGATGAACGGCTACCTGGCCAAGCCCGTCGACCTCGGGGCGCTGCACCGGGCGCTCGTCGAGGCGGGCTTCGCCTGAGTCTTCAGATCGCGCCTTCGACGCCGAACATCCAGCCGCCCTGGAGCTCCGTCGCGAAGGTGCGCATGTAGCGCTCGGAGCGGTCGCTGCGAGGGGCGAAGACCAGCCGCAAGAGGTTCGACGAGAGGGCCGACACGCCCGCGTTCATCGTGAGCGAGCCGATGGTGTCGTAGCGGAGCGAGTAGGCGCCCACCGAGAGGAACACCGGGTTCTCCGTCGATGAGACCCCGGGCATCCTCGGGAGGTACACCGGCGCCGTGGCGCCCGCGAGCTGGAGGAACACCGAGGCGAGGCCGAGCCCCGCGGTGCCCGCACCGATGCCCGCCCACGTCCACCCGTCGATGGGCTTCATGCGGAAGTACGACGCGGCGAAGTTGTTGCGGAACGACACGATGGGCGACGGCGGGGCCGCCTCGTGGTCGGGGACCGCGATCTCGATCGCCTGCGCGGCGGGCGCGTCGATCGCGATCCCAGACGCGTCGAGCGCGCGCGCGAGCGAGAGCCGCGGGAGCATCGATTCGAGGCGCGTGCGCGGGCTCTGCGAGTGCAGCAGCGAGGCCGACGAGGCCGTCACCAGGGGCTGCGCGGAGACCACGGACGGGACCGCGGCCAGCGTAAACGCCAACCCGAAGCCCTTTCGTCGATGTCTGGCGCTGCGCGTCATCACTCTCGTCCCGCTTGGATAATCACGGAACCTACACCGCGTCAACGATCAGTGCGAAAGAACGTACGCACCGCGCAGAGAGCGCGCCACAGGGGGCCGTGCGAGCATCGAAGCGGATTCAACCCGGGCGGGTCGTGGCGAACCGCACGATCACCTGCGCGAGCATCCCGAGGTCGACGCCGAACGAGAGCCGCAGGTCGTGCTGCTGGCCTTGCGCGGTTGAGAGGAACTGGTGCGACGCGTCGAGGCACGCGAAGCCCATGAAGGTGCACCCCGAGAGCGTGTTGCGGAGGCCGAACGCGGTGCCGCCCGAGACCTCGCCGAACACCAGCCGCGGCGACCACCCGACGGAGAACCACAGACCGCCGTACGACACGCCGGGGCCGCCGATCCAGAGGGGGCGCGTCTCGCCCCCGCGAGGGCCGAGCGAGAAGCCCACGTCGGCGCCGAAGATCCAGTAGGGCGACGGGCGATCGGGGTTGAAGGTTCGAAGGCCCGCGTGCACGTCGAGCGTCCATGACGAGGTGGTCTCGATGCCGTCGCCTCGGATGTTCGCCACGCCGCCCATGACCCTGAAGGTCGCGAGCTTCCACCACGGAGGCGTGGGCGCGGGGCGACGTGTACGTTCGCTGCGCGACGGGGGCGGCGGCTGTGTCTGCGCGGCTCCCGATGGAGTCAGCGCGAGCGCCGCGATGGTGACGGTGATGACGGTGCCGCAGCGCACGCCGCGATCCTCTCGCGCTCGGATCAGAACGAGACGCGCGCGTGGGCCTCGCCCTCGGCGGGCCGCGCGGTCGCTTCGGTCTCGAAGCGCGACCACTGGTAGTACGCGATGGCGCCCTCGCCGAGCGCCTTGACCGCGACGCCCGTGAGCGCGGCGCTGATGAGCGGACCGACCCACGGCGCGATGCGCACCACGCGGGTCGCCTGACCGAGCGCGAACTCGCCCGCGCCGAGCACCGCGGCGGCGGCGGCCTGCTCCACGGGGCTCGCCTCGGCCTCGAAGGACTCGCGCACGTCCTTGAGCATCTTCACGCCGAGCGCGGCCACCGCGGGCGCCGCGAAGCGGAAGGGCAACAGTCCGAGGCCGGCGCCCATGAGCGCGGCCTGGTTCACATGCTTTCGGCTGGTGTCGGTGCGTCCCATGTCGAAGGACTCTACGCGTATCGGCTCGCGCGGTCGTCTGTCAAACTCGCTGCGCCACCATCGCGCGGCCTCGCGGCGTTCGCGTGCATCCTCTCCGGGGTTCGCGTGCATCCAAGGACTTGCAACCGATGTCCGCCCTGCAGACCGTCACCCACTCCACCGCCGATGCGCGCTGCGCCTCGGGCGATCACCGCGCGGCCTCTCAACGCGCGACGCGGAGCCTGCGGCGCGCGCTCGCCGACGCCGACGTGCGTCAGTGCGTGTCCGACGCGCTCACGCTCGAGGCCCTCGCGCGCGATCCCAGCGATCCCCTCCGCGCGGCCTTCGAAGTCGTCGTCCGCGACGCGTCCGACCGCGCGCCCTGGGGCCTCGACGATCCCGCCGCGGTGGTCGCAGACCTGTGCGAGTGGGCCCGCCGCGGAGACCTCGACCCCGCGCTCGCCTTCGCCGTCGCCGCATCGGTGCTCGGCGAGACGCACGCGCACCGCGGCGCACGTCCCGTGGCGATGGTGGCGATCGAAGACCCGCACGACGCCGCGAGGGCGCTCTCCGACGTGCTCGATCACAGGCTCGCCGAAGCCGAAGCCCGCGCGCGTCGCATCGCGAGAGAGCGCGGACCCGAGGAGGTCGTTCGCGCAGTGTTCGTCCCCGCGCTCGCGTGGGACCTCGCGGCGCTCGGCGACGCCGCCGCTCAGGTCGTGCGCGGATTGACGCTGGCGGAGCGCTTCCCCGACGCGGCTGAAGACGTGATGGCTGCCACCGCGGTGATGCTCACGGTCACCCACTCGTGCGTGCGCGGCGGAGGCGGCTTCGACCCCGTCGAGAGCGACGAGCTCACGACCTCTCTCGACCCCGACGCGGCGCTTCGTAGCTGCGCGATCGCGGTTGCGCAGCGGCTCCGCGCGATGAGCTCGGCGCCGCGAGACACGGCGCACCTCGACCTCTCTCGCGCGCTGAGGATGGTGCACGCCGCGACGCGCCTCCTCCCGCTCTGCGACGAAGAGCTCGCGTCGGTGATCGCGACGCAGTGTACGGGCGCCGTCGCGCGCCTCGCCCCGCTTACCGAGCCCGTCGCGGTGAAGACCTCGTCGATTGGGAGCTTCGAAGACGCGCTCGACGCGCGCGATCTCACCTCTGCGCGCGCGGCGGCATCGACGCTCTCCGCGGCCGAGACATTCCGTCGGCTCTGCCCCTTCGCGGCTTCGGTCTCCGCCGCGCGGCCCTATCACATCGCCATCACGGTGCAGACCGTCGAGGCGCTGCGCGCGCTCGCGGAGAACGATCCCGAGAACGCCGCGGTGTTCTCCGACGCTGCGCTCGCGCTGGTCGTTCCGTGGCGCGCCGAGCGTGCCCTCACGCGGTTGATCGAAGACCTCCGCGCGCGCTGACTCACACGTCGCGGGCTGCCCTCGCGCGGCGCCGCTCGGCGTCGACGACGGGCTGCATCACCTTGTGGGCGTCGGCGTCGTCGAGCACGATGAGCTCCTCGATCTTCGACCGCGACGACGCTTCGAGGAACCACCGGATCGCCTCGCCGGGCGTCACGCGGTCGTGGTTTCGCCCCGGGAGGGAGAGCGCGAGGTTGCGCAGCCGGAGGCCCTCGACGACGTCGTAGATGCGCGCCGTGACCGCGGCGAAGACGGTGGCGTCGAAGGTCTCTCTCGGGCCGCTCCCGAAGAGCAGGAGCTTGTCGAAGGGGAGCCTCGGTCGCGCGGGCACGAGCGTCACCTCGCCGAGCGCGCCGGTCACGCGCCCGCCGAGGAGGAGCCGCGAGAGACGACCGCAGAGGCGCCAGTCGCAGAGGCCCGCGGCACCACGCAACGGTCGCTCGTCTTCGAAGAACGGCAGCGCCACGGCCTCGTAGCGGAGGGCGTCGACGCGCGCGAGGTCGAGGGGAACGAAGCGGACGTCCACCGCGGCGCCGACCCTAGAGCTTGCCGTGCGTTCGCGCGAGGCGATCGAGGATGCCGTTCACGAAGGCGAACGCTCCCTCGGCGCCGAACTCGCGCGCGATCTCGACGGCCTCGTCGATGCACACCTGCGTGGGCACCTCGGTGCTGTAGAGGATCTCCCACGACGCGAGGCGGAGCACGTTGCGGTCGACGCGGGCCATGCGCTCGAGGCGCCAGTTGGGCGATGCCACGCGGAGCGCTTCATCGATGGCCTCGCGACGCGCGACCACGCCGCGGACGAGCGTGTCTCCGTAGGCGCGCCCCGCGGGGGGACCTTCGAGGTTGTTCCAGTACGCGGTGAGCGCGCGCTCGCCGTCGGCCGCCGAGGGGGTCGGGAGAAAATCGATGGCGTAGAGCACCTGGAGCGCGGCCTCTCGCGCCTGCCTCCTCGGCCCCGCGTCCTGCTGCGAGGGCGCAGGCGGACGCGTCGAGCGGCGGTCAGTGGCCATGACGCGTGAGGGCCTTCTGGAGCGAGATCATCTCGATGGCGCTGAGGGCGGCGTCCCACCCCTTGTTGCCCGCCTTGGTGCCCGCGCGCTCGATGGCCTGCTCGATGTTCTCCGTGGTGATCACCCCGAAGGCCACGGGGACGCCCGTGTCGAGCGAGACCGAGGCGAGGCCCTTGGTGACCTCTCCCGCGACGTATTCGAAGTGCGCCGTGCTCCCGCGGATCACCGCGCCCACGGCCACGATCGCGTCGTAGCGCCCGCTCTTCGCGAGCGTGCGGCACACCACCGGGAGCTCCCACGAGCCCGGCGCGCGCACCACCGTGGCCTCCGCGGCGCCGTGCCGTCGGAGGCAGTCGAGGGCGCCCTCGACGAGCCGGTCGACGATGAAGTGGTTGAAGCGGCTCGCCAGCACCGCCACGCGGGCGCCCGTCGCCACGAGGTCACCCTCGATCACCGTCATTCGAAGACCGTCGTCGCTCATGGCGCGGGCTTGTAATCCCGGCGCATCGGAAAGGCAATGCGCTACGACTGCGCGTTGCGAGAGGCCGTCGCGCCCGAGACGTCAACCATGTCGACGACTTCGAGCCCGTAGCCCGCGAGGCCCACGAGGCGCCGCGGGTTGCTGGTCACGAGACGAATCTTTCGGAGCCCGAGGTCCATGAGGATCTGCGCGCCGAGACCGTGCTCTCGCTGCGCGGGGGAGCCCTGCGACGCGAGATCATGCGCGTGACGTCGGGCCTCGCCCGCGAGCGCCCTCAGGTCATCGACGAGGTCTGTCTGCGTCGGGGGGAAGTACACCACCACGCCGCGCCCCGCGGCCTCCATCCGTCGCATCGCTTCGAAGAGGTACGCGCCGCCGCCCACCGCGGGCCTTCCGTCGAGGGTGTTCGCGGGCGCGAAGAGGTCTGCGAAGACCGAGCCCGGGTGCATGCGCACCATCGTGGGCGTCTCGGGGTCGGCCTCGCCCGCGACGAGCGCGAGAAACTGCCGCTGCGAGCCCGTCGTCGACTCGTAGACGTGCGCCGTCCACGTCGAGGCGAAGCCCGCCGGCGTGAAGCGCCTCGACGACACGCGCCGCACGAGGCGGTCGGTCTTGAGCCGGTAGTGAATCAGGTCTTCGATCGTGACGATGGGCGTGCCGTGCTCGGCGGCGAAGCGCTCGAGGTCGGGCATCCGCGCCATGGTCCCGTCGTCGTTCATGATCTCGCAGATCACGCCCGACGGCGCCAGGCCCGCGAGGCGCGCGAGGTCCACCGAGCCCTCGGTCTGCCCCGTGCGCTGGAGCACGCCGCCGGGCTTCGCGCGCAGCGGAAAGACGTGCCCCGGCGAGACGAGGTCTTCGGGCTTGGCGTCGGGCGCGACGGCGACCTTGACGGTGTGCGCGCGGTCCGCCGCGGAGATGCCCGTGGTCACGCCCTCGCGCGCCTCGACGCTGATCGTGAAGGCCGTGCCGAGCGAGGCGGTGTTCTTCTCGACCATCATCGGGAGGCGCAGCTTCTCGATCGCCTCCTCGGTGAGCGTCAGGCAGATGAGGCCGCGCGCGTACTTCGCCATGAAGTTGATCGCCTCGGCGGTGACCAGCTCCGAGGCGAGCACGAGGTCGCCCTCGTTCTCGCGGTCCTCGTCGTCGGTGAGAATCACCATCCGTCCGGCGCGGATCGCCTCGATCGCGCGGCGTGCCCTCTCTTCGGGCGTCCCTTCGAGCGTCATTGCGTGCAGTCCCTTCAGCCTTCGTTCACGAAACCGTGCCGCGCGAGGAGGTCCATCGTCACGCCCGAGGCGTGCGCCTCGCCGGCCCCGCGGCCTTCCATCAGCCGCGCGACGTAGCGCGCGATCACGTCGACCTCTAGGTTCACCGGGGCGCCCGGTCGGCGATCACCGAGCGCCGTGGCGTCGCGCGTGAAGGGCACGAGCATCACCTCGAAGCCCCGCTCGTGGACCGCGTTCACCGTGAGGCTCACCCCGTCGATCGCGATGGAGCCCTTCTCCGCCACGAAGCGCATCACCTCGGGCGGCGCGTCGAAGCGCACCCGCTCCGCCGTGCCCACCTCCTCGCGCTTCGCGACCCTCCCCACTCCGTCGACGTGACCCGCGACGATGTGTCCGCCGAGCCTGTCGCCGACGGCGAGCGCGCGTTCGAGGTTCACGCGCTGACCGCCCGAGAGCGAGCCGATCGTCGTGCGAGCGAGCGTCTCTGCGCTCGCGCTCGCGGTGAAGGCGCCGTCGAGCACCGTCGCCACCGTGAGGCACACGCCGTCGACCGCGACGCTCTCTCCGAGCTCGAGGCGCTCGAAGGGACACTCGACCACGAGCGTCGCCGAAGGCCCCGCCGCGACGCGCGATCGGAGCCGTCCGACCGCCTGGATGATCCCTGTAAACATCAGAGCTCCCCTTCGATGCGCAGGTCTTCGCCGACGCGCTCGACGCGCAGATCACGGAGTCTCCGAGCGTCGCGGATCGCAGCGACTCCACGGCCTCCGAAGGCCATCGCGGCCTCTCCGCCGAACACCATCGGCGCGACGTAGGCCACCACGCGCTCGCCGATGCCCTGATCGAGGAACGCGCCGTGCAGCGCGCCGCCGCCTTCGCAGAGCGCTGACACGATCCCCCGTCCGCCGAGCCATTTCAGCGCGGCGCGAAGGTCGAGACGCCCGTCACGCTCGTCGATCGCGACGACCTCGACACCGCGCGCGGTGAGGGCCTCCGCACGATCACGCGAGTGCGCCCGGCCCGTGAGCACCCACACGGGAGTCTCTCTCGCGCTCAGGGCGAGCTTCGATGTGGGCGGCGTGACGAGCGCCGAATCGATCACGACGCGCGCGGGCTGACGGCTCACCTCGACGTGACGGACCGTGAGCTCGGGGTCATCCGCGAGCACCGTGCGGCTGCCCACGATCACCGCGTCGCTCGTCGCCCGCAGCGCGTGGACGTCTCGACGCGCGTCGTCGCCGGTGATCCATCGGCTCTCGCCGGCGCGGGTGGCGATGCGACCGTCGAGGGTCATCGCGACCTTGAGGGTGACGTGCGCGCGGCCCTCGGTGATGAAGGTCCGCCACGGCGCGATGACGCGCTCGGCCTCCTGCTGAAGCGTTTCGACGAAGCCCTCCTGCACGTCGACCCCTGCGGACACGAGCGCGACGCGACCGCCGCCCGCGACGTGGGGGTTGGGGTCGCTCGCGGCGAACACGACCCGCGCGACGCCCGCGCGAATGAGGGCCTCGGTGCAGGGCGGCGTGCGGCCGTGGTGGTTGCAGGGCTCGAGGGTGACGTACACCGTCGCGCCGCGCGCTCGCGACCCCGCGGCGCGGAGCGCGACGACCTCGGCGTGATCATCGCCCGCTCGCTCGTGCCAGCCCTCAGAGACCACCTCGCCGTCGCGGACGACGACCGCGCCGACGTGCGGGTTGGGTGAGGGGAGACCCCGACGCGCGCACTCGATTGCCCTCTGCATGGCGAGGCGATCGAGCTCTGTTTGAACGCGGTCGTTGATGGAGGACACTGAGACTCCCTCTCGATCCCGAGACGCTTCGGGTCGAGGGCGCGCGGACTCTAGAGGCTCAGCGCGGAGGTTGCCAAGCACTGCCGCGATGCGGGGCTCTCAATCCGGTCGTTGCCCCGATGTACGCAGCGGGTGACGGCACAGCGCTGCGGTGAAAGGTCCACGCGGACACGGCCTGTCGGGCCGTTGCGTGTGAGACGGCCGGGGCGGTAGTGTTCGCAACGATCCAGGACGTACGCGAGGAGATGTAGACGCCGTGAGTGAGATGACACACGCGACGGGTGGTGAGGGCGCCTGGAAGCAAGGCACCATGAACGATGAGGAGTTCGAGCGCGCCGCGATGGCCTTCCGGCCGTCGTGGGAGATCGGACTCGACGCCGCGAGGAACGCCGACATCGCCGCCATCGCGCCCGCCCCCGCGGAGGGCGCCCCGGCCGGAGGCTTCGCGGCCCCGAAGGACGCCGTTCGTGACGCGGTCTCGGCCGTCGTCTCGATGCCGCCGCCCGAGGGCCTCGCGATGCCTTCGAGCAAGCCCCCCGCGGAGAAGGCCGCCGCGAAGGCCGCGGAGAAGGCCGCTGCGAAGCCCGCTCCGAAGCCGACCGCGAAGCCCGCGGAGAAGGTCACCGCGAAGCCCGCCGTGAACGCCGCGGCGCTCGACGACGAGCCCGTCGTTCCGCAGCGCAAGGGCGGCATGATGTACGGCATCATCGCGGGCGCCGTCGCGGTCATCGCGCTCGTGGGATACTTCGCCTTCGGTTCGGGCGGTTCGAACACCAACACCGCCACGCCGGTCTCTTCGAACGCCCCCGCGGAGGCCGCGCCGCCCGCGCAGGCCGAGCCCGCGCCTCCGCCGCCCGCCCCCGCGGGCGAGCCCGCGCCGGCTCCCGCGGGTCCCGTAGCGCAGGCCGCGCCCAGCCCTCCGCCGCCCGCGCCCGGGGCGGACGCCGCGGCGCCGCCG
>JBPOHC010000245.1:0-13593 GCA_052035985.1 Myxococcota bacterium | reverse complement strand
ACGCGCGTGCGCTCGATCTGAGGGTCGTGGGCGTTCGCCACGAGGAGCTGCGAGACTTCGCGCGCACGCTGCCCGACGCGGGCGTGGGGTTCTATCCCAACAGCGTGTTCATCCACCTCGACGTGCGCGACTCCGACGAGGGGCGCGCCTTCTGGACGGACTTCTCGGGGCCCGGCGAAACCCCGCGCTACGGCCACTGGCCGCCCACCGACCAGGACGTGCAGAGCGAGGTCGGCTGGATGGTCAACAGCAACGGCGGACGCCTCACCAACGAGCTCCAGCGCGAGTGGAACGGCGGCGACGCGCAGCACCCCGCGGCGGCCCATCCCGCGACGCACGACCACGACGCGACGCGCGACCACGACGCGACGCGCGACCATGACGCGACGCACGACGCTTCGAACGAGCGCGAGTCCGCGGGCGAAGACGACGAGCCCGCGAGCGAGCGCGACCGGTAGCGGCGATGCGTTGAGATCCCCCGTTGCGAGCGCGCGAAGTCTACACCCGTCGCGATGTGTTTCGCAGTCTTGTCTTTGCGCGAGGGCGGCGTAGATTGCGAGCGTCCCTCTGCGAGGATTCGCGACGAGACGTTCAAAAGCCCCTCTCTTGTAACAACCCGGGGTCACGCCCCTCTCGGCGGTGAGCAGGCCCGGACACTTCACCGGGACGCCTTAAGTCGAGATACCTGTGATCCCACCTGCGCCTAAGCGCCAGGGGTTCCAAACGTCCCAACGGCCATCGCGGTAAGGACACGTCCCGAGGAGCGCCAGGTACCGGTCACACGGTGTCTGGCGCTCTTCCTTTGTGGGCTCCGCGCGCCGCTCACCGATCGCGACCCTTGACATCGCAGCACCGCTGCCTTTGTGTCCCCGCGCGATGCGCCCCTCCACTCCGCCCGCAGCAGCCGCGTCACCGAGGCTCTACCTCGACCGCGTGAGAGCGACCATCGAGGCCCGCCTCGCGGCGATCTTCGAGCGCTCCGAGGTCGAGACCCGCGCGCTCGCGCCCGACGCGCTGCCCGTGCTCGAAGCCGCGAAGGGGCTCACCATGCGGGGCGGCAAGCGGTTGCGTCCCGCGCTGCTCTTCGCCGCGCGCGACTGCGTCGAGCCCGACGCGCACCCCGAGGCGTCGACCGACGTGGGCGCCGCGATCGAGCTCTTTCAGACGTACCTCCTCATCCACGACGACTGGATGGACAACGACCCCATCCGTCGCGGCGCCCCGTCGGTGCACGTCGCCCTCTCGCGCCACTACGCCGACGAGCACCTCGGCGCGAGCGCGGCGATCCTCGCGGGAGACCTCCTGAGCGCGCTCGTCCACGACCTCGTCGCTTCGGTCGACCTCCACGGCCCGAGGCGTCGCGCGCTCGCCGCCGCGTGGGGACGCATGGAGCGCGAGGTGATCCTCGGTCAGTGCCTCGACGTGACGCACAGCCCTGACATCCAGCGCATCCACGACCTCAAGACCGGGAGCTACACCGTGCGCGGTCCGATGCTCCTCGGGGCCGCCATCGCGGGCGCGAGCGAGGACGCGCGCGCGGCGATCGAGCGCTTCGCGGACCCGCTCGGGCTGGCCTTTCAGCTCCGCGACGACATCCTCGGCGCCTTCGGGAGCGAGGCGGAAACGGGCAAGCCCGTGGGCGGAGATTTTCGCGAGGGCAAGAGCACCTACCTCGTGCGCCACGCGCTCGCGCACCTCTCTGAGGCTGACCGCGAAGCGCTGCGCGCCGTGCTCGGACGACGCGACGCCACGGAGTCCGAGGTGCTCCACGCGAGGTCGCTCGTCGAGCGTTCGGGCGCGCGCGAAGAGGCCGAGGCCGAGGTCTCTGCGCTGCGAGAGAGATGTCTCGCGGCGCTCGATACAACGGCGCTTCGCGAGGATGGGCGCGCGCTCCTCGAAGGCTTCGCCGCGGTGCTCACGGAGCGATCGAAATGAGCTCTGCGCATGGCAAGGTGATCCTCCTCGGGGAGCACTCGGTGGTCTACGGCCGCCCCGCCCTCGCAGCCGCCATCTCACCGGGCGTCGACGCCGTCGCGAAAGACTCGGGAGAGGAGACGCTCTCGCTCTACGTGCGTCCGTGGGAGTGCGGCTTCGCGGAGGGCGACGGCAGCGATCTCGGCAAGGCCCTCACGGCGCTCTCGCAGAGCCTCGGCGTCACGGGGCTGCGCATCGACGCGGTGATGCACCTGCCCGGCGGCGGTGGCCTCGGGAGCTCCGCGTCGCTCGGCGTGGCCTGTGCGCGCGCGGCTGCGGAGGCTCGCGGAATCGTTCTCGACGACGCGCGTCTGCTCGACGTGGCGCTCGCGTGGGAGCGGGTGTTTCACGGCAATCCGTCGGGGGTCGACCACACGCTCGCGGCGCTCGGCGGGGTCGGGGTGTTCACGAAGTCCGAGGGGCTCAAGCGCGTGCAGCCGCGCTCGCCGCTGCGGCTCTGCATCGGCGACACGGGCGAGCGCGCGAGCACGAAGGAGATGGTCGCGGTGGTCGCGAGGGCCTACGAGAAGCGCCCCGAGGCGACGACGAAGACCTTCGACGCCATCGCGTCGCTCGTGCGCAACGCGGCGCTCGCGCTCGAGGCGGGCGACGCGCGCGGCCTCGGGGAGCTCATGGATCTGAATCAGGTGCTCCTCTCGTCGCTGATGGTGTCGACGGAGCGCGTCGAGACGCTGTGCCGTACGGCGCGCGCAGCGGGCGCGCTCGGGGCGAAGCTCACGGGCGCGGGCGGCGGCGGGTGCGTGATCGCGCTCGCAGGAGACCGTGAGCGAGAGGTGCTCGCGGCGTGGGCCGCGGAGGGCGTGAAGGCTGCGGCCGTCGAGGTGGGAGCATGAAGGGTTACGCGAGGGCCTGCGCCAACATCGCGCTGGCGAAGTACTGGGGCAAGTGCGACGAGGCGCTCAATCTACCGGCCGTTCCGAGCGTGTCGGTGACGCTCGACGCGCTCGTGACCGAGACGACCGTGGAGCGCGACGCGTCGCTCAAGGCCGACGAGGTGACGCTCGACGGCGCGCTGCAAGAGGGCGCCGCGGGACGCAAGGTGACGGCCCTTCTCGATCTCGTGAGGGCGCGTGTGGGGGTCTCTTTCGAAGACACGTCGCGCTTCGCGAGGGTGGTGTCTGTGAACCACTTTCCTGCGGCGTCGGGGCTCGCGTCGAGCGCGTCGGGCTTCGCGGCGCTCACCGCGGCGGGCGCGCGCGCCTATGGCGCAGAGGTTACGCTCGAAGAGCTCTCGTCGCTCGCGCGCAGAGGCAGCGCGTCGGCCGCGAGGAGCCTCTTCGGCGGCTTCGTCGAGCTCCCCGCGGGCGTGCCCGGTGACGGAACGCTCGCGGCGCGGCAGCTCCACCCCTCAGACTGGTGGGACGTCTGCGTGGTGATCGCCATGGTGACCCGCGCGCCCAAGGCCGTCGCGTCGCGCGATGGGATGCGCGAGACCGCCCGCACGTCGCCGTACTGGTCGGCGTGGCTGGCCTGCGCGCCGGGCTACGTCCACGCGGTGAAAGAGGGCATCGCGAGGCGAGACATCGAGGCCGTCGGCGCCGCGATGGAGGCGAGCACCTTCGCCATGCACGCGAGCGCGTGGGCCGCGGTTCCAGCGGTTCGCTACGTGCGAGGCGTGACGCTCGACGTGCTCGATCGGGTCGAAGCGCTGCGCCGCGATGGCATCGGCGCGTGGGCCACGATGGACGCGGGGCCTCACGTGAAGGTGCTCTGCGCGGGCTCCGACGCAGACCGCGTGGCGGCTGCGTTGCGAGACGCGAGCGGGGTCATCGACGTGCGCGTCGCGAGGCCCGGCGAAGGGGTGCTTGTGAAGTGAACGTCCGCGCGCCGGGCAAGCTCATGCTCGCGGGCGAGTACGCGGTGCTCCGCGGACGTCCGTCGCTGGTGATGGCCGTCGACCGCTACGCCGTGGCCTCGGGGCGCGCAGACGGAGACGACGCGCGGGTGTTCCCCGAGATCGCGGCGGCCTTCGAAGCGGCGCGCGACGAGGGGCTCTGCGACGTCGATCCCGCCGAGGTGCGCGTCGACGTGAGAGCCCTTCAGGGAGAGGGATCGCGCAAGCTCGGTCTGGGGAGCTCCGCGGCGGCGTGCGTGGCCGCGCTGGGGTGGGCCTGCGCGCGCTCGGGCCTCTCGCTCGATGACGCGATGCGCACCCGCGTGGCCCTCGCCGCGCGCAGAGGACACCGCAAGGCGCAGGGCGGCGGCAGCGGCGTCGACGTGATCGCGAGCGCCCTCGGCGGCGTCGTGCGCGTGCGCCTCACAGGCGACGGAGACAGCGCGCCCGAAATCACTCGCCACCCGGGGATGGGCGCCATCCCGTGGGCCGTGCTCTGGACGGGGACCCCGGCGCGCACGAGCGACATGATCGCGAAGGTCGAGGGCTTTCGAAGCCGTGACGCGAAGGGTTTCGAAGCCGTGCTCGCGCGCATCGAGGAGGCCACCGACGCGATGGATCACGCGCTCCGTGCGGGCGACGCGCGAGAGGCCGTGACGGCGATGCGCGCGCACCACGCCGCGATGGAGACGCTCGGTACTGAATCGGGCGTGGCCGTGGTGACCGAAGCGATGGCGCGGCTCGCGTCGCGCATCGAGCCGATGGGCGGCGCGTGCAAGCCGTCGGGCGCGGGAGGGGGGGATGTGGCCGTTGCGTTCGCGCGCGACGGGGACACATTGGCGGCCGTCACCGAGGCCGCGCGCGCTGAAGGGTTCGCGGTCGTTTCGCTCGCGACCGATGTCCGCGGAGTCGCGACGGGGTGACGAGTCATCCAACCCTTCGTCGGTGAACCCAACGATGAATCGGACCTCGCGCATCCCTGGTTTCTACAAGCACTCCGTCGACGCGCGCAGGCGCCTCGTGGCCGAGGCCGCGGACCTCGACGCGGCGGAGCTCACCCGCGCCCTCTCGAACGGAGGGCTCGACGTCACTTCGGCGGACAAGACCGTCGAGAACGTGCTCGGCACCTACGCACTGCCCTTCTCGCTCGGGCTCAACGTGAGGATCAACGGCCGCGACTGGCTCGCGCCGATGGTCGTCGAGGAGCCCTCGGTGGTCGCCGCGGCGAGCAACGCGGCGCGGATGATCCGCGAGGGCGGAGGCTTCGAAGCCGAGGCCGACGAGCCCCTCATGGTCGCGCAGGTGCAGTTCTGGGACGTGCGCGATCCCGACGAGGCCACGCGGCGCGTTCGAAGCGCGGAGGCTTCGCTGCTCGCGATGGCTGACGCGTCGGTGGGCGGGCTCGTGGCGCGCGGCGGCGGCGCGCGGGCGATCGAGACGCGCGACCTCGGCGACGGGCTCTACGTGGTTCACGTCGTGGTCGACGTGCGCGACGCGATGGGCGCCAACCTCGTGAACACCGTGGCCGAGAAGCTCGCCCCCGTGCTGGCCTCGCTCACGGGCGGAACCGTGGGGTTGCGCATCCTCACGAACCTCTCGGATCGGCGCTGCGTCCGCGTGCGGTGCCGCGTTCCGGTGAGCGCGCTCGCGACGGAGACGATGTCGGGCGACGAGGTGCGTGATGGCGTGGTGCGCGCGTCGAAGTTCGCCGAGCGAGACCCCTACCGGGCCGCGACGCACAACAAGGGGATCATGAACGGCGTCGACGCCGTGGTGATGGCGACGGGCAACGACTGGCGCGCGGTCGAGGCCGGCGCCCACGCGTTCGCGGCGCGCAACGGGCGCTATGAGCCCCTCGCGACGTGGCGCACGGGCGACGACGGCGCGCTCCACGGCGCGATGGAGATCCCCCTCGCGCTCGGCATCGTGGGAGGGACGCTGCGCGTTCATCCGGCGGCGCGGCTGGCCTTGAAGATCCTCAACGCGCGCACGGCGCAGGAGCTCGCCACGGTGGCCGCCGCGGTGGGTCTCGCGTCGAACCTCGCGGCGCTGCGGGCGCTCGCCACCGAAGGGATTCAGCGCGGGCACATGTCTCTGCACGCGCGCAGCGTGGCCGCCGCGGCGGGCGCGAAGGGCCCCGAGGTCGAGCGCGTCGCCGAGGAGATCGCGGCGGCTTGCGACGTGACGCTCGACGCCGCGCGGAGGGTCCTCACCCGGCTGCGGCTCAACGGGCACGAGCCCCCGGCGGCGCCGCCGATGGATGCGGGTCTCTCGCTCTTCAAATAGGCGCTTCTCTCGTCGCAACGGCGCGATCGATTGCGGTAAGAACGCCAGGTGCGAATCGGCCTCGCCGTGATCGTCGTCGCCTCGAGCTTGCTCCCGCGCGCGGCGTGGGCGCAGGAGCGCGCGACGAGGGTGCAGCTCGAGGTCGAAGCCACCGGCGACGCGTCGTGCCCCTCGCTCGACGCGCTCACGGCCGACGTGCGCCGACGCATGGGCCGCGACCCCTTCGCCAGCGACGCCACGCGGCTTCTCGCGGTGCGCTTCCGCCGCCATTCGAACGGGTGGAACGCGCGGATCACCGCCCGCGAGCGCGACACCCGCGCGGTGCGTGAGCTCTCGCGTCGCACCGAGACCTGCGCCGAGCTCCTCGACGCCGTGGGCCTCGCGGTCGCCCTCGCGATCGACCCCGACGCGCCGCTCGTCCCCGATCGTCCGCCGGTGTGTCCTCCTACGTCCGAGTGCCCTGCGCAGCGGGAGTGTCCTGCGCCGTCGGCGTGTCCCGTGGTCGCGCCGCGGGTGATCGAGCGAGAGGTCCCGGCCACACCGCGGGGCGTGCCTTCGTCGCTGTCGGCCCGCGCCGGGGTGACGGCCGGTGCGACGCCGCTCGCGCCCGCCGTGATGCTCCAGTTTCGCAGCCGCCACGAGGGCCCGTGGCACGCGACGGCGGGCGCCTTCGTGGTGCCGGTGACCAACGCCGACAGCGCGACAGGCTTCGGGCTCACGGCGCTCTTCGCGGGGGCGTGCTTCGGCACGCTCGGCGCGGTTCGCGTCTCGGGCTGCGCGGGCCTCCAGGGAGGCGCGCTTCACGCGGTGGTCTACGAGCTCGTGCCTGTCGCGCCGGGCGACCGCTTGTGGTTCGGGCTCTTTGGCGAAGGGGCCGCGAGGGTGCGCATCGCCGGGCCCGTGTTCGCGGAGGGTGCGGTGCGCGTGACGGTCGCGCTCGCGCAACAGCGGTACACGGTGCGAGGGCGATCGTCGCTGGGGCTCGATCCGTGGCCCGTCGCCATCGACGCGACGCTGGGCGCGGGCGTCGATTTCTAAGAAGGCCGACAGACGCGCAGGTCATTCAGGCTCCGGGAACCGTCGCTGCCTGCGCAGCGCCGACGTTCTTCCCCGAGGGCTGCGACCGATGGTGCAACAACCGACACACCCGACGCCGACGCGCGCGCGGACGGAGGACGTCTCCCTCCCGACGCGTCGGACGCGGTGGCGCGGCGGTTCGGCCCGGACTCGAAACGAGCGGGTCCAGCGCGTCTTCGGGGCGTGGCGAGCGACGGTCGGCGGTGTATGTAGAGCGTCGAGGCCGCGGCTGCGCGGCGACGCGATGGAGCGAACGCTGACCGATCCTCCGGCGGAGACGCGACGCGACACGACCGTGTGGACCGCGGCGTCGGTCTACGCGGCGCACGCGGATTTCGTCTGGGCCTCGCTCTCGCGCCTCGGCGTCGCCTACGACGACCTCGGCGACCAGATGCAGGAGGTCTTTCTCGTCGTGCATCGGCGCCTCGACAGCTTCGACGGGTCGAGCCGCATGACCACGTGGCTCTTCGGGATCTGCCTCCACGTCGTGCAGGCATGGCGGAGGCACCGGAGGCGGCACCCCGAGACGGCCGTTGAGATCGTCCCCGAGCCCGAGAATCACAGCCCCTCGCCCGAAGACCACGCCGCTGAGCGTCAGGCTCGCCGCACGCTCGACACGATCCTCTCGCGCATGGACCCG
The DNA here is from genome assembly GCA_052035985.1 of Myxococcota bacterium. Taxonomy (GTDB): domain Bacteria; phylum Myxococcota_A; class Polyangia; order Polyangiales; genus CAISKJ01. The sequence goes on along the minus strand of JBPOHC010000245.1, from coordinate 5,761 downwards.
GAGAAGCGAGCGGTGTTCGTGATGTTCGAACTCGAAGGCCTCGCATGCGTGCCCATCGCCGAGATGCTCGGCGTGCCGGTGGGTACGGTGTACTCGCGGCTCCACGCCGCGCGGGCCTCGTTTCAGCAGGAGCTCGCCCGCGTGCGCAGCGCCAGACAGGAGGAGCGTCGATGAACGAACCGAGGCGCTGGCTCGACCCCGAGAGCGACGCGAGCGGCGATCTCCGCGCGCTCCTCGCTGCGGGTCCGAGCGCGACACCGCCGCTGCCTCCCGACGCGAGGGAGTCGGGCGCTCGCTTCGTCGCGGGCCTCGCGCCGCTCCCGCTCGCGCCGCGTCCGTGGTGGGCGAAGGGCGCGCTCGCCGCCGGCAGCGTCGGCACGACCTCCGTGGCGCTCGTCGTCGTCGCCCTGATGCGAACGTCGCCCGCTCCGCCGCAGACTCCTCGCGCGCCCCGCGCGCCCACCCACGCCGTCGCGCCGACCGCCCCCGTGGTGACTGCGCCCGTCGTGACTGCGCCCGTGGTGACTGCGCCCGTCGTGACTGCGCCCGTCGTGACTGCGCCCGTGGAGACTGCGCCCGTCGTGACTGCGCCCGTCGTGACTGCGCCGACTCCGTCGCATCGCGAGGCTCCGACCGCGCACGCGCCGAGCGTCACCGAGGCCCGCGACGAGCAGCGCCTCGAAGAGGCTCGCAGGCTCCTCGATCGCGACCCTGGCGCGGCGCTCTCGATCGCTCGATCGCTCACCGGGCACGGTCGCCACAGCCATTTCGCAGAGGAGGCCGAATACCTGAGCGTGCGCGCGCTCGCCCGCCTCGACCGAGACGCAGAGGCCCGCGCCGAGGGTGAGCGCTTCTTGATGCGGCACCCGTCGGGGATCTACTCCGCTGCCGTGCGGCGGCAGATGGAGAACCTCCAGTGAAGGTCTCCGCGGCGCTCATGGCGGCGTTCGCGACGCTCTCGATGGCGTGCATCGAGGACGTCGAGCTCGCGAGGACGCCCGACGGCGCTGTCACCACCGACGTGGTCACGCCCGACGTGGTCGCGCCCGACGTGGTCACGCCCGACGTGGTCGCGCCTGATGTGATCGCGCCCGATGTCGTGATGCCCGACGTGGTCACGCCCGACGCCTCCGACGCGCGCGTTGACGTCCCTGGGGAGGGCGGCCCTGACGCGTCGACGCTGCTCGTGCAGGCGGTGTTGACCGCGCAGAGCGAGACGGGGATGCCTCGCGAGTGGCAGACCGAGATCGAAGTCACGCTGACCCGCGCGGGCTCGCCCGTCAGCGGCGCCTCCGTGAGCTGGAACTCGCCCCTCGGGAGCGTCACGCTCGTCGCCGACGACGGCCACTACCGCGGCGCGCGCAGCGGGTATCCCGCGTGGAGCGAGCTCACGGTGACGACGCCCGGCGAGCGCCCCCCGACGCAGCGCTGGTCGACGCCCGAGGCCCACATGATCTCGGCGCCGCGCGAGAACGAGAGCCACGCCGCGATGACCCCGCTCGACGTGACGTGGACCCCCACGGGCGCCACCGAAGCGCAGATCACCGCGCCCGCGCTCCTCCCTGCGATGGCGGACACCGGGCGCGCGACGGTGCCCGCGGTTCACTTCGTCCGCGGCGCGGGCGCGCTGCGGGTCCGTGTCCGTCGGCGCACGGCGGCGACGCTCGGAGGCTTCGCGCCGGGCTCCTCAGCGCGCAACGACGTCATCGCCTCGGTGGACGTGCTCGTCCCCTGACAGGGAGTATCCGCCGCGCGCGCGATGCGGTACTCAAAGGGCTCGATGTGGTCCTTCGAGAGCGTGGTGCGCCTGGGCTGGTCGCTGTTCAAGACGGTGCTGCGCAGCGTGTTCTCTCGACGCCGCGAGCTCCCGCGCTTCATGGCGCAGTATCGCCCCGACGGGATGCTCACCCGCGAGCCCGCCGACCACGACACCGTGATGGGCGCCGGTCGCTGCATCGGCTGCGGCGCGTGTGACGTGCGCGCGATCGAGCTCGGCCGCGCCGATGCCCTCGGTGATCGCGGCCCGATGGCCTTCGTACAAGGCGTCTCGCGTCAAGCGGGCGTCGACGCTCCCTCGGCCTCGCAGTGCTCCGTCGAGGTGCTCGAAGACCTCACCGCGAGGTGCCCCGTCGCGGTCCCCTTCGTCGCGCTCTCGGAGCTCGTGCGCCGTCGCCACGCGGAGCTCACCGACGCCCGCGCGATGCCCGCCTACCACGAGTCGATCGTTCCGCCGAGCCTCACGTCAGGGTAGCGACGCGCCGATGCCGAGCCCCACGGCGAGCACCGGGCCGCGCACGCCGGCGACGCGCTCGTCTCCCGCGGAGACCGTCACGTAGCGCAGGGTCTGCCCCGCAGACACGTCGACCATCGCCGACCACCGGCCCGTGAGCGCCACGCGAAGCGCCGAGGTCACCGTCGCGAGGACCACCGCGTCGCTCCCGTGATCGCCCACAGAAGAAGCATTCGCGGGCGTGCCCGAGGCCCACGCCCACCCGGCCTCGATGCGCGCGCCGACGGCGAGGTCGACGCGCTCGTTGCCCCCTCCGACCATCACCCCGAGACCGACCGAGGCGAGGCTGAGATCGACCTCTCCGCGCGCGGCCAGGGCGGTGCCCGTCGCGCCGCCAACGTCCGCGCGAAGACGCACCGGGACGTTCGTCCACGGGCTCCACGAGAAGAGCGCTCGGGCCCCGAGGAGCGCCCCGCCCTGCCCTGGGAACGTTCGGAGGTCAGCCACGGCGCCGAGCCACATCGGGGCCGCGCGGGTCGCGTTCGTCACGGGTCTCGCGGGTCGCGGCGCGGGCTCGGGCGCTCGCTCGGGCAGAGCCCTCACGCGCAAGAGCATCGCGCGGCGGATGGGCGCGGGTGCGGGCGTCTGCGGCCTCTGCGCGTCGTCGAGGGTGAGCTCGATCCAGCTCGCGCGGAGCAGCTCTGCGATGGCGAGCGCGAGGGCGCGGCCGCGGCCTTCAGCGGGGATGTCGTCGAGGGCCACGACGCGCCGCACGGTCTTGTGCGTGAGCTCATCGTCGACGGTGACCGCGGCCTCGGTGGAGCCATCGTCGCAGCGCTCGAGCTCGACGTGGATGACCGCGAGCGGCGCCTCTCCTCCGGCGGGTTGAGCGCCCACGTCGACGGACTCCACGCCGTCGGTCTCGAGCTCGTTGCGGAGGAGCGGGGTCCACGCGCGGAGGTCGAAGGGCCCCGCGGCGCACGGCGTCGACTCGACGCGCACGCGGGCGGGCATGGCGCGCTGCGCGGCGGAGATCCGTGGCGCGAGCGACAGCGCGGCGACGACGGCGGCGGTGGCTACTCGGCCCATCGGCGCACATCGGCCGCGCGGCGACCGTCGGGGAACGCGCGGAGGTACGCGTCGGCTGCTGCGCGCGCGCCCGCGGCGTCACCCGATCGGGCGCGGGCCTCGACGAGCCTCGCGGCGAGGTCTTCTTGAAGGTAGCGGGCGACACCCAGACGCTGCGCGCGGTCGAGCGAGCGCGCCGCATCGACGGGCGACGCGAGCTGATCGAGCTGGAGGCGCCCGAGCGTGAAGGCCACCATCCCGGCCTGGGCGTGGTCTCCGTGGGCGGTGATGAAGCGGGCGTAGAGCTCCGCGGCTTCGGCGTAGTGCCGCGAGCGATGCGCGACCTCACCGAGCGCGAGGAGGTCATCGGCCGTCGCGTCGCGGGCGCGGGCCTCGGCGCCACCCGGTCCGAGGGCTTCATACGCGCGCTGAAACTCACGCTGCGCGGCGAGGGCGCGCCACGCGTCGGAGGCCGACACACGGGCCGCGCGAGGCGACGGCGCCGCGACGGGCACCCGCGCAGCCACGGGCGCGACGACGGGAGTCACGGGTGCGGGCGCAGTCTCGACAGGGGCCGCGAGCACGTCGATCGACTGGCCCGCCGAGAGGAGCCTGGCGCCGTTGGGAACTCGCTGTCCCTCGACGCGCACGAGGCCGTGAAACACCTCGACGTGAAGCCGCGCGGGAGATCGTTCGAGTGCGAACGATGTCCCCACGACGCGCACGGTGGCGAGGCCGCAGTCGATGGACCACCGCCGCGGACCGCGAGGCTGCACGTCGAAGCGCACGCGTCCGTGGGGGAGCGACGTGTCGAACACGCGCGCGTCGTTGCGCACGGGCTCGACGCGAGCGCCCTCGGAGAGCGTGATGCGCGAGCGGTCAGAGAGCGTGACGACGCGCGCCTCGGCGGGAGCGTCGAGGGTGGCGACGGCGGCGCCCGAGGCGAGGCGAAGCGGGCCCGGAGAGGTCGCGGCGCGAGGGCGTCCGAGGGCGAAGGCGACGGAGCCCGCGACGGCCGCGGCGGTGATCCACAGGGCCGCGGTGCGCGTCGAGGCGCGCGCGCGGCGGCGCTCGATGGAGGGCCAGAGATGCGCGAGGTCACCGTCGCTGAAGGGCTCGCGGAGGGCTTCGCGCAGAGGCGTCGGGAGGGGTTCGCTCATCGCGGATCACCTCGGGTGGAGAGGTCGCGCGCGAGGGTGGCCTCGACGGCGGCGACGCGTCGCTTCACGGTCGCGAGCGAGCACCCGCACGCCTCCGCGGTCGCTTCGAGGGTCTCGGCCTCGACGCGGTGGAGCGTCCATGCGACGCGGGCGTCGGGGTCGCATCGGTCGAGCACGGCGGCGACGCGCGAGAGCTCGGCGCGCACCTCGGGGCTCGCGTCGCGCGCGGCCATCGCGTCGAGGGGGAGGTCGGCCTCGGTGCGGTCGAGCCCGAGCCAGCGGAGCACGCGACGGCGACGGAGCCTCCGCTGCGAGCACGTCACGGCGACGCGCGTCAGCCAGGCGCGCAGCGACGCGGGGTCACGCAGGTCGCGGAGGTGTTCGAGGGCGATCACGAAGGTCTCCTGCACGATGTCTTCGGCGTCAGCGCGAGAGCCCGTGAGGCGCGCGGCCACGTTGGCGAGCGACCGCGCGTGACGGCGGTAGATCTGCGCCTCGGCGACGCGGTCGCCCGAGAGGGCGCGGGCCACGAGCGAGGCGTCGTCATCGGCGGGAGCGGGCTCCACGGGCGCGCATGATGCTGCGATCGTGCGCGCGGAAGCCAGCGTTGGAAACATCGCATGGCCCTCGGGTCAGGGTGTAGATCCCCCAACGGCACAGACCGGCTCACGAAAAATTCTTGAGCCGGTTTTCACCCTCCGCGGATCAGGTACAGGCATGAGCAACCCACGCTTGATGGCCTTCCGGTTCGTCGCGGCGCTCTCCGCGACGCTTCTCCTGTCGGGCTGCGGAGGCACCAACCTCGACGTGCTCCGCCCCGACGCTTCGAACGACGACGCGACCGACGCGCCCACGACCGACGCGCCCACGACCGACGCGCCCTCCGTCGATCGCCCGACGAGCGACGTGCCCGCGGTCGATGTCCCCGCGATCGACGTGCCCGCGGGGGCCTGCGTCACCGCGGCGAACTGCGCGACGGGACAGGAGTGCGTGTACCCGTCGACCGCGTGCGCGCGAAGCGGCGTGTGCATGGCCTCCGTCGCGTGCCTCCGCGCGGAGACCTTCTGCGCGTGCACGGGCGTGACCTACCAGGGGTGCCGCCCTGACCGCTCGACGCAGTCGGTCGGCGCGTGCGCGATCACTCCCGACGCGAGCGTCGACGTCGGCCCCACGACCTGTCGCACCGACGGCGACTGCGGCGCCGGCCTCGCCTGCTGCACGCTCACCGGACGCTGCTACGACTCGCGCTGCCTCGCGTGCTGCATGCCCCCGCCGCCCGACGCGGGCGTCGGCTGCGCTTCGA
>JBPOHC010000555.1:0-6667 GCA_052035985.1 Myxococcota bacterium | reverse complement strand
CCCACGCTCTCGACCACGGGCGACAACCTCGCGTCCGTGCTCGACGCGCTCATCACGGGCCCCGATCGCGACGCCATCCACAACCTCGAAGAGGACCTCCGTCGCGCGGTTCCGACGCTGCGCGGAGTGGCGCTGCGCACCGTGCAGTTGGAGTCGGGAGGCTTCGGCAAGGCGCTGGATTTCGTGCTCGCAGGCAGCGGTCCGCGCGTGACGATTCCCGCGTCGCAGGCGTCGGAGGGGGCGCTGCTGCTCACGGCCTTTCTGACGCTCGCGCACAGCGACACGCCCGACGTGCTGCTCATCGAGGAGCCCGAGAACGGCCTCCACCCGTCGCGTCTGGAGATGGTGATCTCGCTGCTGCGGAAGATGAGCACCGGCGAGATCGGCAACCGCGCGAGGCAGGTGATCGTGACGACGCACAACCCCCTGCTGCTCAACTACGTGCGCCCCGAAGAGGTGCGCGTCGTACGCCGCGACCCCGAGACCGGAACGCAGGTGCGCCCCATGAGCGAGGCGACGGACCTCCCGAAGCTCCTCGAGGAGTTCGCCGTCGGTGAGCTCTGGTACATGCTCGGCGAAGACGGCCTCTTCGCGCGCAAGGCGTCGTGAAGGCGCTGTTCGTGGGCGAAGGGCCCCACGACATCGGACGCCACGACCGCTTCAGCCCCGGGGAATCAGAGCGTCCCGGTGTGGTGCAGGTGCTCGCGCGAAAGGTGTGCCCTCAGCTCGCAGACGACACGCCCGCGCTCCGCTGGACGGAGCTCTCGCGCTTCAATCCCGACGCGAAGAAGCGGGGCTTCGCCGCGAAGATGAAGGCCGCGGCGCTGATCGCCGAGCGCCTGCACGCCTGCGATGGGATCGTGTGCGTGACCGACCACGACCGCGACGACGAGAGGGTGCGGCAGATCGAGGATGGCGTGGCATCGCTGCGAGGCTCGACGCGCGTCGCCGCAGGCATCGCATATGAGTCGATCGAAGCGTGGACGCTGGGCGCCGCCGAGGCCATCGCCGAGGAGCTCGGGCTCGACGAGCGTGAGGTTCGCAAGGCGTATCCAGCCACGCACGTCGAAGCGCTCTACCAGAACAGCGGCCGCGAAGAGCACCGCCCGAAGGAGCTGCTGGCGCGCATCGCAGCGAGCGCGGGACGCGGCCCCGGGCAGGACTTTCGCGTACGCGTCGCGGAGCGCACTGACGTGAGCAAGCTGGAACGAGCGTGCCCGAGGGGTTTCGCTCCGTTCGCGGTTTCGCTGCGCGACGCGTTCACCGGAGCGAGCGAGTAACGCGGTCGCGCCATCGACTACGTCATCGCGAAGCAGGCGTCGGCGCGCTTGCGACGGGCAACGTCCACACCTCCGCAGAACGCGTTGCCTCCCTCGCGTCTGCTGCGCGACACTACCGCTTCATGAGCATCGACTGGGACACCGACAACGTCGCGCGCCGCAGGCTGCGTGAGGCGCTCGCGAAGAACGACCCCAAGGCGCGCGCGGCAGACACCATGTGCGAAGACGTCGGCGTCAACCCCTCGCGCGTCGACTTCAACGGCGCCGCGGAGAACATCTGGTTCTCCGTCATTGAGGAGGCGAAGAAATCACGCTGCCTCGCGGACCTCGCCGCCCTCGCCGCCGAGCGCTGGCCCAAGGACGAGTCGCTCCAGAAGCTCTCCGCGGGCGTCGCGCCGACGCGCGCTCAGCCCCTCGCGCACACCACATCGCCGCAAGCCCTCGCCCTCGGCGCGGGCCTCGTCGCCGAGGTGATGGCCGAGCGGGCGCGCGATCCGCTGGAGAAGGTGCTCAGCGAGCTCCAGATCGCCGACGCCGCGGAGTGGATCGTGAGCTATCGGGCCATGATGGGCCGCGTCGCCTTCGTGCAGACGGGCGCGAAGGGTGGCGGAACGGGATTTCTCATCGGTCCCGACCTCGTGCTCACGAACTGGCACGTCGTCGAGTGCGTCGCGAACGGGAGCGTCTCGCCCGCCGACGTCACCGTGCGCTTCGACTACTGGCGTCCGCCCGGGGGACTCGCCGATCAGTTCACGGACGTGAAGCTCGCGCCTCAGTGGCTCATCGATCACTCGCCCTGGAGCGCCGCCGACATCGACGCGAACCCCACCGCGCTCCCGAGGCCCGATGAGCTCGACTTCGCGCTCTTGCGACTCGCGCGCCCCATCGGGAGCGAGACGCGCGACGGCGCTCCCCGCGGGTGGATCACGCTCCCCAAGGAGACCCGCGTGTCGCCGGGGCAGTCGGTGCTGATCCTTCAGCATCCCAACGGACACCCGCTGCGACTCGCGTTCGACGGCGTGCTCTCGATGAACGCCAACAACACCCGCGTGCGCTATCGAACCAACACGCTCCCCGGCTCGTCGGGCTCGCCGTGCTTCGACCAGAACTGGACGCTCCTCGCGCTCCATCACGCGGGCGATCCGAGGCTCGCGTCGACCTACAACGAAGGCGTCCCCGCGGCGGCGATTCGCGCGCTGCTCGAACAGCATGGCAGGGTCACGATCCGCAGCGCCGTGTGAGCGCGTGCGCGCGCCTCACGAGGTGACAGCGCCGTCCTCGACCCGCCGCGTGCGGGTGCGTTAGTCTTCGCCGCGATGAACCCGCCGCGCTCCTCGACGCCGCCCGTGATGCTCGCCCCAGGCGCCTCGTCGCATGGCGCGTACGCACCGGGAAAGAACCAGCGCCTCCCCGCCGTCGACGAGCGCCTCGTGGCGCCCGAATCACACGCCGAGATCGTCGATGGGCGCGTGTACCGGACGATGGGCGCGAACCCTCCCCACGCCACGCAGCACGCGGAGGTGACGCATCTGTTCATGGGTGTGCTGGCCGACGGGTACTCCGTCGCGGTCGACATGCTCACGCGCGCAGACGACGACTCCGACGCGGCGCCCGACGTGAGCGTCTTTCCGAGCGCTCCCGATCCGAAGACCGGCGGACGTCAGCTCGAAGAGATCGCGTTCGAAGTGCTCGACACCGAGCGCCTCGCGCACGCGACCGACAAGGTCGAGAAGTTCGCGAAGCGCGGCGTCCGAAGGCTCTTCGCCGTGAAGGTCGCAAGCCGCAAGGTCTACGAGTGGGATCACGCCCACCACGACTGGACCGAGCTCGACGCCGCGGCCGAGATCACCGATCGATGCTTCCGTGTCCCGTTCCCCGTCGCGGCCCTCGTCGACCGCGTGCTCGCGGATGACACCGTCGCGAAGGCCCTCCTCGCATCGAAGAACCGCGTCATCGAGCACGAGCTCGCGGCGCGTGAGACACGCGGCGAAGCACGCGGCGAAGCGCGGGGTGAAGCACGCGGCGAAGCGCGGGGGGTTCAGCAATCTCTCGCGGCAGCGGTGCTCCGTGTGCTCGCGCGTCGCGGGGTGCAGCTCGATGATGCGACGCAGGCGCGTGTGCTCGGCTGCGATGACACCGCGACGCTCGAAGGCTGGCTCGACCGCGCAGCGACCGCCACGAGCACGCGCGACGTGTTCGACACCTGACGCGCACGATCGCGACGCGGACTCCGAGGCCACACGCTTCATGGCGATTCGCGCGCACGTAGACATCGCCCTCCGACGCGCAGTGCTCTCGGTCGCATGCGCGCTCCTCGCATCGATCGCTGCGCCCGCACACGCGTACTGCCGCATGACCGCGCCGCCGTCTCCGTCAGGAAGCTGCGAGCGCCACCGCGTCGTCTCGTGGCCCGTCACCTGCGTCGGGATCTCGCTCAACACGCGCGAGCTCTCCGCGCCTCTCGACGCGGGACAGCCGCTCGAAGCGCTCCTGCGTCGGCACCTGGCGCCCGCGGCGCTCGCGTGGAGCGAAGCGTCTTGCGGAAGCTCCCTCGCGCTCGTGGTCGCGCCCGATGTCGACCTCCCGCTCGACCTCGCGCTCGACGGACGCAACGTCGTCTCCGTCAACCGCCGCTGGACCCCCGACGCCTACCACCGCCCCGGGACCATCGCGTTCACCGTGGTCACCACCGACATTCCCACCGCGACGCTGCTCGAAGCCGACGTCGAGCTCGACGCGCTCTCGATGGAGAATCCACTCGGCCGCGCCTTCGACGACGGAGCGCCCACCTGGGGTGTGGCGGACGTTGCCTCGGTGCTGCTCCATGAGCTCGGACACGTCGTCGGGCTCGATCACTCGTTCGTCCCAGGCGCCGTGATGCAGTCTTCGATGGAGGTCGAACGGCAGCGCAGAGTCCTCACCCGCGACGACCTCGACGGAGCATGCGCGCTCCATCCAGTCTCGCCCGCGCGCCCGAGGCCCGCGCGTGACTGCGCGCCCGAGATCCCCGTGGCGCCGCCGATACGTCCGTCTGCGAGCGGCGGGTGTTGCGCCTCGCCCCATAGACGCGACGCGCCGTCGTCGGGTATCTCCGTAGCGGTCGGGGCCCTCGTCGCGACGCGGAGACGCAGAGCACGGTCGCGTCGCTGACCCCCATCGCCGTCACGCCTCGCCGCTCACACGGAGAATCAAACCTTGAAGCTCTCGACGTGGATGAAGTCCCTCGTGCTCGGCGTCGCCGTCGTCGCCGCGGCGCACGGCTGCGATGGCGATGACCCCAACGTGATCCGCGCCGACGCGCGCGAGATCCGCGGTCGTGTGCCCGTGCGTACGGGCGCCCTGCGCGTGCTCAGGATCGTCGCCATCAACGCGAAGACCCGCCGCGTCGTCTCGCAGGCAGAGCCCGCCGCCGACGGGACCTTCACCCTCGCGAACGTCACCGTCGGCGCGCCCTACAAGGTCAACGCGATCGTCGGACGACGCGTCGTGCCGATCACGTTCCCTAAATCGCGAGGCTCGGGCGACAAGACCAACGTCTTCGAGATCGGCACGAAGGACTCCCCCGTAAGCCCCCTCAACGGCCCCATCGACCTCGGGACGCTCCTCGACACCAACCCCCTCGCCTTCGACACCACCCCCGAGCACGCGCCGAATCTTCAAGAAGACTTCGACGTGGACGGCATCCCCGACGGCGCCGACCCCGACATCGACGGCGACGGCGTCGCGAACGCCATGGACATGGACAACGACCGCGACGGGATGCCCGACCGCGTCGAGATCGGCGACCTCGACGGCGACGGCCTCACCGCCGAGGCCGATCCCGACGTCGACGGCGACGGGATGCCCAACGCCGTCGACACCGACAACGACAACGACGGCGTCCCCGACGCGATGGACACCACACCGAGCGGCACCACGGGCACTCCCCCCGACGACCTCGACGGCGACGGAATCCCCAACACCGAAGACGAGACCCCGCGCGGCGAAGACACGCCCGTCGACCCCGACGCGGGCGTCCCCGACGACGCGAGCGCTCCCGACGACGCCAGCGCTCCCGATGATGCGAGCGACGCGAGCGTCGAAGACGTCACGAAGCCCGTCGACGCGGGCGAGGTTCCCCCCGACGCGTGAGCTCCGCGGCGTCGCTGCTCGTCGCAATCGCGTGATCGTTCTGGTACCAACGTTCGCAACGATGAACGCACGCAACGTCACCGCAGCCCTGCTGGCGCTCGCGCTCAGCGCCCAGGCGTCGCGATCGAACGCGCAACACCGCCGCCCCGCTCCGCAGCCCGCGCCCCCCACGCAACCCGCCGCGCAGCCCGCCGCCGTTGCGCAGACGCCCGAGGCCACGCAGGCCGCCGCCGCGCTCGAAGCCGAACACGTTCGCGGCGTCGAGATGCGACGACAACACCGCGACGCCGAGGCCCGCGACCTCTTTCGTGAGCTCTACGAGCGCACCCACGAGCCTCGCGTGCTCGCCTGGCTCGCGGGCGCAGAGGGCGCGCTCGGCGACTGGGTGAGCGCCGAGACGCATCTCTCCACCGCGCTCGCGGCCACCAACGATCCGTGGGTGTCGCAGCTCCGCGACGAGCTCGTGTCAGACCTCGCGGGCTTCCGTCAGCGCCTCGGGCTGCTCGAGATCATCTCGTCCACGCCGGGCGCCCAGGTGGTCCTCTCGGGCGTCGCCACGCCGCTCCCCATGGAGCGCCCCATGACCGTGCGCGCGGGTGACGTAACCGTCGAAGTGCGCGCCGAGGGATACCTCCCCGAAGTGCGGACGATCCAGGTCGCGCCGGGGATGCGCACGCCCGCGCGAGAGACCGTGAACCTCACGCAACGCCCGCCCGAGCCTCCGCCCGGAACGGCCCCCGCGGTGACCCACACGACCACGGTGGTCGCGGTGCAGACGGGGATTCCTCCGCTGCGCATCGTGGGCGCGGTGCTCGCGGGCGTCGGCGCCGTGGGGCTCGGCATCGGGATCTACGGGATGGTTCACTACAGCTCGCAGCGAGACGACTACGTGCAGGCGGGCTGCGACGTGGCGAACCCGCCGGTCGACTGCGCGGGCTTCGACCCGAGCGGCTCGCTCACCCTCGGCGTCGCGAGCCTCTCGGCGGGCGGACTCCTCGTCGCGGGCGGGCTCACGCTGCTGCTGATCCCGCTGAACAGCTCGCGGAGCGCGTCGGCGAGCGCGGTGAGCCTCGGCGCAGGGCCCGGCGAGCTCGGACTCTCACTCCGTGGCGCGTTCTAGATCGAGCTGGAGCGCATCGATCGCCCCGGCGTCGTCACCGCCGCCGGTCCTTATGGGTTGGTCGTGGCTTCCACAAACCGGCGGACGTAAGGACGCCGCGGGCGGAGCGCGGAGTCGTCGTTCTGACAAACCGGCG
>JBPOHC010000127.1:0-5183 GCA_052035985.1 Myxococcota bacterium | reverse complement strand
GAGCGCTTTTATGCGGACCCTTCGATCATGCGGACTCGACGTGTGCGTGGCCCGTCCCTGCGCCGTGGCCCGGCCTACGAAGTCCGCATGACTACAAGCTGTCGAGGAAGGCGAGGACGCTGTCCTTGGGCTGGTACCTGGCTGGTTCGTGTGCGGGCTCCGTCATCTTTGCGAGGGCGCGCTCCTTCATCGCGAGGTCGGCCTCGATGTAGAGGTGCGTCGTGGAGGGGCTCTCGTGACCGAGCCACAACGCGATGACGGTGATATCGACACCTGCTTGGAGCAGATGCATCGCGGTCGTGTGGCGGATCGTGTGCGGCGAGATTCGGCGGCCGGCGAGGGCCGGGCATCGTGCCGTCGCCACCGCGACCGCAACGCGGAGCCGCCGCTCGACCCCCGAGCGCGTGAGGGGAGCCCCTGCGCGGTTGGGGAAGACCGGCGTCGTCGCGGCGGCGGCCTGACCACGAAGCCACTCTCGGAGGAGCGCCGCCGTACTCTTCCACAGCGGGACGATGCGTTCCTTGCGCCCCTTGCCGAGGATGCGAAGGGTGGGCACGCCGTTCAACTGGAGGTCGCCGACCCGCGCGGCCACGATCTCCGAGACCCGCGCCCCGGTGTTGTAGAGCGTCGCCCACAGCACGCGGTCGCGACGCCCGCTCCAGGTGGTACGCGAGGGCGCGTCCAAGAGCGCTTCGATCTCGGCGCGCGCGAGGAAGCCGAGGAGCGGACGGTCGCAGCGTTTCGATGGGATCGCGAGGACGCGTTGGGCGACCGGGATGGACTCCGGATCGCGTAGCGACACGTAGCGCATGAAGGACCGAATGGCCGCGAGACGGATGTTGCGGCTGCGGATCGTGTTGTGGCGCGCGACCTCAAGGTGGTCGAGGAAGCCCAGGATCGTTGGCGCATCCAGGTCGGCGAGGACCAACGTCGCGGGGCTCTTGCCGGTGGTCGTCGCGACGTAGGCGAGCAGGAGGCGGAAGGCGTCGCGGTAGCACGCGATGGTGCGCGGGCTGGCATTGCGCTGCTGGCGCAGACGCTCGCAGAAGAAGGCTTGGAGGAGCGCACCTGCCGTGGCGGATCCCGCGGGCGATCTCATGGGTCACCAGCGCGCGCGAAGTGTTCGAATCGCGCCGCGGTGACGGCCAGCAGCGCGGGGACGGCGGTGAGATACCAGTAGGTGTCCGTGACCTTGACGTGTCCGAGATACGTCGCGAGCGCGGCGACGCGGCGATCGAGGTCGACACCCGCGGCGGACCAGTGGAGCAAACGCTCGACCACGAACGTGTGCCGCAAGTCGTGGAGGCGCGGCCCACCGCGCCCCGCGGGCGGCCCCCACCCGAGCGTGCGGCGCAACGTCGTGAAGGTCGCCTGGACCTCGGCGTAGACGAGCGGCGTCGCGGTCTCGGTGACGAAGAACGCACGCGCCCCGACCTGCGTGTACGGCGCACGCCGCTCGACGTAGCGCTGCATTGCGGCGCGGGTGGTCTCATGCAGTGGGACGAGGCGTGCTTTGTGAAACTTGGTCCTCGCGACTGTGAGGATGCCGGCCGTGAGATCCACGTCGTCGACGGTCAGTCGCAGGGCCTCGCCGATGCGCAGGCCGGTGGCCGCGAGCAGCCCGAAGAGCGTGACGTACGTGTGCGAACGCAACCCACGGGGCGAGTCGACGGTCGCCGCGGCGGCCAGCAGGTCCGCGAGCTCGGAGCGACTGTAGATGTGAGGCGTCGGTCGGTGGCCCGCGCGGCCGAGAAGCCCGGCAGGCGGGACCTCCGTGCGGGGGTCGCGCGCCACACAGTACTGCGCGAACCGGCGCACGATCGCGAAGCGTCGGGCCCAGTACCGTGGCTGCGCTTTCGCGGGCTCGCGGGCCCAGCGGACGGCGAGGTCAATCGTCAGCGGCCCGTGAGGATCGTGCACCTCTGCATACCGCGCGAACCGTTGCAGATGGGCCCCCTCGACACGCAGCTCGAAGCCGAGCTGGCGACGCAGCGCCAGGTACTCCTCGACGAGCGTGGCCAGGCCGGGCGGCGACGTCATCGCAGCACCTCGGGCCACGGCAGGGCGACGTCGCGCAGCGCGGGAAGGTCCACCTTCGTGTAGATCTGGGTCGTGTCGAGGCTGCGGTGCCGCAGGACATCTGCGACCTCCTTGAGGCTGGCACCGCCGCGAACCATGCGACTGGCGGCGGTGTGTCGCAGGACGTGGGTCCCGCGCGCTTCCGGCGGGAGACCTGCGCGGCCGAAGGCACGTCGGATCGCCGCGCGCGTGCCGCCGGCGCCGAGTGGCGCACCGACCGGCAGGGCATGTCGGACGAACACGTGGCGGTCGTGGGTCGGCGGCCGACCGTCGGCGAGGTACGCGATGAGGGCGCGACCGACGCTCGGTGGCAGGGGCAGCGAGCTCGCGCGCCGGGTCTTGCCCGCCGCGATGCGAACGATCCCCGCGCGCCAGTCGAAGTCCTCGAGGACGAGGGCGGCGACTTCGCCCGCGCGGAGCCCCAACCCGACGAGGCACATCGCGAGGGCGTAGTCGCGGCGCCCGGCGGGCGTCGCGCGGTCGAAGGCCGCGAGCAGCGCCGTCAGTTGTGTGTCCGACAGCGCCTTGGGCAAACGCGCGAGCTTCCAGTTGGCCACCGTCGGCACCGCCGCCAACAGAGACTCGATGCGGAGCCCCCGGAGTTGGAGGAAGCGCAGGAAGCTTCGGAGCGCCGTCGCGACGAGCTGGGCGGTCCCGGGCTGCCACTTCGACGCAGCCGCGGCCACGAAGTCCGTCAGATCCTTCGGAACCAGTGCCGCAGGATCGAAGGCGCCGTCGTGGTGCCTCTGTTGGAGAAACCGTTGGACGGTGCGGAGGTACTCACGGCATGTGGCCTCCGACGCGCCGCGTACCTCCCGAAGGTAGCCCTGGAACTCGAGGGCGATCGGGTCGGTTGCAGGCCCCGTCGCGGGAGCGCACTCGTCGCTCTGCGTCGTTGGGTGCAGCACGACCAGCAAGTGGTGGAGCGCCGCGCGCAGACCGGTGACGGAGCCCGCGCGCCGCGCAGAACGCGGACGGCCTGCGAGGTGCTCCCACAGGAAGACCCGCACCAGGTCCTCGTCGATCGCATCGCGTGCGACATGTTTCCGATCCACCCAGGTCGCGAAGTGCCCCACGCCGCGCAGGTACTCGCGCACGGTGCGAGGGCGATGACCACGCGCCACGAGATGAGCAGCGAGCGCCTCGATCACAAGCCCGAGCGAGCCGCTGCGAAGGCGCCGGATGACGCCGACGTCGCGATAGATCCCCTCGATCATGGACTCCCATCCCTTCGGGCCGCAGGCGTCAGACTGGACGCCGCTCGTCATGCTGCGTGTCGCCCGCCCCAGGGCTTCATCGAGTGCCGCGTTTCAACGATGCGCGCCGTTGGAACGGCGGCGATGCGCCGCGTAATCCGTTGGTCCGCATAAAAGCGCTCATGCTGAGCTCAGCATGAGCGCTTCTGGCGCACGCTCCGCCAGGGCTGCCTCGATCACCTCGGCGCGCTCTCCACGCTCGACGACCTCAACGCGCGCCTCGCGGCCTTCCTCTCGGAGCACTACCACACCACGGCCCACGCCTCGCTCATGGGGCGCTCGCCCGGCGTCGCGTGGACCACCGCACAGCGCCCCGTCGATCGCCTCGACGAGGCGAAGCTGCGCGAGGCCCTGACGGCCCGCTCCAAGCGACGCGTACGCAAAGACACCACCCTCTCCATCGCGGGCACGGACTGGGAGCTCGATCAGGGCTTCCTCGCGGGGCGCGCGGTAACCGTGGCGCGCTGCATGGTCGACGCGAGCGAGGCGCCCTGGGTCGAGCACGAGGGCCGCCGCTACACGCTCCGCCGCGTCGACGCCAAGGCCAACGCGAAGCGCGCGCGACCGCCGCGACGCGAGCACACCGCTACGCCGACGCGCGCGCAGGTGCCCTTCGACCCCGCGGGCGCGCTCCTCGACCGAGCGCGCGCCAGGGCCCAGAGCGTCACCGACGACGAGCTCGGTGACGCCCTCGACGAGGCCCTCGTCGACGCCGAGGTGAGCGCGTGAGCGCCGCGTACCTCGACCCCTTCGGGCTGCGCGAAGCACCCTTCCACAAGGACCTCGACGACCGCGACCTGTGGCTGCCGCCGTCGAAGATCGCGGTGTGCGAGGCCCTCGAGATCGCGCTGCGCGAGCGCGCCTCGGTCTCGCTCGTGGGCGAGCCCGGCGTGGGCAAGACGTGCCTGCTGCGCGCGGTGCGAGGGAGGCTCCCCGAGCAGGGCTTTCGCCTCACCTACTGCCACAACGCCACGCTCGGGCGCCGAGACTTCTACCGCCAGCTCTGCACCGCCCTGGGGCTGGCGCCCTCGGCCACCGCGGCGGCGCTCTTCCACGCCGTGAGCACCGACGTGCACGCGCTGGGGCGCGAGTCCCGGCAGCACCCGGTCTTCCTGCTCGACGAGGCCCACCTGCTCCACCAGGACACGCTCTCGCACCTGCACATCCTGCTCAACTACGAGTGGGACCGCCGCCCCCTGCTCTCGGTGGTGCTCGTGGGCCTGCCCGAGCTGGCCGACCGTCTGGCGCTGCGGATCAACCGCTCGCTCTACTCGCGCATCCACCACAGGCTGCGCGTCGATCCGCTGACGGCCGAGGACAGCGCGGCGTACCTGCGCATGCGCCTGGAGCGCGTGGGCTGCGCGCGCGAGCTCTTCGCTGACGACGCGGTGGGTGTGCTGCACGAGGCGGCCGAGGGCGCGCATCGCGAGCTCGATCGACTCGCGACCGACGCGCTGCGCCTGGCCGCGCGCCGCGGTAAGCGCGTGATCGACCGCGTCGTGGCGAGACAGGTGGTGGCCGCGGACGCGTCGCGCGAGGACGCTGCGCGATGAGCCCGCGCGACGCGAGGGCGGGCGCGTATCGTCTGCATGAGGCGCCGGAGATCGCGGTGCACGACGTCCTCGGGAACACGCTGCGCGTCGCGCTCGCGGTGACGCGGGCGATGAACCCCGAGGTGTCGTCTCCGTGGGGCGCGAGGTGCCCGCTGCGCGCGAAGGCGGCGTCGCTGGTTGTCGACGCTCACGGCGGGTGATCCGGGGTCTGCTCACGAGCGGTGGTCCATCCCCTCGTGACTGCGGTCTGGCCCCCCTGGACCAGTGCTCGCGAGCACTGACCCACCCCGCCGCC
>JBPOHC010000777.1:0-1743 GCA_052035985.1 Myxococcota bacterium | reverse complement strand
AGCGAGCATTCATCTCGCGGGGTGACGAGTCTCTCGTCCCCATCGTCTAGAGGCCCAGGACCGCGGCTTTTCACGTCGCTAACGAGGGTTCGAATCCCTCTGGGGACGCCTCTTTCAATCACCGCCCCGCACGGTGTTTGTCGCTCGAAGCGCCTTTGCTGGGGGCCCCGCTGGGGGCCCCGTCATGGGCGGGGGAAAGAAGGGCTCGCCGCCCTCAACGCAGCGCCGCCGCCGCGCGGACGTACCGCGACGTCGTCTTGATGTCCGTGTGGCCCGCTCGGAGCTGGATCACGAGCCCGTCGGTCCTGGAGCGCCCACCAGGTCACGCAGGTCCCGCGAAGGTCGTGGAAGGTGACCTGCCTCGACGTCGGTGAACACCCGCGGGAACACGTGATGCACGACTCGCAGCGGAGGTGTCGCCATGACATCGCGCGAGCCTTCCAGATCGATCCCGTGCGTCGTGGCGTGCGTGGCGCTGATCGCCGCGTGCGCGGGGCGACCGTGGGTCCCGCTCTCGCTCGGCGGGTTTCGCGAGGCGCGCGACGTCGAGCGCGCTCGCCTCACGCTCGCCGATCGGAGCACCGTGACAGTCTCGTCGCCGACCGTCGAGCGCGACCGATGGAACCGTGAGTACGTCACCGGCCACGACGCGCAGCGATGCCTGTCCGGGCGTTGCGCCGCGTTGAGTTCCGAGCGTCATGTGTGGCTCATGGGAGTGACCGCCGCGGAGGTCTGGCGGGTGCGGCCGCCGCCCGCGGCGCGAGTCGATCTCACGGCGAGTTTTCCGTTTCTGCTGTTTGCGCCGAGCACTGCGCTCCGAGAGAGCTCGTTCGGCGCGGGAGCGACTCTTCGACTGGCCACGCGCTCTGGCTTCGGAGCGGCGTTCGCGTTCGGTGGTGCGACGACCCTCTCACTCGGTTCGCTCGACTCGCGGAACACGCCGCTTCTGGAGGCATACATCTCGGGTGCGCTCGGCGACGTGATGGCGCTCTATCGGCTGCGCCCGGTGGGCACCGATCATCGGGGCTTCGCCATCGACATCCTCGCGGGGGTCTCTGTCGGAGACCTTCAATGGCGCCGTGGTCACAGCGCCACCACGAGCAACTGCGGCTGGTCATTCTTCTCGAGCTGCGAAGTGACCACGGTGACGGAATACGTCAATCCACCGCAGACCTTCTCGTCCGGTCGTCGCATCGGACCCGCGCTCGGGCTGAGCTTCGACGGCCGCGCGGGCACCTTTCTCGGCGGCGTCAGCGTGACGTGGCGCGCGCTCTACTACATCGACCCCGCGTCACCGACGGTTCGCGATGACGGCCCGGTTCACGTCGTCATCGCGCAGGCATACATGGGCTTCGGATTCTCGCTCTGAGCACGCCGAGCCTCGACGCGGTCACGCGACTCGCTCGAAGTGCCGAGACGCGAGCCCGAGTGACACGGCGTCGGGCACCTCGACGCATCCGTCGCGAACGCTGTCGCCGCCGAGAAAGGTGCCCGCGCTGCCGTCTACACGTGACTTCAGACGCAGAAGCTCTCGTCGCTCGTTGCCGATCCTGTCATCGCGTCGGCGCGCCTCGCGCTGCGCCCTCGACGCGCGCGCTCCAGCCGGGCTCGGCGAGGGTCCCGCCGACGCGCGTTCGAACGCGCGCGAAGAGCGAGCGCCACTGGTTCCGCTCGGATTCGTTGCGGTTCACCACCGTGATCCCGCGCGTGACGAGCGTACGCTCGGCGTCCTGCTCTCCGCGG
>JBPOHC010000072.1:0-1723 GCA_052035985.1 Myxococcota bacterium | reverse complement strand
GCCAACCCCGTCGTGACGCTGTCGCCGACGTGATCTACGCGCGCGCCCTACCCCACCGCGCCGCGCAGGTCCCCTCTACGCAGCCGCGCTCTCACCCGATTCAGCCACCCTCGGACGCACCACCCGGTCGAGCTCCCACAGCGGCGTGATGATCGCGCGCTCGTCGTCGAGGCCCGCGAGCGTCTCGCGCCACCGCGCCGGGGCCAGCTCACCACGTCGCGCAGGTGGCCAGTACGGCGCGAGCCGCAGCACCTGTTCGAGGTACTCCTGTGGGTTCAACGCGTTCAGGTGACACGACGCGATCAGTGAGCGGAACGTCGCGTACCAGTCGAGGCCCACGGTGTTCGCGAAGAAGGTCCAGTTCGCGCGGCCGAGCACCAGCCGTCGCAGTTGCCCTTCCGACACGTTGTTCATCGAATGTGCGGACTGCACCCGTCGCGGCGGATGCGGGTGAGCGGATCCGGATCACGCACCCATTCCACCCGCGCAGCGGGGAGGAGTTCGAGCGGGCCGATCACCAGCGACTGTGGGGGCAGGACCGGCTGTACCTCCGACTGAGCGGCGAGCACCTCACGCGCGTTCCCGTGAGCTGGACCAGCCTCGCAGCGCCCGATCCATGGGTCGTCCTCACGGCGGGGCGTGTTCGGCTGCGGGTCGACGACCTGCTCCGTCTCGCGGACCTCCTCGACTCGATCGAGATCCAGCGGAGACTCTGATGACATCCACGATCTGTAAGCATCACTATGCCGGATCTGTAAGTGATACTTCGCCGCGTGTCGCTCCAGGAGCCTCCCGGGTAGCTACCGGCTCCTGCCAAATTTGTGGGATCTTCTGGGGCGACATCGTTCGACTCTTCCTCGCAGTCTGGGACTTGCGACTTCAGAGTTACGGCGTAAAGTGCCTTACTGATTTCCTGCCGCTGCGCGGAGGGTTCCCCCATGGCCAGACATCGTCGCGATCCGAAACTCGACGCGCTCCAGCTCGCCAACGCGCTGCACGCCCACGCCGACAAAGTCTGCGACGCGCTGTTCACGGACAGCCGCTTCTTCGACCCCCGCGACCTCGTGCAGGTCAAGTACGAGATGCTCCGCCGCGTGCGGGTCGATCAGGTTCCGATCGCGCGCGCGGCGAAAGCTCTCGGCTTCTCGCGCCCCTCGTTCTACCAGGCCCTGGCGGCCTTCGAGCGCGCGGGGCTCCTCGGCCTGCTCCCGCAGAAGCGGGGGCCTCATCGTGCCCACAAGCTCGACGAGTCCGTCATGCAGTTCCTCCGCGACGCCCGGACCGCCGATCCCACACTCCGTGCTCCCGAGCTCGCGCGGCGGGTACGCGGGCGCTTCAAGATCGAGGTCCATCCTCGCAGCGTCGAGCGAGCGCTCGAGCGGTCGGGAAAAGCCTCCGGGACGACGCCGTCACCCGCGCCGACACGTCGCCCCTCACGCACGAGGCGCTGAGCGAGCAGTACGAGCGATTGCGCGACTGCGTGCTCGGCCGAGGCGCCGCGGGCGTCGGAGAGCGCCTCTCGGTCGTGATGCGCGCCGGCCTCGTCGCGTGGCTTCGCGCGCCCGATCCCCCGCAGATTCCGTCGCCCCCACGGCCCGATCCGTCGGGGCCACTTTCGCCTCCTCGCGCGCCGAGTTCCGAGCTCGTTCGCGGCTTGACCGAGCTGCTGCTTCATCACCTCACGGAGGTCGCACCATGAGCCTCGACGCGCCTCACACCGAGC
>JBPOHC010000181.1:0-5160 GCA_052035985.1 Myxococcota bacterium | reverse complement strand
GTCGAGGAGGCGCGCGCCGTCGCGGAGCGCGAGCCTCTCGGCCATCGCGAGCGTGAGGGCGGTCCCGCCCGGGTGCCACGAGTCGCCGAGGAGGGCGCGCACGTCGGTGCGGTCGTAGAAGGCCGCGCAGCACGAGGCCTCGGCGTCGGCGCCGCAGCGGAGCGCGTAGCGGTGCTGCGGCGTGGGGCGCGACGGACGAAAGGCCTCGAGCTCCTCCCACACCACGGTCGCAGGCGCGGCGGCCTCGGCCAGAGCGCTCTGCAAGCGCGCGATGAGCTCGACGGGCGCGAGCGCGACGCGCGCGTTGATGAGCCACGTAGACTCCCGCGTGGGGTTTCCGTGGAAGCTCACCGAGGGCGCGTCACCCGCGCGCACGATCGCGGCGCGGCCCCCCTCGGGATCGAGGCTCGTGAGCTTCACGTGCGCGACGGGGGCGTCGCTCAGGCGTGAGAGAAAGGTCCGCGCGATCTCACCGGGGGCGAAGGGCGCGTCCGAGGTGATGCGCACGCGCGCGTTGCTCCACCCGAGGAGCGCCTCCGCGGCGGCGTAGCGGTCGTAGTCGATGTCGAGCGGGCGCGCGGGCGTGACCGACCGGGCCGAGAGCCAGTCCGCGAGCCCCGCGCCGGTGACGCCCGACACGGCGAGCACGGTCGCCTCGGGGCGGATCGCGAGCACCGCGGCGTGCGCGTCGGGAGGCGCCGCGTCGGCGCGGCTGAGGAGCACCACGTCGGCCTCCTCGACCTGCTTTCGAAAGAGGTACGCGACGTCGTCGTGGAGGCGCCCGGCCTCGACGTCGGCGACGCGCCACGGATCGACGACGACCGCGAAGGGCGCGAGCTGAAAGCGCTCGGGGTGCCGGTCGGCGAGGGGCGCGAGCACGGTGGCGACGAGGTCGGTGCAGCTCCCCACCGCCTCGGCGAGCGCGACCGTGGCGCCCGCGTCGGAGGCGGCGAAGAGGGCGGCCTCGAGCTCGTCGAAGCGGCAGCAGAAGCAGCCGCCGGTGACCTCGCTCACGCGCTCGGCGACCCCGTGGCAGAGGGCGGTGTCGACGAGCGCGCGGCCCTGGTCGTTGGTCACGACGGCGACGCGCTCGCCGCGCGCCGAGAGGCGCTCGGCCGCCGCGCGGATCAGCGTCGTCTTGCCCGCGCCGAGGAACCCGCCGACGACGTAGACGCGCATCACAGGAGCCCCCGCGGGCGACGCAGGGTGTTGTACTCGCAGAGCGAGACGGGCACGCCCTCGCGGTCGATGACGTGGACGCAGCAGCGGTCGACGCGGTCCTGGTCGTAGGTGTGAGCGTCCATGAAGGGCTTGATCCCGATGAGGATGAAGTTGCGGTAGTCGGCCCAGTTCACCGAGTCGTCGCTCTCGGCCATGAGGTCCATGAGCGAGTCGAGGAGCGAGGTCTCTGCGAGCAGGTCGAGCATGGTCTGGGGCATCTGGTCGGTGACCCTCGCGATCGTGTCTGCGACGCCCGGGTCCTTCCACGTTTCGAAGCGGGGGAAGTACCGCGACACGGGGATGACCCTACCGTCTCGCACGAAGCCCACCGCGAGCGCGAAGCAGTTGGGGTGCGAGCACGGGATGGGGCCGAAGTCCTCGGGGAGGAACAGCCCGTCGGTCTGCCGCGCGACCTCGCGCGCCACCTCGGCGAGCGTGAGTCGCTCGACGTGCCGCTCGTTCTCGTAGCGCCCCGCGTAGAACGCGGGCTGGAGGATGAGGGTGTTCATCTTCGGGTGGTGCTCGACGAGCATGCGCGCCACGGCGCCGATCTCGTCGAGGTTCACCCCGCGCGTCACGGTCATCACCGGCAGCGCGTAGAGGCCGCGCGCGTGGAGGTTCGCGATCGCCTGACGCTTCACGGGCGCCAGGCCCTTCGCCCCGCGGATGAGCGCGTGGGTGCGCTCTTCAAAGCCGTCGAACTGGAGGTAGAACTGGAGCCGGTCGTGGCCCCCGTCGAGGGCCGCGAGTCGGTCGACGAAGTCGGCGTCCCTCGCGATGCGGACGCCGTTGGTGTTCACGTAGACGCGCTTGACCCCGCGCTCGTAGCAGAGGGCGATCATGCGCTCGAGGTCGGGGTGGATCGTCGGCTCGCCGCCGGAGAGCTGCACCATGTCGGCGTCGCGCTTGCCCTGCGCGAGCAGGCGCGTGAGCTTCGCGTCGAACTCTTCGAAGGGCATCTGCCACGTCTCGTGCGGGCTCGACGCCGAGAAGCACGTCGGGCACGAGAGGTTACACCGCTCGGTGACCTCGAAGATCATGGTGCAGCTGTGGTTGAGGGCGCAGCAGCCCTTGGAGCCCTCGGGCCCGGCGCTCCAGTAGAGCGACGCGTCGCTGGCGAGGAGGGCCTCGTCGACGCCGTGCGAGGGGCACTCCTTGGTGAGATACACGCGCCCGTCTCGTTCGAAGACGCGCGCGGGTACCTTGCGGAGGCATCGCGGGCAGGTGCTGGTTGTGGTCTTGGTGTGTGCCATCGGGGGTCGTGAGGCACTTCGCGCGACGGCCGCGCGCGTTACGTCGCCGAGCGGCTTTGCCTACGCGCTTGCGTGGCGCGCGTCTGAGCGTCGTGGGCGTCGGTGACCAGGCGTCGCATCTGTGAGGGCGTCGGGGTGTATCAGTGACCGCCGCCGCTCGGGTTCGCGGGCTGAGTCGCGCCGCAGGAGCCGGTCGCGCCGCACGACGCGGCCTGGCCGTTCGCGGTCGCGGTCGTCGCGGGCATCGTGGTGGACCTGGCGCCGCACGAACCCGCCTGCCCGTTGGCGTGCATCGCGCCCATCGCGGGCGTGGCGGCGACAGGGGCGGCGTGGGGAGCCGAGGCGCAGCCCGTGAGGGAGCCGCTACCGAGGGCCGCGGTCACCATGACGAGGAGGCTCGAACGCAGATCGGTCTTCATTGGAATTCCTTCTGAGGGAGGCTACGCCGAGGGATGTGCGCCATGCGCCACCGGGCGCGGTCACATGTGGTTCGGATCGTTGCCTCCTCAGTTCGCCGCGGCGGCTCCGGCGTTACGCGCGACGGCTCGCAACTCTCGAATCGCCCTCGTGCGCCGCGCGCTTCGATCACGCGGAAGGAGATCGTCGTAACGCGCGGCGGGTCGTCGGCAAAGTAGCCGGTGTGATCCCGACGGCGCCTGGACGGCGCGGCGCGGGTCGAGCGCATCGCGCGCATCGCGCGCACCAGAAGCGGCGCTTCCCCAAAACCCAGCAGTGAGGTCTCCATGAAGCATGAACCCGGTTCGGCATCGGTTCTCCGCGCCTCGCACGTCGCCTCGATCCGCCGCGGCGGCCTCGGCCTCGTCGCAGCGTTCGCGTTCGTCAGCCTCGGCGCCGACGCGCAGGCGCAGCAGGCGCCGGTCCCGCCGGCGGCCGCTCCGTCGGCCCCGTCGTGGCCGCGAGCGGTCCGCAGCGCTTCGATCTGCGCCCCACGGGTCAGTCGCGCGTGCTCTTCACGTCGGACGCGCCGCTCGAGACCGTCGACGGAATCTCGACGCAGACCACCGGCAACTTCACCGTCGATGTGTCGAACCCCTCGCGCGCCCTGTCGGGTCGCGTTGAGGTCGGCGCGAACTCCCTGCGTACCGGGGTCGACATGCGCGACGAGCACCTGCGCGGCCCCAACTGGTTCGACACGCCGCGGTTTCCCAACATCACGCTTCAGCTCACGGGAACGGACATCTCCTCGCCCCTCGTAGCGAACTCGCCGGTTCAGGGAACGGTGCGCGGTCGCTTCACCATGCACGGCGTCACGCGCGACATCTCGGCGCGGCTCACCGTGCGGCGCATCCCGCTGGTCGCGAGTATGCCGGCATGGGAGCCATCGGCATCGACGCCGACATGCTGCGCGTACAGGGTGAGTTTCACGTCGCGCTCACTGACTACGGCATCAGCGTCCCGATGATCCTCCGTCTCAAGGTCTCCAACGACATCCGCGTGCGGGTCGACCTCACGGCGTTTCGGCACGCGGGCGCGCAGTAGCCGATGACCTCCGACAGCTCCGCGAAGGTCTCGGGGATCGGCCTCGGGCTGCGAGCGCCGCTCGCGGACGCCATCCTGACGCGGCCGCCGTCGGCGCTCCGTTGGCTCGAGGTCTCACCCGAGAACTACATGGCCCGAGGGGGCGGGTTCGTTCGCCACCTCGACGCGCTGCGGGAGCGCTTCCCCATCGTGACGCACGGCCTCACGCTGTCACCCGGCGGGGTGGAGGCGCTCGACGACGACTATCTCTCGACGCTTTCGAAGTTCGTGAATCGGGTGCAGAGCCCGTGGCACAGCGATCACCTCTGCTTCGGGAGTCACGAGGGCGTCTTCCTCCACGACCTGCTCCCGCTCCCTTTCACGCACGAAGCGGCCGAGCACACGGCCGCCCGGATGGTCGAGGCGCAGAGGCATCTCGACGTGCCGCTCGCCCTCGAGAACATCAGCTGGTACGCCCACCCGGGCGAGCGCGAGATGGGGGAGGCGGCCTTCATCAAGGAGGTGCTCGCGCGCTCCGGCGTCGGCCTGCTCCTCGACGTCAACAACGTCTACGTCAACGCGCGGAACCACGGCTTCGACGCGCGCGAGTTCATCGGCGCACTGCCCCTCGATCGAGTCGTACAAATCCACGTCGCCGGGCACCTCGTGTGCGACGACGGCCAACGCATCGACACACACGGCGAGGCGGTGTGCGACGACGTCTACGACCTCCTGGAGCACACGCTTCGGAGAACCGGCCCGGTGCCGGTGCTCTTCGAACGCGACCAGGCGTTTCCGTCATGGGAGCGCGTCGTCGAGGAGATCGAGCGCCTCGACGTCATCTGGCAGCGCGTGGCCGGAGGCCCCCGATGACCCTCGTCGGGTTGCAACACTCGCTCGCGCGCGCCTGCCTCGACGCCGCGGTGCCCGACGACGCGTTGACCGATCTGGGCGGCGCCGCGTCGGGCTGGACGCTCTATCGCGAGATGGTGCGACGTCGCTTCATCGACACCATCGGCGAGTCGCTGCCGCGCTCCCGCGAGGCGTTGGGTCCGCACGGCCTCGCGCGCGCCATCGGGCGTTGGCTCGACCGCGCGCCGCCCACCACGCGCTACGTGCGAGAGCTCTGCATCCAGTTCTCCGCGCACGTCTGCACCGAGCCGGGCTCCCTGCCCGCGGAGGCGCCGCCGTGGGCGCTGGACCTGAT
>JBPOHC010000886.1:0-2350 GCA_052035985.1 Myxococcota bacterium | reverse complement strand
ATCGCGCTCGTGCCCGCGCCTGGTGGGACCTCGTCCGCGCCCGACTCCAGCGCGCGCGCCCGGCCCGCGAGCACCGACCGCGTCGCGCGCAGCAGGTGGTGACCTTCGAACACCGCGTCGTCGGGCGAGCGCTCCGCGAGCGACTCGACGTCGGTGACGCCCGCCGCGAGGAGCGCCGCGCGCGCGCCTCGGGTCAGAAAGGCCACGCGCGAGAGGTGCGACGAGAAGGTCGCCTGGGGGTAGCACTGCTCGGGGTCGCTCGTGCCGACAGACTCCTCGCCGCGCCACGGAAACCCGAGCCAGTCGCAGTGCCGACAGCGGTTGTCGACGTGCCACGGCAGCTCCCTCCACGGCGTCGCGAGGGCCCGCGGAAGCTCCTCCGCGAAGAACCGTCGGATGCGGTACGCGAAGGCTTCGAAGGGCACCACCTCGAGGTCGCCCTGCATCGCCGCGCGGAGGCCCTCCCACGTCGGCGCGTCGCCCGACTTCGCGAGGCGCACGCGCTCCTTCGTGAGCTTCGAGGCCTCGTGCGAGCCGGGCCACACCGCGGCCTCGGGCGACACCACGTAGCGCCCCGAGAGGCCCTGGTCTTCGAGCCACCCCGCGAGCGCCATCGCGTAGTACGTCACCTCGGTGAAGTAGCCCGCGTTGGCCTCTGCCGTGAGCTTGATGTCGATCACCCGGAGCGCGACGCGCGGGTCGTACGAGGCGAGCGGGTGAAGCTCTCCGCGCGCGTCGATGCAGCACGCCACGCGGCCCGCGGGGATGAGCTCCACGAGGTCGGGACGCAGCGTCGCGAAGTCGAGGCCGCGCTCGGCGCAGAGACCCGCGGCCCCCATCGCGCGCACGAACGCGGGGCCGATGGTGAACTCCGACTCCGCCACGAAGGCGGGCGCGGCCGTGCTCGCGAGGAGCGCGCCGAGCGGCGACGGGTCGTACACCACGCGGTCTTGCACGGTGCGCGCGGCGCCCGCGACCTTCGAAGCCCCGAAGGCGGCGCGCAGGTCTTCGAGCTTGGCCGACTGCCACACCTCGCCCGCGCGGGTGATCTGCTCCAGGCCCGGACGCGGCGTCGCGGGGGGAGGCATCGCGTCGGCCTCGCGCTCGTGTCGGTAGCGCGCGTTGTCGGGCGAGAGCGACAGCCGGAGCTGACGCAAACACTCGCTCCCGATGAAGCGTGAGAGCACGGCCTTCGAGAGGTGGGGCATCGCGCGATCCCACTACCACGAGGCGCGAGAAGGGTGCGATCCTCCGCCGCCGGGAGGACGTCACCCGTTGCCGCCGCGCGCCTCGAAGCCCGAACCTCCACGACCCGAAGTGCCTGTATTGCCGCGCGCCGCGCGAGGGTGCTTTCCGACGCTCATGGCCGGTGAGCTCGTGCCCGCGACGTGGATGCGCGCCGACATCGACCGCCACCTCGCCGCCGTGCGCGACGCTTCGAAGCGCCTCGAGTTCGTCGACGTGGCCCTCGCCGAGCAGATCGCGCGGACGCTCCACGCGCTCCTCGCGGCCGTCGAGCACGAGACGCCCGAGCGCGACCGACGGATCGTCTACGCCGCCGTGCGGTACTTCGTGCAGCTCGACGACGGCGACCATGACTTCGAGTCCGAGATCGGCCTCCACGACGACGCCCAGGTGGTCAACGCCGTCGCGCGTCACCTCGGGCGCACCGACATCCTGATCCCTCTCGCCTGACGCAGCACCGATGGACCCGACCGCCTCTTCGCCGCCCGCGCTCAACCCCGACGACGACGTGCTCCCGCCGGGGGCGCGCGTGGTGATCCGCGACGAGGAGTGGGTCGTCCGCGGCGCGCATCGCTCCAGCGTGGGCGGCTACGCCGTCGAGGTCACGGGGCTCTCGGAGCTCGTGCGCAACCAGTCGGCGGTGTTTCTCACGAAGCTCGACCCGGTGCAGCGGCTCCACCCCGCGTCGACGGCCCTCGTCGAAGACCCGACGCCCGCGTTCCGGCGCGCGAGGCTCTACCTCGAGAGCCTCCTGCGTCGCACGCCGCCCACCGACGCGCGGCTCTACCTCGGTCACCACGCGGCGGCCGATCCGCTCCCCTATCAGCTCGACCCCGCGGCGAAGGCCCTTTCGCTCCCGCGGGCGCGCATTCTCATCGCCGACGACGTGGGCCTCGGCAAGACCATCGAGGTGGGCATCCTCCTCGCGGAGCTCATCCGACGCGGTCAGGGGCGGCGCATCCTCGTGGTGACGCTCAAGTCGCTCCTCGGGCAGTTTCAGCGGGAACTCTGGCACCGCTTCGCCCTGCCGCTCGTGGCCCTCGACTCGTCGGGCATCGAGCGCATGCGGGCGCGCATCCCTGCGACGACCAACCCCTTTCACGTC
>JBPOHC010000931.1:0-8516 GCA_052035985.1 Myxococcota bacterium | reverse complement strand
TGAGCATCGCGGCGCCCTCGGGCGATCGCTTCACGCAGTGGCTCCGCGTCGACCTCGACGGCGACGGTCAGGCCCTCGACGTCGTGGCGTCTCGAAGCGGACTCGACGGCCACGCGCGCGCCCCTGCGATCTATCGCAAGGTCGGCGCGAGCTTCGAACCCGCGCCGCTCCCGCAGGCCGATCCCTCCGACGCGCGCTGCGCAGAGAGCGCGCTGCGACAGACCTCCGCCCGCTCCGTGGTGGTGTCGTGGCGCTGCCCCGCGCCCGTCGATCCCGCGATGGCGACCCCTTTCAGCGAGGAGCAGCTCCTCCTCGGGTTGTCGACCACGCCCGCCGCGCGAAGGAGGGCGACGCTGCTCCCCGGCGCGCTCCCTGACACGACGCTCGCGCTCTCGCTCGAAGGCTCCGACCTCGACGGCGACGGACGCGAGGAGATCATCGTTCGCCTCACCGCCGGTCGTCGCGACGCGCTGCCCGCGGCGTCTGCGCGCGTGGTGTTCTTCGACCGCGCGGGGGGCCTCGCGCGCGACACCTCGGAGCCCTCGACCTCGCTCAACGCCAACGTCTCCGCCGCGCGGAGGGCGCTCTCGACGGGGCGCGCCGGGGCCGTCGACGCGCTCGCCATCCTCGATGACTACATCCGCCTGCGCAGAGCATTCTGCGCGGGGAGCAGCCTCGCGCGCGTCTCGCTCGACGGGGCGCGGGGCTTTGACTGCACGGGCGCATCTCCCTCGGCGGCGGCCGAGCTCTACGCGCGCACGCTCGTGAACCTCGGCGAGACGCCCGCGGCCGAGGCGCAGCTCGTGCCCGAGACGGCGAGCGATTTCGGCGTCGTGTCGAGCGAGCGCGTCATCAACGACATCGACCGCGCGTCGCTCTCGGATCGCACCGTGACCGCGCGTCAGGGGCCCTTCGCGGGCGCCGCGCTCGACGCGATCGCGCCCGGTCGCGCGGGTGCCCTCGCGCTCAACAGAGCCACCACGCCCACGGCGCTGACCCTCCGCGGACCGGCGGGAGGCTCCGTCGACCTCGCGACGCTGACCTTCACGCCTGGCGCAGCGGGGACGCTCGACGACGTGCTCGCGCGCTCGCCCGACGGCGCGACGAGGGTCACGGGCTTCGTCGAGACCTGCGAGGGGATCGCCGCGGTGACGTGCCCTTCGGCCGACGAGGCGTGCGTCGACGCGGTGGTGACCGAGGCGACCACGGCCCTGCCCGCGACGGCGACGCGGACGCTCCTGCCGGTGCTTCCGTCGTTCGCGTTCTCGCAGTCGTGCGCGCAGAACCCTGCCGCGCTTCGCGGGGTCGCCGCGGGGCGCGCGCGGGCGCTCGGATACGGGCGAGACGCGGGCCTCGTCGTGGCGGTGAACGGCCTCGTCTACAAGGTCGTCGGCGCGACGGTGACGCGCGTGGGGCTCGGTGAGGCGCTCGGCCCGGGCTTCTCGTCGGGCGCCGTAAGCGAAGGCGGCGCCGCGCTCGCGATGCCCGGTCGCTCGGGCGTGTGGGTGCGAGAGCGCAGCGCGTGGCGGCGATGGGCCCCCGCGGACCTCACGGGACGCTTCGCCCAGATGACCGACCTCACGGTTTCAAACGACGCCCGCACGCTCGCCGCCCTCGTCGGGACGCAGCTCTGGGTGCTCGAAAGACCGCGTCCCCCGCGCAGGCGCTGACGCCGCTTCGCGCGGAGCGTCTCCCGGTCTGAGCCGCGCAGCCCCCGATGCCTCGGTGACGCGCCCCGAGCGCGCCGGTACACTCCGCGGTGATCACTCGCGCGTCCGTCGACGCGCGCCGCGGGAGTGGACCGATGAGACCTTCGTTCTGGGCATGTGCGATCGTCGCCGCCACCGCGGCGTGTCAGGCCGGCAGCCCCGCCGTCGTCGATGAAGACGCCTCCGTCACAGACGCGCCCGATCCCGTCGATCGGCTCATCATCGTCGTCGACGCGCCCCCGACAGACACGCCCGTCGCGCCCGACAAGCCCGTCTCGAACGACACGCCCGCGGTCGTGGACGGTCCCGCCTCGGACATCATCATCTCAGGCGATGCGCCTCCGGTCGACACGGTGCCGTACACGGGCTCCTTCGGCGCCTCGTCGGGGGCGTACACGCTCACGGTCGGCGGGCGCGCGCGCGCGGTGAGGATCCACGGGCCCCCGGGGGCCTCGGCGTCGGCGCCGCTCGTGATCGCGTACCACGGCACCAACGGCGCGGCGGCGGACTTCGAGTCCGAGACGCGCATCGACGCCGCCTCCGACGCGCTCGGGTTCATCGCCGCGATCCCGCAAGCGGAGGAGCGCCAGGGCAACCCCGCCGACGCGGACCACCAGAGCCGCGACCTCTACGCGGCGATGTGGGACATCACCGACCGCAACCCGGCCTCCAACCGCGACCTGCTGCTCACCCGCGCGATCATCCTCGAATCGCGGCGCGCGCTGCGCGTCGACGATCGCCGCGTGTACCTCATGGGTCACTCGAACGGAGGCTTCTTCGCCTATCACGCCGCGGCCACGATCGCGTCTCGCGTGGCGGGCTTCGCGACCTCGTGCGCGGGCGTGATCCGCTGCGGGTACCGCGTCGCCTGCGCCTTCTCCGCGGGCGTGGGCACCACCTGCGCGGCGCTCTCGACGGAGCGGGGCTTCTGTCCGCAGGTCTGCGCCGCGTCGATGTCGTACATGGCGCCGCTCGCCTCGCCGAGGATGCCGCGGGCCTACATCGCGCACGGCAACCGCGACGACCTGGTGTCGGTCTCGTTCAGCTGCGCGCTCGCGCGGGAGATGGGGAGCCGCGCCGAGGTGCAGATCGTCGACGGGCTGACGCACTCGCTCGCGCCCGATTTCGTGCGCTCCGCGTGGAGCCGACTCTCGGGGTTCACCGTCAGCGATTGAGGCCGAGAGGTCACTCCACGGCGGGGCGGGATTGTCGTACCGTCCGCCACCTCCATGAGCTCACTCGCCGCCACCCTCGACGCGCTGACCGAACGCTACACCGAGCTGCACACCCGGAAAGAAGACCTCTTCTGGTCTTCGAAGATGGGCCTCACCGACGACCCCGCGGCGACGCAGCGGGGGCTCGGCGAGGCCGAGATCGCGATGAACAGGTTCCTCCAGGACCCTGCGCGCCTCGGCGAGCTCAGGGACTTCGAACGCCGCGGCGAGGGCACCGAGAAGGAGCGCGCGGTGCTCCACGGGTGGATCAGCCTCTTCGCCGCGAACACCATCGAGAGCCCCGAGGCGCGCAAGCTCTCGGAGCAGATCGTCGAGCGCGAGGGCGAGCTCCAGCAGGCGCGCGCGAAGATGAAGCTCGGCTTCACCGACCCCGCCACGGGCAAGTGGGAAGACGCGTCGAGCAACCGCCTCGCGCTGCTCATCCGCAACGACGCCGACCCCGCGCGCAGAAAGGCCGCGTTCGAAGCCCTCGCGTCGATCGAGGACTACGTGATGGAGCACGGCTTCCTCGACGTGGTGAAGGCCCGCAACGCTCTCGGCCGCACGCTCGGCCACGAGGACTACTACGCGTGGCGCGTCGCCGTCGTCGAGCGCATGACCAAGAAGGAGCTCTTCGGCACCCTCGGCGACCTCGCCGCGCGCACCTCGGCGCGCTCCTCCGCGGAGCTCTCGCGCTTCGCCGCGCAGCACGGCGACGGCACCCTCGACCCGTGGAACTTCCTCTTCCTCCGCGCCGGTCGCATCGCCGCCGAGCTCGACCCGTACTTCTCCTTCGGCCCCGCGCTGCGCCGCTGGGGACGGAGCTTCGCCGCCCTCGGGGTTCGCTTCCGCGGCGCGACCCTCACGCTCGACCTCGTCGACCGCGTGGGCAAGTACGAGAACGGCTTCATGCACGGCCCCGAGGTGGCCTTCTTCGACAAGGGAAGCTGGCGCCCCGCGCGCATCAACTTCACCGCGAACGCCGTCCCCGGCGCCGTGGGCTCGGGCCTGCGCGCCACCGAGACGCTCTTTCACGAGGGCGGTCACGCGGCGCACTTCTCGAACATCCTCTCCGACGCGCCGTGCTTCGCGCAGGAGTTCGCGCCCACCTCGGTCGCCTACGCCGAGACGCAGTCGATGTTCATGGACTCCCTCCTCGAAGACGCCGACTGGCGCGCGCGCTACCTCGCCGACAAGAGCGGCAAGCCCATCCCCGCGGAGCTCATCGAGGCCGCCATCCGCGAGTCGCAGCCCATGCGCGCGTGGGACGTCCGCGCGCTCCTCACGGTGCCCATGGCCGAGCGCGCGCTCTATGAGATCCCCGACGCGGAGCTCAACCCCGAGCGCGTGAAGAAGACCTTCCGCGCGGTCGAGCGCGACCTCCAGGGGCTCTCTCAAGGCGTGCGCCCCGTGCTCGCCGTGCCCCATCTTCTCTCGGGCGAGGCGAGCGCGTACTACCACGGCTACGTGATGGCCGAGATGGCGGTGTTCCAGACGCGCGCGCACTTCATCGGCCGCGACGGACACCTCGTCGACAACCACCGCATCGGCCCCGACCTCGCCGAGCGCTACTGGAAGCCCGGCAACGCCGCGACCTTCAACCAGACCCTCACCGCGCTCACCGGCAGCGCGCTCAAGGCCGACGCCCTCGTCGACGCGTGCAACCTCGACGTCGACGCGTCCATCGCCCGCGCGCGCAGCGCCATCGCGAGGCTCCCGGCGATCGCGCCGCAGAGGGGCGCCGTCGACCTCGACATGAAGCTCCGTGTCATCCACGGCCGCGAGCAGATCGCGAGCACCGAGGGCGGCACCTTCGAAGCCGCCTGCGACGCGTTCGAACGCTGGATCGGCGAGAGCTGATGGTCGACGACCCCTTCGCGCTCGACGACGTCGCGGGGGCCGCGCAGCAGCTCGCGACGCTCCCTCCGGCTGCGAACGACCGCCTCGCGGCGCGGATGCAGCTCGGTGAGAACCCCCTCGCGGCCGCGGCGGAGCTCGCCCGTCGCGGAGACGCTCGGGGTCTGCGCGCGCTCCTCGGCGCCGTCGCGTTCGCGGCGCCCGAAGACCTCTCGGCCCTCTCGGTGCCCGGCGGCGCGGCTGGCGCAGACGCGCTCGCGTGTGTCGCGCTCGCGCAGTGGCTCCCCGCTCCCTCGCGTGACGCCGCCGTCGACGCGCTCGTTCGCGCGACGCTCACGCCCGCCGCCTTCGCCGCCGTCTCCGAGCTCGTCGAGGGACCCAAGAAGCCCCCGTGGTCGCGCGCCTCCGCCGCGCTCGCCGACATGACCCCGCGCGCCGTCGGCGCGGCGCGCGACGAGGCCGCGAAGCTCCGCACCTTCGCGCGTCATCTTCGAGAGGGGACGCGCGGCGTGATTCAACGGCAGGAGGCGCAGCGCAAGATCGCGAGCGGCGCGCTGCACCCCATCGTCGGGATGCTCATGGTCGACGACGGCGCGCTCCTCGCGGGCCTCCTCCCGCCCATCGCAGACGCCGCGCGAGAGGGCCTCGTGGCGCCCCTCGTGACGCTCCTGCGGTCGCCCTCGGATGAGCGCCGCGCGCAGGTGCTCGGGTTCCTTCAGCGGCGCTGGCGTGAGCTCGCCGCGCCCGCGCTCTCGTGCGTCGCGCGCACGCCCCTCAAGCACAAGGAGTCGGGCGCCACGCTCGCCGCCGCGCGCGCCCTCGTCGCGATGGGCGCGATCGATGAGCTCGCCGCGGTGGCCGCCTCGGGCGCTGGACCCGCGCAACAGCTCTGCGTCGCGGAGCTCACGAAGGCCCTCCAACGTGAGGGCGGCGAGTTCGATCGCGCGCTCGCCGAGGCCGCGCTCCGCCGACCCGCGCGCTGACGTTCAACCGCGCGCTGACGCTCAACCGCGCGACGAGAGCGCCACGAGCGCCGCCGCGAGGATCATCAGCAGCACGCCCGCTGCGATGAGCAGGGGCGCGCGTCTCGACCCCCGGGGGGGCGTCACGTCGGGCGTCGCGGGCGTCGGGGGCGTCGGCGTCGAGGGAGGTACGATCTGCGGCGGTCGAAGCACCATGGGGGGCGCCTCGCTCCGACCGCTCGCGACCACGGTCCGCTCGAAGTCGGAGGGCATCACCACGGGCGCGGCGGGGAGCGGCGCGCGGATCGTCGGCATCGCGACGGGCGCCGCGGGCGCCGGGGTTCGCACCGTCGGCATCGCGTGTACGCTCACCACCGTGTCGCCCTCGTCGTCGTGCGGTGCGCGCGGAGCGGGCGGAGGAGGCATCGACGACGGAGCCAGTCCCACGGGCTGCCAGTGGCGCTTTCGGGGCGTGGTCACCGCGAGAAAGGTCTCGTCGATCGCTGCTTTCGAAGAGGACGGCTTCGCCGCGATGAGCGTCCCTCCGTCGGCCGCGGGCTGCGCGCGCAACCACCCCGCCGCGGCCTTCTCGTCGGCCTCGGCCTGCTCGTCACGGAGCGCGCCGAGGTCCCACGGGCTCGGGGGCCTGCGCGCGGCGACGTTCGCGAGCACGAGGGTATCACCGAGCGTCGAAGACGGAGGCGTCGGAGGCAGCGAAGGCATCGCTCCGGTCAGGGGCGGCGTCACCTCGGGCACCGAAATCGGCGCGCGTCGCAGGGGCGCCTCGTAGAGCGGTGAGGGCGCGTCGGCGGGCGCGTTCGAGATCGGCGCCGCGGGTTGCGCGCGCGCGGTGACGGGCTTCGAGAGCGCGACGTGAACGGCCTCGGCGAAGGCGCGAACGGTGGTGTGACGCCGCGCAGGATCGAGGCTCGTCGCGCGCCCGATCTCGACCCACACCTCGGCGGCGACGTCTGCGCGATAGCGCTCTGGACCCGCGGGCTGGAGCGTCGCCCCGAGCTCCGGCGGCGTCGAGAGCATCTCGCGCAGCAGCGAGGCGAGGGCGTACACGTCGCTCTGCGGCGTCACCTGCGCGCCCTCGTACGACTCCGGCGCGGCGCAGCGGAGGGCGCGCGCGCTGCGCTTCGGCGTGAGCGGATCGGCGTCGGCCCACGCGGCGAGTCCGAAGTCGAGCACCTTCACCTTGAGGGCTTTGCCCGGCAGTCGACGCAGGATCACGCACGACGGATCGACCCCGAGGTGAAGCAGCCGTCGCGGCGCCCGATGCGCGGCGTCGAGCGCGGCCACGACGCCGTCGAAGGCATCGCGGAGGAGGTCGAGCGCGATGAGCTCTCCCGTGGCGCGCGCGCGGTCGAGGCCGTCGCCGAGCGACGCGCCTTCGAAGAGCTCGAAGGCCGCGAAGGGACGCTCGCCCCAGAGGCCGTAGTCGTAGAGCCTGAACGCGGCGTCGTGGCGCGTGAGCTTCGTCCGTTGAAAGAGGTCGTCGAGGGCGGCGGGGAGCGCGCCGCCCACGGGGTTCAACAGCTTGACCATCACGGGTCCGCCCGCGCGCATCGGGTCGCGGCAGTGCCAGGGCTCGCCGAGGCCGCGGTCTTCGAGGCGCGCCACGACCTCGAAGCGATCGGCGATCAGGGTCGGTGCCATGAGAGGAGCAAATCCGTGCTGCGCGTCGGCGTGGTCGAGAGGGCGTCGAAGCGGCGCTCATGGTCGCGCGGGCCCCGTCGGGGTGTCCAAGGGATTCGTCCCCCGCGGTCGCCGCTTGCTCGACGCGACGCGCGCGACGTACCTTCGCAGCGACGTCGCGATGTGGGCGCTGACCAACCGAACACCCTACGCGGCGGAGCGTAGCTGGACGCGCGACAAGCGCGGGATGCACCACTGGCTCGTCGCGGTGAAGGCCACGTTCTCCATCGCAGAAGACGGATCGCTCGCGCTCGCGGACGAGCAGCTCCCGCCGCTGCTCGCGCCCGAGCACTTCGGTGAGCCCGGCGTCACGAGCGTGCGCTGCGACGCCGACGTGGGCCCGGTGAAGCCCGCGACCGACGTGCTCGTGAACGCGAGCGCGCACGCCCCGGGGGGGAGGCCCGCGAGGGCCGTGTCGGTCGCGCTGCGCATCGACGGACGGCAGAAGGTGCTCACCGTCTACGGCGACCGCGTGTACCAGGAGACCGTGGCGGGCGTCGCTCCTCGCGAGGCGGCGCCCTTCGTGACGCAGCCCATCCGCTATGAGCTCGCCTTCGGCGGCGTCGATACGAGCGCGCGCGATCCGCTCGACCACGCCATCGACATGCGCAACCCCATCGGTCGCGGCTTCGCTGTCGATCGCACGAGGCTCGTCGGCGCGCGCGCCCACGTCGTCGAACACGCCGACGGCGATGATGCTTCGAGGGGCCCCGCGGGCTTCGGCGCCATCGCATGCTCGTGGGCGCCGCGGCTCGCCTACGCGGGCACCTACGACGGCGCGTGGGCCCGTTCGAAGCGTCCGCTCCTGCCCGACGACTACGACGACCGCTTCACGCTCTCGGCGCCCGTCGACCAGCGCTTCGAGGGATACCTCCGCGGCGGAGAGCGCTTCGAACTCGTGCACATGACCCCCGGGGGGGTGCTCCGCTTCACGCTCCCGACGCGCGCGTTCACGTTTCGAACGGCCATCGGTCGGCGGCGTGAGGAGCATCACGCGAGGCTCGCCACGGTGCTCGTCGAGCCCGACGACGCGCGCCTCGTGATGACCTGGCAGACCTCGCTCCCCGTGGCGA
>JBPOHC010000661.1:0-5799 GCA_052035985.1 Myxococcota bacterium | reverse complement strand
GTCGTGCGCGACGTGCTCGGGCGAGGCGCGAGCAGCATCGTCTACCGCGTGTCGGACGCGCGCCAACACCGCGAGGTCGCCCTCAAGGCGCTGCCCCCGCGCCGCGTCGGCGCGCCCGCCTCGCCCGAGGCCGAGTACTTTCTCCGTCGCGAGTTCCGCGCGCGTCAGGGTATCCAGCACCCGAACCTGGTGACCTTCTACGAGCTCTTCGTCGAGGGCGACCACTCGTTCTTCACCATGGAGCTCATCGAGGGCGTGACCTTTCGCGAGTACGCCCGCGACGGCGCGCGCGACGACGACCCCGTGTGGCGTCGGACGGCGCGCGCGGGCCTCCAGCTCGTGCTCGGCGTCGACGCGCTCCATGTCGGCGGGCTTCTGCACCGCGACCTCAAGCCGTCGAATGTGAAGGTCACCGAGCGCGGGCGGGTCGTCGTGCTCGACTTCGGCCTCGCCATGCGACTCGACCCACGGCGCGCGCTCGCCGACGACGAGACCATCGCCGGATCGCTCGCCTACCTCGCCCCCGAGGTGCTACTCGGCGAAGCGCCCACCTCGGCGTCGGACTGGTGGTCCGTCGGCGCCATGCTCTTCGAGAGCCTGACGGGGCAGCTTCTGCGCCGCGAGGGGATGGCCCTCCTCGAGGGCGACGCGTATCTGCCGACGCCTTGCGACGTGGACCCCACGGTCCCAGCGGGCCTCTCGAACCTCGTCGCGGAGATGATCGCGTTTGATCCCGCGCGTCGCCCAAACTCAGCATCGCTCGTGCACGCGCTCCGCGAGCTCGCCGAGGTGCCCGGCCACGCCGCGGCGTCGCGCCCGAAAGCGCCCTTCGTCGGCCGTGAGCCCGAGCTCCATCGATTGCGCGAGGCCGTCACGGCGGCCGACGCGAGCCCGCAGAGGCTCGTCGTCACCGTGCGCGGACCGTCGGGCATCGGCAAGTCGGCCTTCGTCCACCGCTTCGTCGAGCTGATGGACGGCACGCCGGGCGCGCTCTGCCTCGTGGGGACTTGCCACGACCACGAGTCGGTACCCTTCAAGGCCCTCGACGGCGTCATCGACGCGCTCTCCCGCGTGCTCCGCCAGGAGGATGACGCCGAGGTGCGCGCGCTTCGTCCTCGGTGGGTCTCGGCACTCGTCAGGCAATTCCCAGTGCTCGCGTCGACGGCCCTCGGCGTCGACCTCGTCGACGACACGCCCGCCGACGCGCAAGAGGCCCTGCGACGCGCCACCATCGCGCTCTGCGACCTCCTCGACGCCATCGCTGCGAGCCGTCGCCTCCTCATCTGGATCGACGACCTCCAGTGGGGCGACCACGACTCGGTCCCCGTGCTGCGCGAGCTGTTGCAGCGCAGAGCCGCGTGCACGCTCATACTCTCATGGCGCCTCGAAGACGAAGACGCGGCCGAGGCCCTCCTGTCGCTCCGTGACGCCCTCGCGTCGCCCGATCTGGCCCGCCTCGACATCACGCTCTCGGGACTCGCGCCCCAGGAGACCGCCTGCATCGCGCGCGCGCTCCTCGGCCCCGACGCGCCCGACTCGCTCGCCGACGCCGTGGCCGCTGGCTGCGACGGCTCGCCGCTCCTCGCGCAGACCTTCGCGGCGCACCTGGGCGCCGATGAGGTCGCGCTCGGCATCGTGCAGCGCCGCGACGTGCGTGCCGCCTTCGCGCGGCGTCTCGGATCCCTCTCGACGCACGCGCGAGAGCTCCTCGACGTGGTGGCCGTCGCGGGTGGGCCCGTCGCGTCCGACGACGCCGTCGCCGCGTGCGACAACGCCGACGCCGCGCGCCTCGCGCTCGACGTGATGCCCGCGGGGCTGCTGCGCGTGACGCTTCGCGATGGCGTGGCCCGCCTCGCCTTCGACCACGATCAGGTGCGCCAGATCACGCTGTCAGCGCTCGACACCGCCGCGCGCCGCGCCCGCTGCCGCCGCCTCGCCGAGGTGCTCGCCGCGCGCGAGGACGCCGATCCCAACGCGCTCGTAGACCTCTACGTGCAGTCGGGAGACGCGCTGCCCGCGGCCCGCTACGCCACGCGCGCTGCGCAGCGGGCCTTCGACGCGATGGCGTTCGAACTCGCCGCGCGCCTCTATCGCGTCGCGCTCGCGCAGCGCAGCGTCGGCACCGGCTCCGTCGGCCTCGATGAGTGGACTCTCGAGGAGCGTCTCGGTGACTCGCTGGTCAATGCGGGGCGCGGCGCGGAGGCTGCGGGGCGCTACCTGCGCGCCGCACGCGCCCTCGAACGTGCGTGCGGAGACCGCCTCGAGGTCGTTCGATACGAGCGCCTCGCCGCCGCGCAGAGCCTTCGAAACGGTCAGCTCGCCGAAGGCTTCGAGGGCGCGCGCCGCGTGCTCGCCGCGTTCGGGGAGACGCTCCCCAGCGGTGATGGCGAGGCGTTGCGAGAGACGTTGCTGCGCCGCGCCACCATCCTCGTGCGCTCGACGACGCGCGCGCCCGCGCGCAAGCCGCCGCGCCGCGAGGAGCTCGCCCGCCTCGACGCGGTGTGGACGCTCTCGACAGCCCTCGGATTCGTGCGACCGATGCTCGCGGACGCGCTCGCCATGCGCCACATGCAGCGCGCGCTCGCGCTCGGCGATCGCTCTCGCCTCTGCCGCGCCTATGCGATGGAGGCGTCGTTCGAAGCCTCGTTCGGCGGCGCGCTCTTTCGCGCGCGGGCCGAGCGCCTCGCGGACCTCGCCGGGGCGCTCGCGCGCGAGACCGGGTCTCCCTACGATCACGCGTGGAGCCGGTTCGCGGCGGGCATCGTGGCCTACGTGAACGTGCGCTGGCGCGAAGCGATGGCGCTGCACGAGGAGGCGCTGGACACGTTTCGTCGGCGCTGCCGCGGCGCCTCGTGGGAGATCGTCATGGCCGAGGCCTTCGTGGTCACGTCCGCGGCCTACCTCGGCGAGCTCGGACTCGTGCGCGAGCGGCTCACGGCGGCCATCGCAGACGTCGAGGCGCGCGGCGATCGCTTCGGTTCGATCCATCTCAAGCTCGGGCAACCCACGGTCGCGTGGATCGCGCGCGACGAGCCTGACCGAGTGCTCGCCGACGTGGACGCGGCCATCGCGGGGTGGCCTTCGGGGGGCTTCCTCACGCAGCACTACCTGCACCTCGTCTCGTCGACGCAGGCCCTGCTCTACAAGGGAGACGGCGCGCGGGCGTGGGCGCGCGTCGAGGATGCGTGGCCTCGCGTCGTCGCCGCGGGGTGGGAGCGTCTCGAGTGCTCGCGCGCTGAGCTTCACCACCTCCGCGGGTGCGCCGCGATCGCTGCGGCGGCTGCGGACGCTGGCTCGCGTCGACGCGCGCTCGAGCGCGAGATCGAGCGATCGATCGCGGCCGTCGAGGGCACCGCGCTCCGCTGGTCCGCGCCCTTCGCGGCCTCGCTTCGCGCGGGGCTGGCCGCGTTGCAGGGCGACGTGCCTCGCGTGACCGCGTCGCTCGAACGCGCCGCGACGGGCTTTCTCGCGGCCGAGATGCGGCTCCACGCCGAGTGCGCCGCCTACCTGCGCGGCGGCTTCGGTGACGGCCTCGGGCCCCGCGCGCGCCGCGCAGAGGCCGAGGAGTGGTTGCGACGCGCGAGCGTGAAGAAGCCCGCGCGCATGGCCGCGACGTTCTTCCCCGGCGTGGTGTGAGCACCGAACGCGGGTCAGACTGCCCGCGGGCATGAGCGCTCTGAACGGCGTCGACGTCAGAAGAAGCGCTTGATCGCTTCGCGCGCGTGGAGGACTTCGACGGCGTGATCGAGCCCTGCGGCGAGGAGCTTCTCGTCGAGCGACTTGAGCCCCGCGGTCTCGCCGAGCTCCCAGCGCTCAGGCGGAAAGATCGCGCAGCCCTCGCCCTTGTAAAGCGCGTCCGCGAGGATGCCGTTCACGGCGTGTCGCGCGGACTCGTTGGCCGCCTCCATCGTCGTGAGGCGCGTGAACGTCTTCATGTGAGGCCCCGCGAACACGAGCCGACCGCCGAGCGTAAGCGCGTATCCTCGCTCGGTTCCGAGACGCCCCGGGCGGAGCGCGTAATCCCCCGGCCGGTTGATCAGGATGTTTCCGCCCTTGACCCCATCGTCGCCGAACACCCCCTCGTCGAGGTGCCACGCCCACGGCACATCAGGGAGCGCGCCGCGAGGGGTCGACACCTTGGCCGTCGCGTCGAAGGGCGGCGCGTTCACGCCGATGGCCGCCGAGAGCTGCGCCCAGACCTCCGTCGCGATCGCTTCGGGTGAGGGCGCATCGTTGGCGGTGGTCAAGGTCACGAACTCGCCCTCGCGATCCCACACGCCGATGTCGACGGAGAGCACGGTTCCGAGGCCGGGGTACAGGGTCGTGACGTCCTCTCGCCAGAACTGGCTCTGCGCCACGGCCGAGAGCCCCCATGCGGAATTGATCGCGTACACGTGACCGGCGAGCAGGTGCAGGCGCTCACCAAGATAGAACTGGATCCCCGCCTGGCGCCCGAAGCCGTGCACCCCAGACGCGGGCGGGTCGGGCTCCGAGGTCGCGGACGCACGCGAGCGCAATTCGAACGCGTCGAACGCGAGGAGGTCTTCGTTGCCGGGCAGCCCCTTCAGTGAATTCAGGGTCGGCGGCAGCACGTCGCGCGTCTTCTCGAGCGGCAGCGC
The DNA here is from genome assembly GCA_052035985.1 of Myxococcota bacterium. Lineage (GTDB taxonomy): Bacteria > Myxococcota_A > Polyangia > Polyangiales > CAISKJ01. The sequence goes on along the minus strand of JBPOHC010000661.1, from coordinate 1,180 downwards.
GCAGACGACGTAATCGAAATCGTCGCCGAAGTCCCAGATCAACTTCGAGGGACTGACCTCGGTTTCGACGTTGGCGGCGATCGTGACGTGCGAGAGCTTGCCTCCGCCGTCGACGTCGAGCTTGACGACCTTTGTGTTCATCTCGAACCGCACGCCGAGTCGCTTCTCGAGAAACTGCCGCCAGGGCTCCAGCCACGCTTCGCTCGTAGGGCCCGCGAGCGTGCGATCGAGGAGGGCCCCTTCGCCCGTCTGGTCGAGCATCATCTGGAGCGACGCGACGGCGTAGGTGCGCGCGTCGCACTGCCGGGCGCTCATCGCCACGAGGGCTTCGGGCGCGCCGTCGAGCCACGCCTGCGCGGCAGGCGAGAGGTCCGCCGCGTTGGAGTAATCCCACCAGCTCTGCGCCTCGGCCTGGGCGCGGCGCGCGTCGGAGCTCGTCGCGAACTTCACCAGGGCGAGCTGAAGGAGCTCGACGTCGCGCGCCGAGAAGCTGACCGTATCGGTCATCTCGCGCACGAGCGCGACGATGCCTTCGAGCGTCGCGTCGGCGCGATCGATCTCGCGCAGCCGGATCACCGGCGGGAGGCCCTTCGCTCCCGAGGCGTACGCGACGCGACGCGTGGGGTGAAGGTGATCGGCCACCGTGCGGCGCCCCGGGAGCAGCGCGCCCGTCGCGTCGACCAGCGGCGTGCGCTGCATCGTGTCGGTCAGGTGGCGATAGAACGCGGGGAAGAACCGGTACCCGTGCTCGCCCGGCAGGAACGCGCGCGCGCCGCCCACCTCCGCCGTCGCGTCGGCGAAGCTCACGGATGACGACGCGAGCTCCTGGTTGTCGGGCGAGGGGTCCGGGAGGGCGCAGTACTGCGAGCGAGCGAGCCCGCCCACCAGGAACGGATCGGCTTCGAAGAGCGTCACCGTGTATCCTCGTGCGGCGAGCTCATGCGCGGCCGTGAGGCCCGCGACGCCGCCGCCGAGCACCAACACGCGCTTGAACGTACTCATGAGCGCACCTCCTCGATCGGATTCCGAGCAGCGCGAGATTCAAACTCCCCTGACGTCATGACGGCTCCTCGACGTGTGATGGAACGGGCTCGCCGCGCCACGCGCGCAGCAGCGATGGGTGCGCGGGGCTTCGAACGGCGCCCCGGAGATACGCCCGGAGCGCGCCGTCGAAGCCGAT
>JBPOHC010000101.1:0-6460 GCA_052035985.1 Myxococcota bacterium | reverse complement strand
GGCAGAACGTTCCGCACGAGGTGTCGCCGCAGTACGAGCCGAGGTTCGCGGCGGCGCTGCACGTCGCGGCGGTCGTGCCGTGACTCACGCAGGCGCCCGCGCAGAGCGACGAGCCCGCGGGGCAGCCGCCGTCGGTCGGGGTGTCCGTGGGGACGTCGCGGGCGATCGGCGTATCCACCACGACGACGTCGAGGCGCGGAACGTCGAGGGGCGCGACGTCGAGGCGGACCACGTCGAGGCGGACCACGTCGGGCGCCCCCGTGTCGAGCTCGCTCGATCCCGTGTCGCTCGGGGTCGACGCATCGAGGGGCGCAGCGACGTCGAGAGGCGCCGCAACGTCGAGGGGCGTCTCGGCGTCGGGGGGCTCGCTCACGTCGGGGGTGATCTGAACGTCGACGGGGTCGAGGCCCGCGTCGGTGGTGTCGTCGAGGGGCGCGGGCTGATCGTCGATCGCGGCGTCCTGCTCGGACGTGTCTGCGGGGGTTGATCCGCCGTCGTCGACGAGGTCGCCGTCGCTCTGTTCGGCGCAGGCCGCGAGCGCAAACATCAACAGCACGAGCGCGATGCGCCTCGGACTCTCCATCGCCGACGTTTCTACACCAGCGCGGCGCGACGCGCGATGAAACGGGCGACTCCGACGCGCCCCCCCCCGGAGACCGCCCTGCGGGGCCGCGCCTCTCCGTCGGGTTCAACGGCCGTCACAGCCACGCGGGACCGTTCGCCCTCAGAGGGCAGATTTGCGCGCGTCGCCGCTCAAGAATCGCGCGATCACGGCCGTTGATCCGGGTAGTGACGGAGGCCGCATGGGACACGCGCATCACTTCCTCTCTCGCCTCGATCGGGTCTCGCAGCAGCAGGTGGAGCTGTCGCTGGCGCTCTACAACAACGTGCCCCTCTTGAAGTTCATCCTCTCGCGCTCGGGGCTGCCGAAGGGCGCCGGACGCGCGGCCATCTCGCTCGACGACCGCAACGAGGGGCCCTTTCTCATCGTGACCACCGAAGGGCACTTCGTGACCTGCCTCGCGCGGGGGATGGTCCACGACCTCCCGATCGTGCGTCGCTGGCAGCTCGACCAGCTCTCGGCGCGCCACCAGGAGCTGCGCCGCTGCATGCGCCCCATCGCCGAGATCCCCGAGGACGGACGGGCCTTCATGCGGCTCTTCAGGCCCATCTTCGAGTCGGGACCGAACCTGTCGCGCGAGCAGTTCCGCGACCTGGCGCCCTGGCAGCCGATGATGTTCCACACGTATCTCGGCTGGATCCGCGAGATGTATGACCGCCTCGTCCTCTACTTCTACCGCGTGAAGCACGTCGACCGCCTGCGCCCCGCCGACGTCGAGCTCCTCGAAATCTACTGGAACGACCTCTGGGCGATCCGGCACCTGCTCGTGCTCCTCGGCGTCGGCGAGCCCGTCGAGTTCTGGGAGTCACTGCCCCGCGAGGCCCTCGACAAGGTGCACGAGAGCGCCTCGAAGTACGCCGCGCTGGAGTGCGCCTCTCCCCTCGCCCTCGCGGGCGCCTGGTGCACCGCGCGCTTCGGCGGCGCCTACCTCCCCATCTGCGGTCACTGGTTCGAGCACGGTGAAGACGACCGCATGCACCAGGCGGCCTTCGAGCTCTCGGCGATCGCGTCGGCCCACGCCAACCACAGAGACGTCATCCTGGGCGCGCTGCGCTCCGCCGCCGAAGCTCCCGCCAACGACTCGCCCGCCGTCGACGATCAGGAGCGACGCGCCGAGAGCGCTCGCAAGGCGCTGCGGTCGTTCGAATGCGACGACCTCGACGTGCGCGCGGCGAAGTACGGCGCCGAGCTGCTCTTCGCGCGCAAACACCCGGCGATCGAGAAGCACGGATGGCGCTCTCCGCTCGACGTCCCGCTCGATGTGGCGCTGCCCTACGCGGCGCAGCAGATGAGCGGCTGGGTCGACGACGAGGCCGTGGCCGACGGGCTCTACAACCTCGCACCCTCGGTGGCGCTCTACCGCCCTGAAGACTTCTATCTCCCCGCGCGCTGGCTCCGTGACATGCGCGCCCCGTGGACCCCGGAGCACACGCTGAAACACCTGCGGTGGGCGCGTCAGCACTTCGAGGTGCGCGAGCCGACGAGGGCCGCAGAGGCGCCCGGCCGCAACGACCCGTGCCCCTGCGGCTCTGAGAAGAAGTACAAGAAGTGCTGCGCGCTCAAGGCGAGCGCGAAGGTCGAGAACGCCCCCGAAGCGGAACCCGTGGTCGAGGCGAAGCACCAGCCCTCGCTGGCCGACGGCGTGATGCCGCGTCAGCGCGAGGCGGTCGTGCGCGCGTCGCTCTTCCCCGCCAGCCCCGGGCGCGCGGAGCCGAGCGCGATCGAAGAAGAGAGCGCCACGCAGGAGACCGCTTCCACCACCGACATCGTCGCGGCGTAGATCAACGACAGCCCCGCAGGAACGAGCGTTTCAGCGCGTTCCCCGGCGCGTCCCCTCGACGCGCGCGAAGCCTCCGAACGCGCGAGCGGGCGCGCAAGCGCGAGACTCGGGGCGCGTTGGCGACACGCCCATCGCGGCGCGCGACACATGGTCCCGCTGCACGGTGCATGCGCTGCGGCGCGCAGACGATGACTCGTGCGCGAATCGTGTTTTCGATCAGCGCCCGCGTCCGCTCGCCCCGCGCGCGCGGGCTCTTCCGTTGATCGGAGCGAAGCGGCCGTGACATTGTCGCGGCGGATGATCACACCGCCTCACTCGCTCGATACATCCCGCGCTCCCTCCGGGGAATCTCGCGTGAGGGTGCTGCTGGTGTGCTGCGATTCGAAGCGTCGCCGCACGCTCGCCGCTGCGTGCTTTGGCGCCGCCGACGACGTCGACATGGTCGACAAGTTCGACGACGGCTACGACCCCTCGCGCTACCAGGCGGTGATCATCGACGACGAGGCGACGGTGCCTCGCCCCTCGCGGCTCATCGGCGCCTGCGCGTACGGACCGCCGCCCGTCGTGGTGCTCATCAACACGCAGCAAGACAGCCAGCTCCTACCGTGGATCGAGCGGCTCGACGCCGTGCATGTGATTCAGTACGACCACGTGCAGCGCTTCAACGACCTCCACGTGACGCTGCGCAAGATCACCTCGGGCGACATCTTCGGCATCGGCAAGTACTTCGCCTGGGGCTCGCGCGAGCGCGTCTTCTCGCTCCAGCGCTCCGACGAGCGCGCGGCCGTCTTCGAGGCGCTCGAGACCTTCTCGAAGCAGCTCTGCGTGCAGGGACGCATCCGAGCCCTCGCGGCCACCGTGCTCGACGAGTTCGTCTCGAACGCGTTCTACAACGCCCCCGTCGACGCCGACGGCGCCTTCCGCTTTCGCACGCTCAACCGCGCGGAGGCCGTGTCGCTCGGTGACGACGAGCGCGTCTCGGTGCGCTTCTGCGCCGACGGTCGTCGCTTCGGCATCTCGGTCATCGACCCCTTCGGCTCGCTCGAGACCGAGAACATCCGAACGACCCTCATCCGCGGCCTCAAGCGCGGCGAGCAGTCGTGGAGCGGCACCCACGGCGGCGCGGGTCTGGGCTTCTTCTGCGCCTACGAGTCGCTCTCGCACATGGTCGTCAACGTCGAGCCGGGGCGTCGCACCGAGATCATCGGCATCTTCTCGCTGCGCGACACCTATCGGGACTATCTCGCTTCAGGCAGGTCGTTCAACGTCTTCAGGGCGCCGCCGTCGGCGGTGACTGGTTAGCACTACTCTCCCTGATAGTTGTGGTTGGAGCACCGAAGGAACCGGCGGCCGTTAGGACGCCGGGGCGTCGCGCTGAGATCGCTCCCGGCGTCGTGACCGCCGCCGGTTCTTTGGGGCGATTGTTCGCGTGCCTGGCACGTACCCGCTTGCTCTGGGACAGCAGTGTTAGTCCGCGCACGTTCGCGCGGGGCTCAGACGGCCTGGCCGAAGATCACGCTCACGATGAAGCCGACGCCCGCGGCGACGGCTGACCCGATGACCACGACGGCCCTGGCCTTCGCGCTCTTGAAGCGAGAGCGCGCGGCCTCGCGCTCGCCCGGGTCGACGGTCTGCTCGGCGCCGCTGCCCTGACGAAACACCGCGCCGGGAACGACCTCACGCAGCCCCTCGCGCAGCTCCCTCGCGCGGAGTCGGATCTGCTCGAGCGCCTCGAGCGCGTGCGTGAGCATCATGGGGTCGGGCTCGCGCGCCCAGGTGATCGACGCGAAGCCGTCGCGCAGCGCCACCAGCGGAAACTCATGGTCGCTCGGGATCGCGAGCAGCGCGCGTCGCACAGGCGCCACGAGGAGCTGCCGCGCGGCCTCGTGGGGAGCCGCCTCGACGACGAAGCGCGCGTCGAACGCGGGGTCGCCCACCTCGGCGTCGACGGTCATCCCCAGGGCCTTGTCGAAGCCCTCGCCCGCGAGCTCGGGGCGGAGCTTGAGGTCGACGGGAATCCCCGGCGCATCGAGCACGAGGGTGGTGCGCACCGAGCGCTTGCCGACGCCCTGCACGCGGAGGGTGAGCGTGACGCCATCGCGGTCACCGACGAGAGCCACGGCGTCGCTGCCTTCGGGTCGCAGCGCGAGGCGACGGATGCCGCAGAAGCCCGCCACGGCGTCGAGGCGCGCGGCGTAGGAGGCAAAAACCTGTTCGTTGCGGCTGCTCATGTGCGAGTGCTCCAGCGGAGGGGTCGACGTCGTGGCGCAGAGGCGGATCGTACGACGTAGCGCGGTGGGGAGACGGTCTCTGCGCGTCGCGATCAGTCAACCCGAAGGGCGATTTCGTTCTTTGGATCGAACGCGGGAGCTTGCCTCTTTCACTCCCCGTGCGAGGGGAGGCAGAGCCCACGCGCGGAGCATCGGAGGCCCGTGGGACAAGCGCCCTGCTGACACGAAGCCACGCACGCGCGCCACGTCGGGACGCCTCCGTCGGGGCCGTGCTGAACATCCGTCGCGAGGGTTCCACCGGGGCACGCGCCGTGTTCCGAGAGCCACGGATCGACGGCCGGGAGACACACCCCGACGCCCTCGACCGACGCGCACACGCCACCCGAGGTGCAGTCGGTGTCCGCGCCGCAGGGCCGCGTCCATCGCGCCGCAGCGGGAGGGAGCTGCGCGTCGTCGGGAATCACATGCTGCACGCGCGAGACCGGCTCGGGGTCGTCGCCGGGTCCGTGCGGGACCATGTCGACGACCTCCCACGCGCCCAGCCTCAGAATGCCTTCAGACACGAGGAACGAGCGCACCGGACGATCGCCGCACGGAGGGATCGTCGCAGGCACGGGCCCCGGCGCGTTCCACTGTCCGCGGAGGCGAATGCGCACGCGCCCACCGGCTCGCTCCGAGGTCCCATAGAGCGGCCCGTAGCCGCAGGGAAAGCGGGCGCCCACCACCGCGTAGGGCGTGCTCCCCGTGGGCGCGGGGTCTGAGAGCAGGTGAATCCACGTGATGGGAACGTCGATCTCGCGGCGATCGGGTGAGGGCCCCATCGGGGCTGCCTCGGTGACGCGAACGATGGTGCCAGCATCTCTCGCGGCGTCGCTTGGAGCCGTTCGCGTGACCTTCGGGCGACATCCGTCGCAGCCCGCGAGTGTGGTGAAGAGGGCCGCCGTGACGATCACCCGGTGTCTCATCGCGCGCGGTTCTACCATCACTCGCGGCGCGGGCGTCGATGCCTCTTCACGCGGCGCGGAGGGTCTTCTACGGTCGCGCTCCACACGCCATGAACGACCGATCGCTCAACGCCCGCTCGCCCCTCGAAGGCGTGCGCGTGCTCGACCTCACGCGGCTGCTCCCTGGACCGATGGCGACGCTCGTGCTCGCCGACCTCGGGGCGCGCGTCGACAAGCTCGAGGACACCCAGGGTGGCGACTACATCCGCCACATGCCGCCGCACGTAGGCGAGCACTCGGCCCTCTTCGTGGCGCTGAACCGCAACAAGCGGAGCTGCACGCTCGACCTCAAGAAGCCCGCCGCCCAGGCCGCCTTCCGCAAGATGGTGAAGAGCTACGACGTCGTGTTCGAGCAGTTTCGCCCGGGTGTGCTCGACAAGCTCGGGCTCTCGCACGCGTCGCTCCTCGCCGAGAACCCGCGCCTCGTCGTGTGCGCGCTCACCGGCTACGGCCAAGACGGGCCGCTCGCGAAGCGCGCCGGGCACGACCTCAACTACCTCGCGCGCGCCGGCGTCTTGGGCTTCCAGGGCCCCGCCTCGGGCCCGCCGCAGGTGCCAGGGTTCCAGCTCGCCGACGTGAGCGGCGGCCTCACCAGCGTGCTCGGGATCGTGTCGGCGCTCTACGAGCGTGAGCGCACCGGCAAGGGCCAAATCGTCGATATTTCCATGCTCGAGACGAGCCTCGGGTTCGCGAGCCTCGGGTTCGGCGCGTCGCTCGCCGGGCAGCCCGCCGACCGCGGGAACGACGCGCTCACGGGCGGCATCGGCCCCTACAACACCTACGCCACCAAAGACGGCCGCGCGATGTCCCTCGCGGCCTTGGA
>JBPOHC010000895.1:0-10138 GCA_052035985.1 Myxococcota bacterium | reverse complement strand
CAGACCTGTCAGTCAGGCGCCTGCGCGTCGCCGTAGCAACGCGCATCGACGAGCGCCCTCGACACCCCGCGCGCGTTGGAATACCCATCGATGGCCTCGTGCGCGTCGCCGCGCGGGCACGCACGCGGACCTTCACCGACGGACGCATCCCCGATGACCGACCTCGCCCCGAGCTCGCAGCCATTCAGCGACACCCTCCGCGCCCTGCTCCCGCCTGAAGACGCGCCAGCGACGGCGTATCCCGCGTCGTTCCGTCGCGTGGCGGAGCTGCTCCTCCTGCGCACGACGTGGTTCATGGGAGCCGCGCCGCACCGCTTCACCGAGGTCGAGTTCTACTGGAACGGTCGCAACCACGGCGACACCTTCACGCACGGCGACCCGATGCAGCGCGAGTTCGCGCGCTGGTATCACCACCGCACCGCGGGCGAGTACCGCGGCGGCACCTACAAGGGACTCGACATCGCCTTCGGCGCCCCCGACGTCGCCGCGGGAATTCTCATTCGCGGCGTCGAGCGCCTCGACGGAGACCGCGCCCTCATCGACGGGCCGTGCATGTGCGTCGATCACCTCCTCGCGCTCACGAGCTCACCGAGCGTGCAGAGCCTCGCGGAGTCCTTCGACCGAAGCGTCGACGCGCCCGCGAGCGGAGCCTCTCCGTCGTACCTCGTGGTCTCTGACACGCCGCACGCGGCCCCGGGCGTCTTCGAAAGCACGCGCGTGGGCTTGACCCTCAAGCGTGGTGCCAGCGAGGCGAGGCAGCGCTTCGTCGCGATGCCCTACCGCTTCCTCTCCGAGCCCTCGCGCATCAAGAAGGGACGGCTCAACCTCGTCGTCTCGCTGCACCGCCAGGGCATGAGCGCGGGCGAAATCTCGAAGCTCACGGGCTCCACCGCGGCGCAGGTTTCGAAGTACGCCGCGCAGTTCGAAGCGGGCAAAGGGGCCGATCCCAAGACCTTCAACAAGGACCTCGGCAACGACGAGCTCTGTCAGCTCTTCGGCGCGTGCGACGGGCTCGTGAAGGCCATGATCGCGTCGAGCGCGAAGCCCCAGGGCGCGCAGCTCGGCCTCGACCTCGGCGCCGCGAAGGGCCCCGCCTGAGAATGAGCGACTCGTCTCTCGTGAAGCTGAGCGCCAGCGCAGAGCGCGCGAGGGAGCGTCTCGCCGCGCGCCCGAGGCTCGGCTGGGTCGACGCGCCCTCGCCCGTCGAGTCGCTCACGTCACTCGCAGAAGAGCTTCGCCTCGACGCGCTCTGGGTGAAGCGCGATGACAGGCTCGGCGCCGCGGCGGGACTCTACGGCGGGACGAAGATTCGCAAGCTCGACGTCGTGCTCGCGTCGGCTCCGTGGCGCGACGCGCCGTCGTGGGTCTCCGTCGGCGCCATCGGATCGGGCAACCTCGTGGCGCTCACCGCGGCCGCGAAGAAGCTCGATCGAAGGCTCCGCGCGCACCTCTTCTGGGAGCCTCCGCAGCCCGACCACATCGAGAACCTGGCCTACGTCGCCTCGGGGCCCGTCGAGCTTGTTTACAGCGCCTCGCGCGTGACGATGGCCCTCCGCGACCCGCGCGCGCTGCTCTCGAAGCGCATCGGAGACGCCGCCGTGGTGCCTCCTGGGACGACCTGCGTCGAAGGCGAAATGGGCGTCGCGCTCGGCGCCATCGAGCTCGCGTCGCAGATCGAAGCGGGGCTGTGTCCCGCGCCCGCGCACGTCTTCGCGCCCGTCGGCTCGATGGGCACCGTCGCGGGGCTCATGGTGGGCCTCGCGCTCGCGGGGATTCGTTGCACCGTGCACGGCGTCGCCGTGGTCGAGCGCGTGTTCGCACCCGACGCTGCGGTGCGCGCGCATGCGAAGCGGCTCCTCGCGGCTCTGGGCGCCGACGACGTGACGCTGCCCGAGCTCCGCGTTCACCGCGATCAGCTCGGCCGCGGCTACGGCGTCGCCACGAAGGAATCACTCGCCGAGTGCGAGCGATTGAAGCGCGACGACGTCGGTCTCGAAGCGGAGTACTCGGGCAAGACGATGGCGGGTCTGCGCGCGTCTGCGAGCGCGCTGAAGGGACCGGTGCTCTTCTGGCTCACACCTCGGAGGCCCGGCGCGCTCCCCGCGTCACCCGAGTGGCGGGCGCGGCTCCCTCGCGCCCTGCGACGCAGGCTCGACGAGCACGACGGGACGCGCAGCCCCTCGCGGCGACGCTTCGTGCTGGGCTCGATCGGCGCGGTCGCGGCCGTCGGACTGATCCGCACGACGGGCTATCCCGATCGTCCGCGCGGCGTCACCACGCTCGGACGGAGCGTCGCGGCATCGCTGCGGGCCGTGATCGAGGTCGCGATCTCGCCGCCGCTCTCGCGCGCTTCGATCGAGGATGCGATCGTGCGCGTCGACCGCTACGTCGCCACGCAGCCGCGCTTCATCCGCATGCAGATCGACGGCGCGTTCACCGTGATCGAACAGGCTCCCTCGCTGATCCTCGGGCGGTGGAGGCGCTTCTCCGAGCTGCCTCGCGCAGAGCGGATTCGCGTGCTCGACGCGCTCGTCGGAACGCCTGCTGCTGAAGCCGGACGCGCCGTGCGAGACCTCGCGATGCTCGGTCACTACCAGCGGGAGGAGAGCTGGTCGCGCCTCGACTACCGCGGGCCGTGGGTCGGTCGCGAGGCGAGGCCCGACGCGTACGCGCGCTATCGGGGCGACGGGGTTCCATCGGGATTCGAGGCGACGACGTGATCTACGACGCGAGGGCGCTCAAGGGCGGGGGCACGCTGCGCTGCGACCTCTGCGTGATCGGCAGCGGACCGGGCGGCGCGCACGCGGCCACCGTCGCGGCCGAAGCGGGGATGCGCGTCGTGGTGATCGAGTCGGGCGAGTTCGTGACGCCCGCGCAGATGAGCCAGCGCGAAGACGAGATGATCCCGCGGCTGCTCTGGCAGTCGGGCGCGCGCATGACGAGCGATCACGGCATCCACGTGCATCAGGGCAAGGGGGTGGGCGGCTCGTCGCTGCACAACATCAACCTCTGCAAGCGCATCCCCGACGCGGTACTGCGACAGTGGCACGCGTCGCGCGGCCTCGAGCACCTCCCGCTCTCGGCGTGGAGCGCGCTCTACGACGAGGTCGAGACGCTCCTCTCGGTGAGCGCCGTCCCCGAGAGCGCGTGGAACCGTCACAACAAGATCCTCCGCGACGGATGCAACGCGCTCGGCTGGCGCGGCGGCGGCTTGAAGCACAACCGCACGGGCTGTCTCGGCAGCGGCTTCTGCGAGCTCGGCTGCGCCTACGACGCGAAGAACAACGTCACGAAGGTGCTGCTCCCGCGGCTCATGGCGGCGGGCGCGATCGTGCTCACCCACGCCCACGCGCTGCGCGTGAACGCCTCGGGCGGACGCGTGAAGGGCGTCACCGTGGGCGCGCTCGACGGACCCGATCCGAGCGTCGTGGGGCGCTTCGAAATCGAGGCCGCGAAGGTCTGCGTGTCGGCCTCTGCGACGGGCACGCCCGCGCTGCTCCTGCGCTCGGGACTGCGTGATCCTGGCGGCGAGACGGGGCGCTCGCTTCGGATGCATCCCGCGGTGATCGCGGCGGGTGACTTCGAAGAGCCAGTGCGCGCGTGGGAGGGGATTCCCCAGACCTACGAGTGCTCCGAGCACCTCGATTTCGAGGCGGGCTCCGACCGTCGGCTCTGGATCATCCCCGCCTTCGGTCACCCGATGGGCGTCGCGACGATGCTCCCCGGTCACGGCGAGGCCCACGCCGAGCTCATGGGTCGCTTCGCGCACATGGCCGTCCTCGCCGCGATGCTCCACGACCAGACGCCCGGCGTTGTCGAAGCCGACGGCGAGGTCGGCGTCTCGATGCGCTACGAGCCCGTCGCGGCCGACCGCGCGCAGCTCGCGAAGGGCATGGTGCACTGCGCGAGGCTCCTCTTCGCCGCGGGTGCGAAGCGGGTGATCATTCCCACGCATCGCGTCCGCATTCTTCACTCCGTCTCCGAGGTCGATGCGCTGGCAGACGTCCCCATCGAGGCGTCGTCGCTGAGCCTCACCGCGGTGCATCCGATGGGGAGCGTGCCGATGGGGGATGACCCCTCGCGGGCGGCCGTCGACAGCCGCGGGAGGCACCACCACGTCGCGGGCCTCTACGTCGCCGACGGATCGCTCTTTCCGACCTCGATCGGCGTCCCTCCGCAGCTCTCGATCTACGCGATGGGCATGCACGTCGGGCGCTCGATCGTCGCGGATCGTTAGCGCCACTGTCACGGAGCGAGCGACGTACGCGCCAGACGCGCGAGTTGTCGCCTCACGCGAGCGATCGCCTCGAAGGACCAACGGCGGTAACCACGCCGGGGAGCGATCTCAGCGCGACGCCCCGCCGTCCTCAGGCCGCCGGTTTGTTGAGCCTCGATGAACGTAAGGGATGGGCGGCGGTAACGACGCCGGGGAGCGATCTCGGTGCAACCCCCGGCGTCCTTACGGCCGCCGGTTCCTACAGGTGTTTCAACCACTCCGATCTGGGACGGTCGGGTTAGCGCGGGAGGCATCCCCGCGCTTCGTACGTGATGCCTGACACGGGGCGGTAGAGCGACACCGCGCGGCACGCGAGCGCGAGCGGGCAGTCGGAGTCGACCTGACACGGCGCCATGCACACCGACGAGGTGCCGAGGTTCACGCAGAGGCCCGACTGGCAGGTGCTCCCGGCGGTGCAGGGCGCGCCCGCGGCGCCCGTGCGCGAGGTCGTCTGGCAGACGAAGTCGATGCGGTCGTCGATGAGGTTCGCGCTCGCGACGCAGACGCGGCCGTCGGTGCAGTCCGTGGCGCGCACGCAGCCGCGGGCGCAGTAGCCGAGCGTGATCCAGCGGCCCGGCGCGCCGGCCTCGTTGAGGTTGATGCCGTAGTAGAACGCCGCGCAGCGCGCCCCCGCGGCGACGCGCGAGCACTGGTCGTCACCCGCCGCGCCGAGGGAGCACGCGGTGGTGCAGCGCCCCCGCTGACACACGCCGGAGTTGCAGTCACGGCCGCCCATGTCGGGGTTGCACGCGAGGTCGAAGGCCAGCGCGCCGGGCATCTGACACGAGTAGCACCAGCGCTCGCCGCAGCCCGTGGGACCGCCGCACACGCGCCCCGCGGTGCATCCCGCGGTGGTCACGCACTCGCCCGGTGAGCGCGTCACGTCGACGCAGGTGCCGCGCGAGGTGGCGTTGCAGATGAGCCCGTCACGACACGCCGTCTCGCTGCCCGCGATGCCGCAGCAGGGCTGTCCAGCGCCGCCGCACGGAGGACGCACGTACACATCCATCGGTCCGGTGTCGGTCACGTCGACGACGTCGGTCGCGTCGCGCGCGGCATCGGTCGCGTCGGTCATCGTCGGCACGTCGGTCGGCGGAGCGGTGTCCATCGACGGCGTGTCCGTCGGAGTCACCGTATCCATCGGCGCGGTGATGTCGGGCGGCGGCACGTCGACGGGCACCGTGGTCTCCGGCATCGTGGTCGTGTCGGAGGGCGGCGTGACGTCTGCGGGCGCGGGGTTGTCGATCGGCGGCGGGTTGTCCACGGGCGGCGGGTTGTCGGTGGGCAACGGATTGTCGCTCGGGGGATTGTCCGTCGAGAGGTCGTTCGAAGCGTCGCGAACGCCCGCGTCGAGGCCCACGCAGGTGGTCGCTCCGCCCATCACGATGCACTGCTGTCCCGAGGCGCAGGGGGGATTGCAGCGCACGGTGCACACGCCGAAGTTGCAGACCTCACCCGCGCCGCACGCGGGCTCGCAGGGGGTCGCGGTCGTGGTGTCGCTGCAAGCGCCGCAGAGCGCGGCAAGGACGAGGGCGAGCGAAGGGAGGTGCTTCACGCCGCGCATCATACCCGCGACGCGGCGGCGACCGTGAGGGCTCTCAGACCGCGATGTGCTCCGCGAAGAAGCGGTTGTAGCGCGGGTCGTTGTAGCGCTCGTACTCGATGACGAAGGGAGAGATCTGGCTCACGCCGTCGCGGTGGCGAATGGTGAGCGCCATCGGCGTCACGTCGCGGTAGTTGCTCGTCGGGGGAAGGTCGGCGTTGGTCTTTCCGCCCGCGGAGAAGAGGCTGAGGAGGCGCGCGTCGGGGCTGTCGTAGATGCGCCTGAAGCCCTCGATCACGCGCTCGTGGCCGCGCACCATGGTGTTGAGCCCGAGGCGCGACATGAAGCTGTGAAACTGCTTTCGGCCGAAGGGAAAGCGCGCCGTCGACTTCTGCAGGTCGTGGGGCACCACGTCGGCCTCGCTCGGATCGCTCCAGAGCATCTCGAAGCGGATCTCGGGGTCGTTGAGGGACTGGAGTCCCTTCCACTTTTCGGCGAGGGTGTGCTCGCGGGGGATGCCGCCGTGCACGAACATCGTCCGGTCGAAGATGAGCGTGTTGGGGAGCGCTTCGAAGAGCTTCATGAACGTCGAGAAGACGGCCTTGGGGGCGATGTCTTCGAGCGAGGTCATGGCCTCGGCGGGGCGCACCGGGGCCATCACGCGACCCCTGAGTTCGATGTAGTACTCGTGGTTGCCGCGCAGGAGGTGGACGTACTCGGGCGCCACGAGAAAGAGCTGCATCGCGGCGCGGAGCACGCCGTTGTAGCTGAAGCGTCCGCGGTCGATGTAGTCGCCGAGGAGCACCAGGCGCATTGCGGGATGGCGCGACGGGTCTTGATGGTAGCGCTCGACCTTGCCGAAGAAGTCAGCCTGGAGGAGCGCGGCCTTGAGGCACGAGTAGCAGCCGTGGAGGTCACCGATCACGAGCAGCTCGGTCTCGGCGCCGGGCTTCGGAGGCGACACGTGGACGTGCCCGTCGAGAAAGGGCTCCGCGCCGTCGAAGGCGCTGAAATCGCGGGCGTTCGCGAGCTTCCCCTCGCCCTTCGCGCGGAGCTCGCCGAGGCGCTCGATGACCTTGTTGGCGAGAAAGATGTCGCGGTCCGCGCGGCGCGCGAACTCCTCGGGGTCGCGGGGGTAGTGCGACTCTCCGCTCGCGAGGAACTCGTGATCCCCCTCGGGCGCAGGGAGCCGCACCGTGGCGCCGATCTCGACGATGCCCGAGGTGACGGGCTCGATCTCGCTGTCGTCGAGGGTGATGGGCGCGTCGAGGAGCGCGTGCACCTCATCGCGGAACTGAAGCTCCGCGGGGTGCGCCACGCCGTCGGCCATGATGAGCGCCTCGGCGGATTCGAGCAGTCGCCGACGGCTCGCCTCGTCGAAGCGGTTGAAGAGCTCGAAGCAGCGGAGCTTCACGCGCGTCATCATGAACGCGCCGCTGGCTTCACCTTCGGCGACGGGCTCCGTGGCGGTGAAGGCGATCTCGGCGGCGACCTCGTCGATGACCTCGTCGAAGTGCTTCGCCCAGCGCTCGACGGCGGCCGCACGGAGATCGGGCGAGAGCGTCATGGCGGTGGCCGCGCGCGCATCGACGAGCTCACGTACGTACCGTCGGATGAAGCCTCGCTCGCTCGCGTCGAAGTCTCCGTCGACGAAGCCGAAGGCGGTGAGGTAGTAGATCACCGCCCGCATCTCCTGCTCGGCGACGATCGGATCTGTGCTGAAGGTCAACATCGTTGGGTGCGCGAGGGTACACCCCATCGCAGCGCCCCGTCGCTACCCGATGCGCGCCGCGAACGAGGCCGCCCCGAGGAGCCCAACGCGCTCGTCGGTGACCACCCGCACGGGCATCGAACGGAGCAGGTCTGACATTCTCCCCTTGGTGTGCAGCGACGCCAGGAAGGGGCTCTTCAAGAGCCTCGGGAGCACCTTCGCCGCGATGCCTCCGGCGATGTAGATCCCGCCCCGGGGGAGGCACTTGAGCGCGAGGTTCCCCGCTTCGGCGCCGTAGAGGGCCGCGAAGAGGTCGAAGGCCCGGCCCGAGAGCGCGTCGTCACCCGCGACCGCGTGCGTTCCGATCACCGCCGCGGGGTCGTCGCGCAGCATCTCGTCTCGCACCGCGGGAGACTCGGTCGCTACCCCCCGCTCGCGGAGACACTCGTAGGTCGCGACGAGCCCCGCGCCCGACACCACGCGCTCGTACGACACGCGCGCGTGCCGCTTCAAGAGCCACTGGAGCAGCGCGATCTCATCGTCGTTGCGCGGCGCGAGGTCGGTGTGACCGCCTTCGGTGGCGAGCACGTCGTAGTGCGTCCCCGACCAGTACGCGATGGCTTCGCCGAGGCCCGTTCCAGCGCCCAGAACGGCGCGCGGCGCGTTGGGAACCTCGACTCCTTCGTGGATGGTGACGATCGCCTCGGTGGTGACGTTGGTGATGCCGTACGCCGTGGCCTGAAAGTCGTTGAGGAGCCGCGCGGCCTTCTGGGTCACGCCCTCGATGGCGCGTGCGTCGACGACCCACGGGAGGTTGGTCACCTTGCACACGCCGTCGGTCACGGGCCCCGCGACGCCGAGGCACGTCGGGAGCGAGACCTCGCCGACCTCCGCGACGAAGCTCCGGAGGATGTCTTCGAAGCTCGCGAAGGCGCCGCTCGCGTAGCGTCGCTCCGTGAGGATCTTCACGGAGGGTCCGTCGACGTCGGCCACGGCGAGGAGGGTCTTGGTGCCTCCGATGTCACCTGCGATCACGTGCATGGCGCGCGACGCTCCCACAGGAGGCCCCGCGCGTTCAAGATCGCGGCAAAGCATCGGTGCGTAGCACATCGATGTCGGGCAGTTCGCCCTTCGTCCTGGCCCTCACCCGCGCAGCCGCACGCCTCGCCTCCAGCAGCGGGCGCGCGCTTGACATCCGTGATCCCCTTCGCGTGTCGTGCCAGCTACCACGCCATGCACTCACTCCCTCTCCGCTCTGGTTCCCTGGTGCGCGTTGCGCGCGTCGCTGGGCTCCTCTCACTTTGTCTCGCCTGTGTGAGCACCGCGGGCTCGCCCGACGCAGCGCCCTCGCTCGACGCCGACGATGCGATGACGGGCGACGTCGACGCGGCCCCCGCACCCGACGACGCCGCGCTCGACGAGACTCCGCCCGTCGACGCCGGGCCGCGCGGGCTGCTCTTCGACCCGTGCACCTCGGACGCGCAGTGCCCTGCGACCAACCGCGCCCGATGCCTCCCCGCGAGGGGAGGTAGCACCTCCGTCGGGTACCCGCGGGGGCTCTGCACGCGAACGTGTACGAGAGATTCCGACTGCGCAGATGGACGTGTGCCTGGAGTCTGCGCGACGGTCGGCGCGCGCGCGCGACAGTGCATGCCCGCGTGCAGCACCCGCACAGACTGTCGCGCGGCCTACGCGTGCCTCGATCGCTCGCCGCAGCCGTGGTGCACGGCCTTCTGCGTCCGCGACGAAGACTGCGGCGACGGCGCGGTGTGCGACCCGTGGAAAAACGTCTGCTTCGCGCCGCCCCACACGTCGACGGGTGGCGACAACGGCGCGCCCTGCGACGACACCTCCACGCTCGCGTGCAAGGGCTACTGTCAGCCCGAGGTCATCGACCGCCCGACGGGCTACATCGGAGGACAGTGCTTCTCGCAGTGCGTGCTCCCCGAAGGCTCCGCGACGTGGCCTGAAGTCTGGCGTCAGGTCACCTGCCCCGACGGGTCGCTGTGCGTCCCCGAGTCTGGCGAACGGCACGGTCACATCGCGCCGTGCATGCCGCGATGCGTTCGCGATGCGGATTGCCGCGCGGGCTACGCCTGCCGACACCCGCTCGACACCGACCCCGCCACGAACGACGGCGTCTGCGACCTCATCAACTGCAACGACGGCCTCCACGACTGCCCCGCGGGCTACACCTGCGACACCGACGGCTTCGGGATCTCGATGAGCGAACCGATCGGTCGTTGCGTCGCGGCCACCGCGCCCTGACGGGTCCAGGTCGTCGCCGCGGCGGCACATCGCCGGATCGCGGCGGAGAACGCGCCGTCACGCGGCGACGAAAGAGCCGTGTCGCGGCGGTGGAAGTGCCAAGTCGCGGCGGTGGAAGTGCCATGTCGCGGCGGTGGAAGTTCACGTCGCGGCGGTGGCTGTGCCACGTCGCGGCTGCGAACTCGCGCGGCCTGCGCTGGGGGTTCACGCGGCGCGATGTGAGGTTGAGCGCAAGTCGTTCAAGTTTTTCTGCGGTTGGCCGTTCCTCAATCTCGAACGCGCGGAACAGGCAGGGCATCGCCGCCCGCTGTCGCTCTGCGCGGCCTCGACCCACCCCCCA
>JBPOHC010000657.1:0-3208 GCA_052035985.1 Myxococcota bacterium | reverse complement strand
CCTCGCCGAGCGGGCCGCGGCGGGTGAGCTGTCGGTGCTCCTCGGAGCCGGGCTGAGCATGAACGCGGGACTGCCCAACTGGCGCGGCCTCCTCGACGCCGTGGCCGCAAGGCTCGGTCTCCGCGCGTCGGAGCCGACGGAGAACCTCCTGGCGTTCGCGCAGTGCCTCGAACAGTACGTCGGAGCGCGCAGGTTTCGCGACGAGATCAAGGCCGTCTGTACGGCCCCGCGGCACGCCCTGGGACACGCGCTGCTCGCGTCGTCGCCGGTGCGCGCGTTCGTGACGCTCAACTACGACACGCTGCTCGAAGACGCCGCGAATCATAAAGAGAACGCCGGCGGTGGCGCGATCACGGTGATTCCTCACAGCACGCTCAAGCCGCAGAGCCGTTGGCTCCTGAAGCTCCACGGGAGCGTCACGACCCCCGATGACATCGTGATCACGGAGCGCGACTACGCGAAATTTCACGAGTGGCGCGCGGCCTTCAAGGGCGTGGTGCAGGCGCAGCTCATCACGGGGCACATGCTCTTCGTCGGCTTCGGGATGTCTGACGACAACATGAGCCAGGTGCTCGACACGGTCGCGAGCGCAGTGGCGAACGACGCTTCGAAGAAGGAGGAGAAGGTCGGCACGGTGCTGTGGTTCCCCGACGCTTCGACCGAGGGCTACGCGCAGAAATACCCGTTGGAGTTTGCGCATCTTGGTGAGCCGATGATGACCAACGAGGAGCGTGCGCGCCGCGGCGAGATCCTCCTCGACGAGGTGATGCGCCGCGCGGAGACGGGGATCGGGCACCTCCTCGACGCGCGCTTCGACGAGCTGCCGGGCGCGAAGCCCGAGGCGCGACGCGCGCTCGCCGAGTTCCTCACGTCGTTCAAGAAGAACCACGGCGACTCAGCCCTCTACGAAGAGCTGCGGAAGCGTCTGGAGCCGCTCGGGTACGTTGATTCGTCGGGCTCTGACGCTTCGTCGTCAGCGAGCACGCCGGGGCCCTCGCGGTAGGGGCGGTGCGCACGAGCGCCTGCGATCGTGGGGGGAGGAACCTCGCCGGGCGCGCCGAACAGCGCGGCCTGGGCGTTCACTCCTCACAGGGAGACCGACGTGACGTGCGCGGCGAGCAGGTCCGCGAGGGGGCCACGCGGCGCATCGAGGAGGCCGACGCCGAGCCGTCGACAGGCGCGCGTCAGGGTGACGTACAGCGCGCCCTGCTGGGTCGGATCTGCGAGGTCGTAGGCGTCGATATCGACCGCAAAGACCGCATCGAACTCGAGCCCCTTGGCCTGCAGAGGCGTGGTGAAGTGGACGTAGAAGCGCTCGCAGAGCCTCGCCGCGTCGACCTGTGAGTGGCTCGCGCGCGTGAGGATGTTGAGCGCCCACATCTCGTCGTGGAGCGACGCCTCGAGCGTGGTTGCGCGCTGCACGCTCGGACAGAGCACGGCGATGCTCGCGTTAGAGAAGCGCTCGCGCGTCTCGAGGAGTCGATCGCGGAGCGCCTGCAGCGTCGCATCAACGCCCACGCCGAGGAGGAAGGGACGCTCGTCTCGAGCCCCAGGCGGCTCGCCCGTGCAGGGGCGATGATCGCCTTGAACCGCTCGTCGAAACGCGCTCGCGAAGGCGTTGAGGGGCGCGCTCTGACGCTTGTTCCATGCGAGAAAGAGCGACTGCCCCGATCGAACGAGGCCCGAGCCCTCGGCGCTGCCGAGGCCGCCCTTCGCGAGGCGCTGGGAGAAGTCACCGACGGCCGTCACCGAGTGATGCTCGGGGTTCGCTTGGGCGGCCATGAGGCGCACCTGCACCTCGCTGAAATCCTGCACTTCGTCGATGAAGACGTGGCTGCGGTAGGGCTGCTGCGCGAGCTTCGCGATGGGCAGAGCGCCTTCGCGACCCGTGTATCCCGCGGCGGCGTGGTGGGCGGCGAGGAGCAACGCGTCGATGTCCGCGTTCGAGAGCGCCTTCGCCGTCGCCCTCGCCCTCGCGGCCCTGGTCGCCTCAGCGACCGCGCTCCGATCGAGGGCGCTCGCGCTCGCGGCGAGGTGGCGGTCGAGGCAGGCCTCGAAGCCCGGGTCCGCGAACACTTCGAAGTACCGTGCGGTGTACGCGAACGCACCCTCGACGATCGCGCGGATGGCGTTGCTGACCTTCCGGCGCTCTTCGCGCCACTTCGGCGAGTTCCACGGCGGAAGCACCTCGAGGCGCTCGGAGAAGCTCGCGCGAAGCGCCTCGAGGCGCTCGAGCGTGCCATCGAGCGTCGGCAGGTCGCGCGACGCGCGCACCCCGAACGCGTGGGGGAAGTCCTTGCAGAACTTCTCCCAGAGGTCCTGCGCAGGGGTGGTCTCCTCCTTGGCATTCCAGGGGCGATAGCGCGTGATCGCCTCCCAGTGAAACAGCGGCACCGTCGAGGACGGAAGCAGCGCCGAGGGCTCCGTCGGGAGCGTACGCTGGATCTCGGCGAGGATCCGTGCGGCGATGAGCTCTTCGACGGCCGCTGCCCACGCCGCGCTGCCCACGACGGGGTCCTGCGCGCCGCTCTCCGCGTCGACGCGTCGCACGCCTCGTGTGAGGAGGTTGCGGACGCCGAGCAGCCCCTGACGCAGTGAGAAGTACGACTGAACGGGCATCTTCTCGAGGTTGAGGTTGCCTCGCAGGAGCCCCGATAGATAGCTCACCAGCTGGTCGCTCAGCACGAAGCCGATGCCCGACTCGGGGCGAAAGCGCGCCGCGGAGCCCTCGTCCGCGTCGCCCATGCAGAGGAAGGCCGATCGACCGAGCGCGACGCTCGTCTTGCCCGACCCCGCGACCCCCTCGACGAGCAAGAATCCGCTCGTGGAGAAGCGCATGATCTCCTCCTGGGCCTCGAGGGGATCCATGAAGAATCGATCGCTGAGCGAAGACCGGCTGTCCTCTTGGAGGGTCTCCTCCTCCGGAGGCACGTCGACGACAGGCTCGGTCAGGCTGCGCGCCTCGATGCCCTCGGAGATGCGCTCGCGGATGCCCTTCACCCACGCGCGCAGGTCGTCGATGCGAAGCGCGGGCTGACCCTTGGCGTCGAGCCTCAGGTCGGCGCGCGCGAAGTTGTCGAAGTTCCCCGAGAGCGCCGCGTCGGTGTGACGCTGCAGGAGGGCGACCTCGAGTACTACGAAGGGGCGCGCGCCCCCCGGCGTCGCCCCCTCGACCGTGTCACCCACGCGCGCGGACATGAGCTGCTTG
>JBPOHC010000367.1:0-5224 GCA_052035985.1 Myxococcota bacterium | reverse complement strand
GACTGGAGCTCTCGATGGGGCCGCAAGTCAACCTGACGCAGTAGTGCTATGCGCTCGGTGAGGCGAGCATGTACATGGTGCAGGTCCGGCAGATGTTCCCTGCGCCGGGCTCGCTCGATGCGCGCTCGCGCGCGATGGTGGAGGAGGCGCGCGCGATGGCCGCCGAGCTCGCCGCGCGAGAGCAGGAGGTCGCGTGGCGCGCCGCGCAGGCGTACGCCGACTACGCGCACGGCGCCCTCGATCACCGCGTGCACACGGAACACCTCGCGCTGCTCGCCGAGATGCTCGACGCGACCCGGCGACGCCTGGCGGCAGGAGGTGCGGCGCTACGCGACGTGGCTCGGGTCGAGACCGAACAGGCTCAGACTCGACGCCGCATCGCGCGGATCGACGGCGAGATCGCGCGGGCTCGCGCCGCCCTCAACGCACTGCTCCTGCGCCCCCACCGCGCGCCGATCGGGCCACCGACGGACCTCGATCCATACACGGTGGATCTCCCGGAGCAGGAGCTTCTGGCGCGTTCGACGCGCGCCAACGGGATGCTCGCGCGGGCTCGCGCTCGGGTCGGGGCGGCGCAGGCGCGGAGCGAGGCGGCACGCGCAGAGTCGCGGTGGCCGCAGTTCTCCACGGCGCTGGGCTACTGGCAGGACCCGCAGATGCGTCCAGGTCTCGGCGCGTCCGTCGCGATGACCATTCCCTGGCTCTGGAGCGGTCCGGGCGAGCGTGCGGGCGAGGCGCGCGAGAACGAGGCCGCCGAGGCCGCATCCGCGCGCGAAGCGGCGGTCGACGTCCGCAGCGAGGTCGGGATCGCCCTCGAGCGGCTTCGTGCCCTGGAGCGCGAGCACGTCGTCCTCCGGGCGCAATCGCGCCCTGCAGCGGAGCGCTCGCTGGACGCGATCCGCAGCGCATACGTCACGGGCGGCGCCACGCTGCTCGACTGGCTCGACGCCTCGCGCACGCTGCTCGACGTCGCGATGGAGGAGGCCGAGGTCACGTCCAATCTCGCGCACGCAGCCGCCGACCTCGAGCGCGCTGTCGGCGAGCGCCTCCCGCGCACCCCTACCCACAATGAATCGGAGGCCGCGCGATGAGCGAGCCCACCTCACGGGAAGACACCACATCACACCCCGGTGGCGGCTACCGCGCTGGCGGCGCCTCGACGCCTCCGCCGCCGCCGACGTCTCACCGACGGATGCGCGCGATGGCGATCGTCCGCTGGCTCCTCCTCCTCGCGGTGACCTCACTCGCCGCGTATTCGGTCTGGACGTTCTGGGGCCCGCCGTCGCACGAGCACCGCGGCGCCCAGCCGGATCGCTACTACTGCGCGATGCACCCACAGATTCGCTCGCCGGACCCGGGCGAGTGCCCGATCTGCCACATGACCCTGGTGCCGATTCCGGTCGAGCGACAGCAGCCCGCAAGCGCGATAACGCAAGCTCAGAGCGAAGTCCCGACGCAGCCGCCGAGCGTCATGGGAGGCGACGCAGGGGCGATCGGGCACGAGGATGCAGGCGCGCTCCCCAACGTCGTGCCAGTTACGCTGGCGCTCGATCGCCAGCAATTGGTCGGCGTGACGACCGCGCCCGTTCTTCGGCGCGACCTCGGTCAGCAGCTCCGGGTGCCGGGCGTGATCGCGGCGCCAGAGAACGCGATCGCGCAGGTGCACGTGCGCGCCCCAGGGTACGTCGAACGCGTCGCGGTGCGCGAGACTGGCGTGCGCGTGACGCGCGGCCAACCGCTGGCCTGGGTCTACAGCCCGCAGATCTATCAGGCCCAGCAGGAGCTGCTCATCGCGCGCGGGTGGGCCACGGCGGGTCCGCCCGGCGCTGACACGGCGCACCCCGCGGCGCAGGGACGTGACGCGCTCGCGAGCAGCGCTCGCTCGGCCGAGGTCGAGAGCGCGGCGCGGCGAGCCCTGGAGCTCCTGGGGGTCGACGCGTCCGACATCGACGCCGTAATTCGCGCGGGCGTGCCGATGCGCTCCGTACCTCTGCGCGCGCCAGCCGCCGGGTACATCACCCGCTTCGCTGGCGTGCTCGGCGCGTACGCGACGCCCGAAATGACGCTCTACGAGATCGCCGACCTCTCGCGCGTCTGGATCGTCGCGAGCGTGTATGAGCGCGATCTGCCGCGCGTGCGGGCTGGCGCCGTGGCCCGCTTCACGACACCCGCCAGACCCGGCGAACCGACGAGCGCGCGCGTCGTGCTGGTCGAACCCGACATCTCCGAGTCGACGCGTACGGCTCGCGTACGTCTCGATGCGCCGAACCCCAACATGGCGTTTCGACCAGGGCAGTATGGCGACGTCACCTTCGACCTGCCCGGGTCGACGGCGCTCGTCGTGCCGCGCGACGCGGTGATCGACACGGGCAGGCAGCAGTACGCCTACGTCGACCGGGGCGGCGGGCGCTTCGAGCCGCGCTCGATCCGCGTCGGCGCGCTGATCGGAGACCTGTTCGAAGTGACCGGCGGGCTGCGTGAGGGCGAGCGCGTCGTCGTGCGCGGCAACTTCATGATCGACTCCGAGAGCCGCTTGCAGGCGTCGCTCTCCGCGGTGCCCGCGGCAACGCCGGACGCGGGGGTGAACCCGTGATCGGGCGGCTGATCGACTTCTCCGCGAAGAACCGGGCGCTGATGCTCTTCTTCGCCCTCGCGCTCGCGCTCGGCGGCGTGTCGGCCGTGCGAAACGTGAGGCTCGACGCGATCCCCCACCTCTCGGACCCGCAGGTGATCGTCTTCACCGAATGGATGGGACGTTCGCCCACGCTCGTCGAGGACCAGATCACCTACCCCCTGGTGACGGCCCTGCTCGGCGCGCCCCACGTCGTCGACGTCCGCGGCCAGACGATGTTCGGGATGAGCTTCGTGTACGTGGTCTTCGAAGAGGGCACGGACATCTACTGGGCGCGCTCGCGCGTGCTCGAATACCTCAACACCGTGCGCAACCGCCTGCCGCCCGAGGCGCAGACGCGCATGGGACCCGACGCGACCGGCATCGGGTGGGTCTACCAGTACGCCCTCGTCGATCGCACGGGGCGGCACGACCTCGGCGAGCTGCGCACGTTCCAGGACTTCTCGCTGCGATACGCGCTGAACAGCGTGCCAGGCGTGGCGGAGGTCGCATCGGTCGGCGGCTACGAGCAGCAATACCAGATCACGGTCGACCCCAACCGCCTGCGCGGATACGGCCTTGGAATCGCCGACGTGGCGCGCGCGGTGCGACGTTCGAACGCCGACGTGGGCGGCCGTGTCGTCGAGCTGTCGCAGCGCGAGTACTTCGTCCGCGGTCGCGGGTACGTGCGCAACGCGAGGGACCTCGAGTCCGTGGTCATCCGCGCGAGCCGCTCGGGGACGCCGGTGCTCGTCCGCGACGTGGGCTCCGTGCGCGTCGGAGGCGACATTCGGCGAGGGGCCGCCGAACTCGACGGCCAGGGTGAGGCCGTCTCGGGCATCATCGTGATGCGTTACGGCGAGAACGCGCTCGACGTGATCCGCGGCGTGGAGCGCAAACTCGACGAGCTGCGCCCGTCGCTGCCGCCCGGGGTCGAGGTCGTCACCGTCTACAGCCGCGCGGGGCTGATCGAGCGGGCCATCGACACGCTCGCTCACGCGCTCCGCGAGGAGATGATCGTCGTCTCGGTGGTCATCATCCTCTTCTTGTTGCACCTGCGCAGCGCGCTCTTGCCGATCGTCTCGATCCCCCTGGCGGTGCTCGCCGCGTTCATCCCGATGTACCTCCTCGGCATCCCGGCGACGATCATGTCGCTCGGCGGCATCGCCATTGCGATCGGCGCCACCGTCGACGCCGAGATCGTGATGGTCGAGGCGGCGCACAAGAAGCTCGAGCACGCCCCCGAGAACCTGTCCGAGGCCGAGCGCGAGCGGCTGCTGGCGGAGGCGGCGCGCGAGGTCACCCCAGCGATCTTCTTCTCTCTCCTGATCATCGCCGTCTCCTTCGTGCCCGTGTTCGGGCTCACGGGGCAGGCGGGCAGGCTCTTCCGCCCTCTGGCGTACACGAAGACCTTCGTGATGCTCTCGGCGGCGATCCTGTCGGTCACCGTGGCCCCGGCCCTTCGCGACTTTCTCATTCGAGGCAAGACCTACCCGGAGGCGCGCCACCCGGTCTCTCGCGCGATCCGGTGGTTCTACGAGCCGTTCGTGCACGTGGCGCTGCGCAACCCCAAGACCACGGTGCTCATCGGGCTGATGGCGGTGCTCTCGGCGCTCCCCATCGCCGCGAAGCTGGGCTCGGAGTTCATGCCGCCGCTCGACGAGGGCGACCTGCTCTTCATGCCCACGACGCTGCCCAACATCTCCATCGAGGAAGCCAAGAACCAGCTCCAGCGCCAGGACGCGATCCTGCGGAGCTTCCCCGAGGTCGAGAGCGTGCTCGGCAAGGTGGGACGCGCCGAGACGCCTACGGACCCGGCGCCCATGTCGATGGTCGAGACCGTGGTGCGCTTGAAGCCGCGCGCCGCGTGGCGGACCACCTACGTGCGGCGCTGGTACGTCGGGCGAACACCCGCGTTCCTCAGACCAGTCCTCGAGCGAATCTGGCCCGAGTTCGTGCCGATGAGCCGCGAGGACCTCGCGGCGGAAATGAACGCGCGGATGCAGATGCCCGGGTGGACCAACGCGTTCACGCAACCGATCCGCAACCGCGTCGACATGCTCACCACTGGCATCCGCACGCCCATCGGGATCAAGGTGTACGGCACCGACCTCGCCCAGATCGAACGCGTCGGCACGACCCTCGAGCGCGTGGTGCACGGCGTGTCCGGCACGCGCAGCGTGCTCTTCGAGCGCGCGGTCGGCGGCCTGTATATCGACGTCGTGCCCGACCGAGACGCCCTGGCGCGCTACGGCCTCCAGATCGAGGACGTCAACGATGTCATCGAGAGCGCGCTCGGCGGTGCGGCCGTCACCACCACCGTCGAGGGGCGCAACCGCTTCTCGGTCAACGTCCGCTACGCCGAGGATTTTCGATCGAGCTTGCAGCGAATCCGCGAGGTGCTGGTGCCCCTGCCGCCCTCGGGGCCGACGTCGGCCGACGCACCGATGGGCGGCGCGGCCGACGGGACCACCGCGTCCGAGGCGGTGCGCCAGATCGAGCTCGGCGCGATCGCCGACGTGCGGATCGCGCCCGGGCCTCCGATGATCCGCGACGAAGCAGGGCTGCTCGTCGGTTACCTCTATGTCGACATCGACGCGAGCCGTGACGTGG
>JBPOHC010000851.1:0-2094 GCA_052035985.1 Myxococcota bacterium | reverse complement strand
ATCGGGCTGCCGAAGGAGCGCGACGCGAACCTCCTCGGGGTCTTTCACGAGGTGCTCGCGGCGCTCGGCGTCGCCCGATGGGATCTCGCCGACGCCCGCACCGTCACCCGCCTCGGAGCCCTCGCGCGCTTCAGCGCCCTGCTCGCGGACTTCGAGAGCGTACACCGTCGCGCCCACCGCGTCGCGCCCACCGGCCCAGAGCGATACCGCGGAGGGAGCCACGGCGGCACGTGGTACCTGCGCTCGCTCGCGAACTACCTCTCGTACTACGCCCGCAAGCACTACGAAGAGTTCGGCGGAGAGCCCGATCACGACGTCGACGCGGTGACCGTGACGACGATCCACGCGAGCAAGGGGCTCGAATGGCCCGTGGTCTTCGTGCCGTGCCTCGCGGCGCAGCGCTTTCCCACGAGGCAGTCGGGCCGCAAGGGCGACTGGCTCATCGGTCGCGAAGAGTTCCCCGCGGAGCGCTACGAGGGGAGCGACGCCGACGAGCGGCGGCTCTTCTACGTCGCGATGACCCGCGCTCGCGATCACCTCTACCTCTCGACCTTCGCGCGCATCAAGAACCGCGCGGCGCCGTCGCCGTACCTCCTCGAGGTCATGGGCGCGTTCGCCGTCAGCGACGACCCGCTGTCGTTGCCCGCCGGCCCCGTTCCTCGCGCCGCGGGCGAGGCCGACAAGCCCACGTTCTCGTTCTCCGAGCTCGCGCTCTACCGCGTGTGCCCGCAGCAGTATCGCTTGCGGCAGAGCCTCGGGTTCATGCCCTCCGCCGCGAAGGAGATGGGCTACGGCAAGGCCGTTCACCACATTCTCCGCCGCGTCGCGGAGCATCACAGCGAGCTCGGCGCGGCGCCCTCGACCGCGGAGCTCGACGCCATCGTGGCGCGCGAGTTCTACCTG
This sequence comes from Myxococcota bacterium, assembly GCA_052035985.1. Taxonomy (GTDB): domain Bacteria; phylum Myxococcota_A; class Polyangia; order Polyangiales; genus CAISKJ01. The sequence continues at coordinate 1,191 of JBPOHC010000851.1, read as the reverse complement.
CCCTTCGCCGACCGCGCGGCGTTCACCACGATGGAGGCGCGCGCGCGGTCCCTCGTCTCGACCTATCTACGCGACTTCAGCGGCGACCTCTCACGCGTGTGGGAGACCGAGCGCGCCTTCGAACTGCACCTTGACGACGCGACGGTGGCGGGCCGCGCCGACGTGATCCTCGACCGCGAGGGAGGCGTCACCGGCGCGATGGCCATCGTCGACTACAAGACCCGCACGGTCGACGGCGACGACACGCTCGCGCTCCAGCTTCAGGTGTACACCGCCGCGGCGCGCGGCGAAGGGATCGACGTTCAGGCCGCGTACCTGCACGACCTCGGCGGCGACGCGAAGCGCGCGCGGATGAAGGTCGACACCTCGAAGCGCGCGGTCGACGCCGCGAGGGCCGAGATGAACGGGCTGGCCAAGCGCGTGCGGCTCCGATGCTTCGACGCCACGCCGGGGCCGCAGTGCGCGGGCTGCGACGTGAAGCGCCTCTGTGGCTCCGCGAAGGGGTGAGCGTACGGTGCGCCCGGAGTACGCAGCCGACCTGCGCGCCGTCGCGGCGGGGCCGTAGCCCACGCGCTATCGCCCTGAAACACAGCCCAGACGACACGACCTGCAGAGCGCCTCGCCCTGCCATGACTCGTTGCAGATGCGCCAGCCGTCTCCGGAGGAGCGCACCCAGAGCAGATACGGACCCGTCACATGCGTGCACGTGCTTCGAGCGCGTCCTCCCACCACGGAGGACCCTTGCTCGTCGGCGTCGAGCGCGAGCTGGAGCACGGGGCCTCCTTCGGTCGCGGCGCACACCGACGGCATTCTCGTGGCGAGCGGTGTCGGTCGTCCCAACGTCTCCATTCGAATCGTGAACACGTTGAAGGCCTGACGCTCCTGCCAGCGTCTCGCGATCGTCGCCGGCGTCACGTTCTGGGCCGCGCTGAATCCGCTCGTCGGCGAATAGAAGTCCTCGATCGCCGAGGGCTGGTACGAGGTGCCGTCGAGCGGATCGGTGACGGGCCTCCCGGTCGCGGACGCGAGCCAACGCAGCTCCCAGACACGCAACGCCGGGTCGATCGCCGGTGCGGGAGCGGTCGCGGGTGCGGTCTCGGTCGACGGCGACACGGTGCTCACAACGGAGTGAGACGCGCTCGAAATCGGGACCGATCGCGCGGCGAAGAGGACCAGCGCAATGCTCGCGAA
>JBPOHC010000858.1:0-8784 GCA_052035985.1 Myxococcota bacterium | reverse complement strand
TCTTCGCGTGGCTCGTGCCCAACCCCAAGGGAGCCACCACGGGCGCGCGTCGCGTACGCGCGAACATGACCCACGGGTATCAGAACGCGAAGTACTACCTGCTCGGCGCGTTCCTCGTGGCGGCCGTTTGCGGCAGCGCGATCGGAGGGCTCTTCGATCCGATCTGCATCTCGGTCAGGGCCATCGGTCTCGCGGTGCTCCCCGCAGTGAACTACATCACGGGCCGCGGCCTCGACGGCGTCGCGCAGAGCAACGTGCATGTGCTCCAGACCGCGACCGACGCCACGCGCGATGCGCTCGTCGCGACGGTGCTCCAGCCCAAGCAGTACTTCTTTCACCAGACGTGGGTCATCGGTGCGCTGCTCTTCGCGGTGCTCCTCGCGAACCGCTGGATTCCGAGGTTCTGGTGCAGGGTGCTCTGCCCCCTCGGCGCCACGCTCGGGCTCATCGCGCGGCACGCGCTCGTCGGCATGGAGAAGGACCACTCCAAGTGCACCGACTGCAACCTCTGCCTCGTCGATTGCCAGGGCGCAGATAGCCCCCAGGGCGGGGTGAAGTGGCGCCAGGACGAGTGCCACATGTGCCTCAACTGCGAGACCTCGTGCCCCGAGGATGTCATCAAGTTCCGGTGGCTCCCGAACCGCAAGAGCACCACGCTCACGCAGGCCGGGATGGACCGCAGGAAGACCCTCGTCTCGGCCGCCGCGGGCGCCGCAGTGCTCCCCCTCACGCGCGCCTCCGACACGATCGACAGCAACTACTACGACCGGCTCATTCGACCGCCGGGCTCCGTCGCCGAGCGAGACTTTCTCGAGCGCTGCATCCGCTGCGCGGAGTGCATGAAGGTGTGCCCCAACAACGCCCTCCACCCTGCCCTCTTCGAGAGCGGGATCGAGGGGCTCTGGACGCCCATCCTCATCCCGCGCATCGGCTACTGCGAGCCCACGTGCGTGCTCTGCGGTCAGGTGTGCCCCACGGGCGCGATCCAGAAGATCAACGAGGAGCAGAAGCTCGGCAGCGCGATCCGCCACATCGAGCCCATCAAGATCGGCACGGCCTTCTACGACCACGGCCGCTGCCTCCCGTGGGCCATGGCCACACCGTGCATCGTCTGCGAGGAGTTCTGCCCGACGTCGCCGAAGGCCATCTGGGTCGAGGAGAACGACGTCCCCGATCGCAACGGTCACCCCGTGCACGTGCAGCGTCCCCACGTCGACCCGAAGCTCTGCATCGGCTGCGGCGCGTGCGAGAAGGTGTGCCCCGTTCAAGACCGCCCCGCGGTGTACGTCACCTCCGTGGGCGAGTCGCGCAGCAAGACCAACGTGATCCTGCTCGAGAGCAGTAATTACAATCGGTAGATCGGGGGACTCACGCTCGGCCGTGACCTTCGTCACGGACTCGCACGTCCCCCGAACCCCCTGGGAAGTGCTCTCTCTCTCGGGCCCTAAATTAGCGCGGGCCGGGGAGTAGCCTTCCCCGACCCGCATGAGCCGCCACTTGCGGTGATCACCACGTTTGAAACCCCGTCGTCATTCTTGAAGGCGCCCGTCCTGCCGTTGGACGACCTCCCACCAGAGCTGGGAGGGCCGGACTTGAACCGGCATCTGGCGTGTTCGCGACGGGGTGAGCGATGTGACCTCCGACGGCAATGCTGAGTCTCGAGCGATAGCCTCAATTTGATGCCACCGCGGTGCCTCTTCCGTTGGGCTACACGGCCGTATGAATGGCCGCGGCGGGACTCGAACCGCGCACTTTGCCGACGTGTGGTTTGAACGTGAGGTTGAGCCTCAGCTTGCGCTCGCCCGCGGTGATGCCTCACCGACGCGCGCCCGTCAACCGCACCGTCCCGTTTCGATCACTGCCCGCGAGAGAACGCGCGAACGAGCTCCGCGACGCCGTCTTCAACCGTGCTCTCCGAGCGCCAGCCGAGCACTTCGAACGCGCGCGAAGGGTCGCCGCAGAAGCGCGAGACGTCGAAGTCACGCGAGGGCGCCTCGACGATCTCAGAGCGCCATCCGCCCGCCGCGGAGGCCATCACCGCGAGCTGTCCGAGCGTCGTCGGACGCCCCGAGGCCACGTGGATCGTCGGCAGATCGCGCGCGCCCGAGGCCAGCGCGTCGATGACCTTCACGATGCAGCCCACCGTGTCGTCGAGGTGCGTGAAGTCGAAGGTGTGCATCGCGCCGTCGACGCGGAGCTTGTTGCCCTTCGCGGCGTTGCGGCAGAACGCGGGAACCACGCGGTCGGGGTGGTCGTGCGTCGAGCCGTACACGTTCGCGAAGCGGAGCACGGCGGCGCGCGCTCCCTTCGCGCGGAGGTCGGCGATGATGCGCTCGCCCTCGGCCTTGCTGCGACCGTAGCGGTTGAGCGGCGCGACGGGATCGTCTTCGTAGACGGGCAATCGCGCGGGCTCGCCGTAGACCTCGCGGCTCGAAGCGAAGAGCGTCCACGCGCCCGCGGACGCCGCGGCGGAGGCCACGTTGGCGGTGCCCGTCACGTTGGTCGACTCGCAGCGCTCGGGGTCTCGCTCGGCGTCGACCACGCGCGACACCGCGGCCAGGTGCACCACGCCGTCGCAGCCCTCGGCCCAGCGGATCACGCGCGCGAGGTCTCGGATGTCTCCGTGACGGTCGCTGCCCTCGGGCGCGCGCAGGTCGAGCCCTCGCACCTCGTGTCCCGCGCGTTCGAGCGCTTCGCAGAGCGCTTCGCCGAGGAGCCCGCTCGAGCCCGTCACGCCCACGCGCATCGTCGCCGTTACCATCGCGGCGCAGGGCCCTACCACGGTTCGCGCGGCGTTCGCTACAGAAGCGTCTTGGAGCGACCGCGCAGACGTGTGAGCATCGCGCCGCCCGCGTGAACGCCGCGCCGTCCGCGCGCCACGAACCAACACCTCGAAGGGCCGATGCGAATCCTCCACGTCATCAACTCCCTCGACCCGTCAGGGGCCGAGCGACACCTCGCGAACCTCTTCGGGCCCCTGGAAGCCCTGGGGGTCGAGAACCATCTGGTGACGTTCTTCCCCGGCAACGGCTTCGAAGAGCAGGTGCGCAAGCACGTACGCCGCGCCGAGATGGCCGTCGGTCGCGCGCGCGCGTTCGGCGCGACCGTGCGCATGGCCCGCGAGGTCGACGTCGTTCATACGCAGCTCACCTACGCGGACATCCTCGGTCGCGCCGCGGCGGCCGTCGCGGGGACGCCTTCGGTCACGACGATCCAGACGTCGGCGTGGGCCCCCGAGAACCGCCACGTGCTCGCGCTCGACCCCGTGCGCTACCACGCGTTTCGAATCAGCGACGGGCTCACCTCGCGCCTCGCGACGCACTTCTTCGCCGTGTCGGCCAAGGCCGCGAGGGCCTACACCGAAGGCTTCGACGTTCCTCACGAGCGCATGGAGGTCATCGCCAACACCGTCGACCTGCGCGCGTTCGATCCCGCGAAGGGGCCATCGCGCGAGGAGGCCCGCGCGGCGCTCGGTTTCGCGCCCGACGAGTTCGCGGTGGTGACCCTCGCGAGGCTCATTCCGCTCAAGGCGCTGCCCGAGGCGGTGAAGGCCGTGTCGATCGCGTCGAAGCGTCACCCGGTGCGCATGGTCATCGCGGGCGAAGGGGCCGAGCGGGGGAACATCCAGTCGCAGATCGACGCGCTCGGCGCGCCCGTTTCGCTTGTAGGAAGGCGCGACGCGGTGTCGGTGCTCAAGGCCGCCGACCTCTTCGTGCTGCCGTCGTACATGGAGGGGATGCCCGTGTCGCTCATCGAGGCGATGGCGATGGGCGTGCCGAGCCTGTGCTCGGACATCCCCGAGAACACCGAGACGGGCGGCGACGCGGCGGTCTACTCGCCGGTGCGCGACCCCGAGCGCTTCGCGGAAGCGATGATCTCGCTCATCGAGGACCCTGCGAGGCGCGCGGAGCTTTCGAAGCGGTCGACGGAGCGGGCGTTGCGCTACTCGGCCGACGCGGTGGCGGAGCGCTTTCTCCGCGGGATCGAGCGGGCGCTCGAGGCGCGCAAGCGAGCCTGAGCCGCGCACGTACGTGCTGGACACCTGAGCCACGACTGGAGAATAAGAGGCAGCATGCGTTATCTGATCACGGGCGGAGCGGGCTTCATCGGGAGTCACATGGCCGAGGCGCTCCTTGCGCGCGGCGACACGGTGGCGGTGCTCGATGACTTCTCGACGGGCCGCCGGTCGAACCTCGCCGCGGTGGCGTCGCACCCCGAGCTCCGCATCGTCGAGGGCTCCGTCGTCGACAGCGCCCTGGTGCGCTCGCTCGTCGCAGAAGCCGATCACGTCGTGCACCTCGCGGCGGCCGTCGGCGTGCGGAAGATCATGTCCGAGCGCGTCGCGGGGATCCGCACGAACGTCGAGGGCTCGGAGACCGTGCTCGCCGCGTGCGCGGCCCACGCGCGGCCGCTGTTCTTCGCGTCGACGAGCGAGGTCTACGGCAAGAACGCCAAGGTGCCCTTCAGCGAGGACGACGACAGCGTGCTCGGGGCCAGCTCGCTGCACCGCTGGAGCTACGCGTGCGCCAAGCTGCTCGACGAGTTCCTCGCGCTCGCGTGGTTTCACGAGCACAAGCTGCCGGTGACCGTGGCGCGCTTCTTCAACGTCACGGGGCCGCGCCAGTGCCCCGACTACGGCATGGTGCTCCCGCGCTTCTGCGCCGCGGCCCTCAACGGCAGCGCGCTCGAGGTCCACGGCACGGGCCACCAGTCGCGGTGCTTCCTCCACGTCGACGACTGCGTGCGCGCGGTGCTCGCGCTCGTCGACACGCCCGTCGCCGTCGGCCGCGTGGTGAACATCGGCTCCGACGAGGAGATCACCATCCACGCCCTCGCCGAGCGCGTGATCGCCCTCTCGAACTCGACCTCGAAGATCCACGCGGTGCCCTACGCCGCGGCCTTCCCCGAGGGCGGCTTCGAAGACATGCTGCGCCGCGTCCCCGACACGCGTCGGCTCTCTCGCCTCACGGGCTGGGAGCGCAAGATCAACCTCGATCAGACCATCCGCGACGCCCTCCGCTGGGCGCGCGAGGTCTGACCGCGCTTCGCTCCTCGGCGAGAGATCGCTCCCATGACCAGCTCCGACGCATCCGCTCGGCGACCGCTCCGCGTCGGCTTCTTCGTCGACGCGCCCGAGGCGCCGCGGTGGATCTACCGCCTCGTCGAAGCCGTCGTCGCGCTGCCCGAATGCGCGCTCGCGTTCGTGTCGTTCGACGCCGATGCGCCGCGCGCGTCGTCTCTGCTGTCTCGCGTCGCCCGAGCGCCCGATCGCGCCCTCTTCGAGTGCTTTCGCGCGCTCGACGACCGCGTCTTCGGTCGCCCCGACGACGCCCGCGCGACGCGAGACCTCCGCCCCCTCCTCGGCGCGACGCCGCGGGCGCCCGACGACAGCGACGAACTCGACGTGATCCTGCGCCTCGGCCGCGCCGCGCCTGCGCCGTCGCTCGTCGCTCGCGCGCGCGGCGGGGTCTGGTCGTTGCGCTTCGGCCCGCGGACGCTCGACGACCCGTCGGCGGCGGGGCTCTACGAAGTTCTCTCGGGCGCGGGCACGGTGACGACCGAGCTCTTCGCGGCGGCGCGTGAAGGGTCCCCCGAGCGCGTCGTGGCGCGCGCGGTGACGAGGGCCGATGTTCGCTCCGTGCGACGCGGGCAGGGAGTGTTTCTCGCGAAGACCGCGGCGCTCGTGGCCCACGCGCTGCGCGCCCTCTACGACGACAAGCTCGGAGCGACGGACCCAGAGGCGCTGGAGCCGCGTCCCTCGGCGGCGCTCGCGTCGGGACCGACGAACGGCGAGCTCTCGCGGCTGCTCGTGGGACACGGGCTGCGATACCTCGACGAGCGCGTCGACCGGGCCATGTACGCGACCCAGTGGGTGCTCGCGTGGCAGCGCTCGGAGTCGCTGTCGGGCGCCGCTCCGTTTCGCTACCTGCTCCCTCCGGGCGACCGCTTCTGGGCCGACCCTTTTCCGTCGGTGCGCGGGGGGAGGCGTCACATCTTCTTCGAAGAGGCGATTCTCGCGACGGGCAAGGGTCACATCTCGCTCGTCGAGCTCCGCGATGACGGGAGCCACGGCGAGGTCGAGCGCGTGCTCGAGCGACCGCACCACCTTTCGTATCCGTTTCTGCTTCGCCACGGGGGCGATGACTTCATGCTCCCCGAGGGCAGCGTCGACGGCGGCGTCGGGGTGTACCGCGCGCGGCGCTTTCCTCGCGGGTGGGAGCTCGTCGACGTGATGCTCCCCGACCGCTTCGTCTCCGACGCGACGCTGCGCGAGATCGACGGACGCTGGTGGCTCTTCGCCGACATCGCGGTCGACGGCACGCGCGTGCCGAGCGAGGAGCTGCACCTCTTCTACGGCCCGACCCCCTTCGGCCCGTGGACGCCTCACCGCCGCAACCCGATCACCTCCGACGCCGGTCGAGCGCGGCCCGCGGGCGCGGTGTTCGCCCACACCGGCAAGCTCTATCGCCCCGCGCAAGACTGCGCGACGCGCTACGGCTACGCGGTCTCGTTCAACGAGATCGTGCGGCTCACGCCCGACGACTACGCCGAGGTCGAGCGCGGACGCATGACCCCCTCGTGGGATCCTCGCCTCCTCGCAACGCACACGTTCAACCGCGACGGAGACCTCACGGTCATCGACGCGGTGATGCGCCGCCCGGCGTCGCTCAGAACGGGTCGGTGTCTGCGAGGGTGAAGTGCCACGGCGCGGGGTCGTCGAGCACGCGAGCGCCGGCCTCGTTGCGATGCACGATCACGGGCTTGTACCAGGGCCGCTCGAAGAAGCCGAAGTAGCGCCACGGCAGGCGCAGCGGACCGACGCGCGCGGCCTCGGCGGTCACCAGGTCGATGCCCTCGTCCAACGCGGGGCGCAGCCCGGCGTGCAGGAGCGCGCGCCCCACGGTGTCGGCCTCGCTCGGGTGGAACAGCCAGTCGACGACGAAGAGGCGCCGCAGGTCGGCGAGGTGGTCGTCGCGCTGCGCGAGCGTCACGAGGTAGCCCGCCACGGCGCCGCCTCGACGCGCCACGAACACCCGAAACTGAAAGGGGTTCTCGAGGAAGCGCCACGTGAGGTACGCCGCGTCGCGGACCTGCGCGACCGCGAGCTCGCCGCGCACCGACCTCCAGAGATCATCGAACTCGGCGCCGAAGGCGGCCTCCTCGCGCACGGTCACGCCGACGGGCATCGGGCGCGTGAGGAGCGTCCACGCGAGGGCGCGCGAGGCCGACGAGGCGATGGGGTTCTCGAGCGCGAGGCTCGCGGCGCGGTACCAGGGCTTCGCGTGGTGCGCGGCGAGGGCGCGCGACGCGAGCGCTCTGGAGCTCAAGGGCAACGTGCAGTTGACGTGGTCTGCGTCGGCCTTGATGGGAAAGTTGAGCTTGCCCGTGTAGGCCGGGCCCGACTGCTCGTTGGGCAGTCCGTAGACGACTTCGAAGCCCGCCCGCTGCGCGCGCTCGCGCGAGGCGTTGACGAGGGCGCTGAACATGCCCTTGCGCTGGTACGCGGGGTCGGTGAACGTGTCGCCGATCTCGCCCCAGAGGCGCTCCTCGCCGTGGACCCAGAAGCGCTTGGGGGTGACCGTGCAGAGGCTCACGATGCGGTCTGAGTCGCGCGCGATCATGGCGCTCGCGAAGCCCGGGTGGACGTGGTTCCACCGGAGCTTCCAGTGGAAGAACGCGTCGCGGGCGCGGGGGTACGCCTCGGGGGGCTCGTGCTGCGCGCGCATGAACCGCGCGATCTCCCGCGTGCGCGCCTCGTCGGGCGGATCGAGCGCGGCGAGGTGCCACCCGTTGGCCCCGTGATCCTGTCGGGATTCCATCGAGCGCGACCGTAGGACCCCGCCCGCGAGGCTGTCAACGAGGGACAGCCGCGGGCGTCACGCCGAGCGGATGCCCTGCGCGAGCGCGAGGAGGTGCTTGTCGACGAAGCCGATGCCCGCGAGGGCGAGCGTGCGAGGTCGGCAGAGCGTCACCGCGCGCACGCCGCTCAGGGCCTCGATGGCCCCGCGGCGGTTGCCGTCGAGCAGGCACAGGTTGGCGAGGTGCACGAGGTATCGGTCGTGGTACTCGGGCGCCACGGCGCGGAGCGTCTCGCCGTGCTCTCGGATGATGCCCGCCACGCTGCGCGACCAGTCGGGCGCGTCGCGCAGGAGGCGCCGGGCGCGCTTGAGCGCCGGTCCGCGCGTGATGCGATCGGCTGCGTCGGTGTGGGCGAGGCAGGCGGGCTCGAGCGAGAGCATGAAGCGAAAGCGGTGGGCGAGCGCGAGGCTGAACTCGGCCTCGTAGGCGCGCCCCTCGGGGTAGCGGATGACGTCGAAGACCTCGCGGCGCACGCAGTTGAAATACTCCGTGATGCGCAGCGTCGCGGCCCACTTCAGGAACGCGGGGTACTCGAGCAGCAGGTCGTGGTCGGGGAATGGAAGGGGCGTCAGGGGGCCGTCGTCCCACGCCATCGCGGTGGCGACGTTGCCCACGTCGTCGGGGGCCGCGAGGCAGCGCGCTTCGAGCGCCCGCATCGCGCCGGGGAGCAGTTCGAAATCGCTGTCGACCATGAGGAGCCAGCGCCCCCGCGCGACGGCCGCCGCGGTGTTGCGCGCCGCGCAGGGTCCGCGGTTTCGCTCGTGACGGAGGTAGCGCACGCGGGCGTCGCCGAAGGAGGCCACGGCGCGCTCGGTGTCGTCGGTGCCGCAGTCGTCGACGACGATCGCCTCCCAGCGGTCGAAGTCCTGCTGCGCGAGGCTGCCGAGCACGCGCGGCATCATCGAGGCGCGGTTGTACGTGGGC
>JBPOHC010000423.1:0-2436 GCA_052035985.1 Myxococcota bacterium | reverse complement strand
GCTGCTCGACGAGGCGCGCGGCGGCGGCGTGCCCGATGAGCTGCTCGCGAGCGCTTCGCCCGCGCCGCCCACGCTTCTCCGCGGCGCGGCGACGACCGAGGAGGGGTGGCGTCGCTTCGAGTTCTGGACGCGCATGCTCTTCTCGGCGCTGTGCGATGCGGACTTCCTCGACACCGAGGCGTTCATGGCGCCGGAGCGCGAGCGGCTCCGTCCTCGGGCGGTGACGATCGCGGCGCTCGCCTCGGCGCTTCGCGAACACCTCGACGCGAAGCAGGCCGAGGCGCCGCCGTCTCGCGTCAACGCCGCCCGCGCTGAGGTTCGCGCTCACTGCGTGAAGACCGCCCGTCTCCCCACCGGACGCTTCTCGCTCACGGTCCCCACCGGAGGCGGAAAGACCCTCGCCGCGATGGCCTTCGCGCTCGAACACGCCGCGAGGCACGGCCTCGATCGGGTCGTCGTGGCGGTCCCGTACACCGCGATCCTCGAGCAGAACGCGGCGGTGTACCGCGAGGTCTTCGCGCGCTTCGGAGAGGACGCCATCGTCGAGCATCACCCCGGGCTCGACCCCGAGCGCGAGACCTTCCGCAACAAGCTCGCCACCGAGAACTGGGACGCGCCCGTCGTCGTGACCACCACCGTGCAGCTCTTCGAGAGCCTCTTCGCGCGACGTCCCGGCGCGTGTCGAAAGCTCCATCGCCTCGCGCGCTCGGTGATCGTGCTCGACGAGGCGCAGACGCTGCCGCCCGCGCTGCTCCCCACTATCCTCGATGCGATCACCGAGCTCACCGATCGCTACGGGGCGACGGTGGTGTCGTGCACCGCCACGCAGCCCGCGCTCTCGAAGACGAAGCGCCTCGCGTGCGGGCTCGTCGGGGTGCGAGAGATCATGCCCGACACCGAGACCCTCTTTCGCCAGCTCCGGCGGGTCGAGGTGCGCACTCCGCCGCGCGGCGCTCCGCCCGTGACCTGGGAGGGCCTCGCCGCTGCGGTCGCGACCCACGACGACGTGCTCGCGATCGTGCACCGCCGTGACGACGCTCGCGCGCTCTGCGACGCCCTCGACACCGGGCTCGGCGACGACTCCACGGTGCACCTCTCGGCGCTCCAGTGCCCCGCGCACCGCAGCGAAATCATCGCCAGCATCAAGACCCGCAAGCGAGCGGGGGAGCGCGTGCGCGTCGTCGCTACGCAGCTCGTCGAGGCGGGCGTCGACCTCGACTTCGCCGTGGTCTACCGCGCCCTCGCGGGCTTCGAATCGCTCGCGCAGGCGGCCGGGCGCTGCAACCGCGAGGGGAGGCTCGATGGCCTCGGCGTGGTCCACGTCTTCGTCGCGCCGACGAAGCCCCCGCCGGGTGTGCTGCGCGACGGTCTCGTGGTGGCCCGCTCGCTGCTCGACGCTTTCCCGGATGACGACGTGCTCGCACCACCGTCACAGCGACGGTACTTCGAGCACTTCTATCACCGCGTGCAGGTCGACGCTGACAAGCTCGCCTTGCAGGCCTCGCGTGCCCGGCTTAACTTCGAGAAGACCGCCGAGAGCTTCAAGATGATCGACGAGGACTGGGCCGCGCCGGTGGTCGTTCCGTGGGGACCGGGCGAGACCCTGCTGGATCAGGCGCGCGCGCAGGCCGCAAGCGACGGCGGGATCGAGCGACCGCTCCTGCGGCGGTTGCAGCGGTACACCGTCTCGGTGCCTCGACGCGCGCACGATGCGCTCGTCGCGGCGGGGCGGCTTGAACGCATCGACGATGTGATTTCGGCGCTTCCAATGAGCTTCGCGGGGGCATACGTTCGCCGCTATGGGCTCTGTCTCGATGCGCTGGCAGAAGGCATCGCAGACGTCGGGGCCCTGATCGTGTGAGCGCGTCGAGGGGGAGTTGGTGTCGGGTCGGAGGGGGAGAGCGGAGGATCGAATGGACAGACGCAAGGTGAGCGAGACGCTGCGGCTGCGCGTGCGCGGACCGCTGGCGTGCTTCACGCGGCCCGAGCTGCGGGTCGAGCGCGTGAGCTACGAGGTGATGACCCCAGCGGGCGCGCACGGGGTGTTGCGCGCGGTGCTCGGCAAGCCCTGCATCGACTGGGAGGCGAGCGCCATCGCGGTGCTGAACCCTGTGCGGTGGCAGAGCTTTCGACGCAACGAGGTCAACAGCGCGATGTCGCCGCGCAGCGAAGGCATCGTCGCCGACGAGGACCGCGCGCAGCGCAACACCGTGGCGCTCCGCGACGTCGACTACGTGATCGAGGCGCGCTTCTGGCTCAACGACAAGGTGCGCCCCGACGACAGCGTCGCGAAGTTCGAAGAGATGTTCCGACACCGCATGGAGCGCGGTCAGGTGTTCCTTCAGCCGTACCTCGGGTGTCGTGAGTTCGCCGCCGAGGTGATGAAGCCCGAAGGCGCGCCGCTCCCCTGCGAGAAGGTCGATCGGCCCCTGGGGC
>JBPOHC010000732.1:0-2028 GCA_052035985.1 Myxococcota bacterium | reverse complement strand
CACCGCACCGGCCAGATGGAGCTATTGCCGCGCGCCGAGACCTACTCGAAGTCACTCCGCACAAACATCGAATACAACGACGCCGCATGGCTTCCCTACAACCCCCTAACCATCCTCTCCGTCGCCTCCGACCTCTACAGCCAGACCGCCCGCGGCCGTGACTGCTGGCCGCACGCCGCGCGAGCTATCGGGCGCAAGTGGGTGCTCTACCTGATGGCGACGGACGCGAACGGGGAGAGCCGCGCGGTCGTGTCGGCCGAGGATGTCGACCCGTTGGTGGCGGCGGTGGAAGTGCTGCGGGAGGTGTGCCGTGGGTAGCTATCGCGACAGGCGGACGAAAGAGCCCATGATCGACATCGCCTTTAGCGCGATGTCTCAAGCAAACGAGAGCGGCGAACGTGTGCGCGCCTGGCACGCTCGCGCCTGGTACTTCGCGGCACTTGCGCGCGTCGCCGAATCGTCGAAGGGTAAGGCACTGCTCGGCGAGAAGGTGCTTGAGTCCATCATCGGCCAGCGAGCGGCCGAGCGTCGCATCCGTGCGCTGGCTCGGCCTGATCGCGAAGTGGCGCCATGACCCCCACCCCGCCCCAGCTCATCCCCACCAACGCCGTAGCCGAGCCATCTAACGGAGCAATACTATGAGCGAAATCGTCCTATTCTCTGGCGGCGTCGATTCGACAGTGCTCCTCTGGCGCGCACTGAGCCCCGTCGCACTGTTCGTCGACTACGGCCAGCCATCCGCCGATGCCGAGCGCCAAGCTGTGCGGGCCATCTGCGAGCGCCGAGGGTGCCGCTTCCACGTCATGAGCGTGGATGGTTTCATCGTCGGCGCCATGGGAGCGCCATCGGGCGAGGCCGGCGCCCGCGTAGTCCATGGCCGAAACCTGATGCTGATCTCGCTCGGTGTGAACCTCGCGCGGAGCTACGGAGCTGGCGAAGTGTGGATCGGCTGCCACGGCGGCGACTCACAGGACTACCCCGACTGCCGGGCCGACTTCATCGCCGCGCAGGACCGCTCCAATCGAAGCGCCTACCTCGTCGGCGTCAAGGCCCCGCTGATGATGCTGAGCCGGGCATCGTTCATCGCGGAAGCTCGGCGCACAGGGGCTCTCGATCTCACGTGGTCGTGCTACGCGCCGGCCGAAGACGGCCAGCCGTGCGGCACATGCAACTCGTGCCTCCAACCGAAGTGAGGGCGTATGTCGGCCAGTGCAGAGGGGCGAAGATGATCGCGCATTGTGAGCGTCACGAGCTCGGCGAGATGACTCAGCCGAACGAGTACCCGCCGCGCCGCACGCCGTGGGTGCTCGATAACGGAGCGTTCGCGCTTTGGAAGTCGAAGCAACCGTTCGACGGCGACCGCTTTGCGGACGTGTGCGAGCGGGCCCGGGCGCACGACGTGCCGCCGGACTTCGTCGTCTGCCCCGACGTCGTTGCAGGCGGGCTCGCGTCGCTGTCGCTGTCGCTCGAATGGGAGCGACGGTTGCGGCCGTACGGGTTCCGGTTGGCGCTCGTGGTGCAGGACGGCATGACGCGCGACGACGTGGCGCCCGTGCTGGACCGCTTCGCCGTGTTGTTCGTCGGCGGGTCGCTGGAGTGGAAGCTGGAGACGATGAAGGCGTGGGCCGACCTAGCGCATGAACACGGGCTCGAGTGCCACGTCGGCCGCATTGGCTCGCGCAACCGGATCATGGCCGCCAAGCGCGCGGGCGTCGATTCGGTCGACTCATGCACGCCGCTCTGGTCGGAGGCCAACATGGAGACGTTCATCAGCGGACTGTCGGACCCGTGCCAGGGGTTGCTTTGGGGGCACTTGGAGCGGGCGCCGCGGACACTGCAAGACACGCTCCGCGCTAGCGTACGCGTGAGCAGCGAGAGTGGAATCGTAGGATCAGGGCAGGATCAACGGCGATGGGACCGACGACCTGCTGATTACGAATCAGCGACGATCGATGCACTGCGAGCCGTAGGTCGGGGGGCCTGTGTCTCGGGTGCGGTTCGGTCGTGCGATTGGGAGGCCCCACGGGG
>JBPOHC010000642.1:0-13736 GCA_052035985.1 Myxococcota bacterium | reverse complement strand
ACCGCTGCCTCACGACCGTGATGGCCGCCATCGAGGGCCGCGCCGACCGCGACCGCGTGCTCGTGATGATCAGCGCCGACCACGGAGGCCACGGACGCCGCCACGGCACGCACAACCCCCTCGACCTGCACATCCCGTGGATCGCGTGGGGATCACGCGTGCTGCGCGGGGATTTCGACGCGCGCGTCCGCACGACCGACACGGGCGTCACGGCGATGGCGGCGCTCGGGCTCGACATCCCCAGCGACGTCACGGGCCACGTCGTGCGACGCGTGTTTGAGGGCGCCGCCGAAGCGGCCGCGGGCGATGCGGGGGGCGGTGATGTCGGCGTGAGTGACGCAGGCGCGAGCGACGCCGCGAGGGACTGAGCGAGACGCTCAGGTCGAGAACGTGGTGATGGCGCGCTCGACGGCGGGCGTGGCGTGATCGAAGACCTCGCGGTCTCCGCCGGCCTCGACGATGAACACGCGCGAGGGGCGGAGGAAGCCGCTGTCGCGCACGAACACGGTCACCCAGTAGCGAAGCACGCGGCCGCCGCCCTCGCGCATGAAGCGGAGCTGAACGCCGTGGAGGCCGCTCGCGTTCTGCACGGGGCGAGGCGCGCCGTCGGGCGCGTAGCCCTGCGTGCGGAGGCGCTCTTGAACGGCGCCCGCCCAGAACTCGAGGTTGCCGTGGAGGCGGTTGCGCTCGGAGCGGACGGCCACCACGACGCCCTCGGCGTTGGTGGCGCGGTAGTCGAAGTCGTCGTTGTCGTCGAGCTCGGCGAAGCCCGCGGGGGTGGTCATGCGAAAGGTCGCGCAGGCCCCGGAGCTCGCGCCCAGGGCCATCACCAGGATCATCGGAAACACGCTGCGGTTCATGGCTCTCCTCGTGGTGAAGTGGGGTCCGTAGGCGGTCACTCGCGCGTGTCGAGCAGGCGCTCGAGCCCGATGCGGCGGAACCACTCCACCGGCAGGTCGATGGCGCGTCGCGGAGGAATGGGCGGCCCCGCGGCGATGGAGACCTCGGGCCTCGGGCGCACGTTCACCGTGACCAGCGAGAACGACACGCGCGTCGAGAGGAAGCGCAGCCTGCCCTCGATCGTGTCGATCTCGCGCGTGACGCGCTCGAGCTCGCGCTCCACCTGGAGCGCGTCGGTCATCGAGCCCGCGCGCGCGAGGAACTCCTCGAGGCGACGGCGCACGGCGCGGAGGTTCTGGAGCCTCACCTCGAGGTCCCGGTACTCCTCGGAGACGTCTTGCGCGGCGACGGAGCGGTGCACCACCTCGCCGAAATCTTCGACCGCGCGGAGGCTCTCGCGAAAGCGCGCCGAGGGGATCCGCACCTGCACGCTGTTGTCCGTGCGGCGCAGGAGGTAGCCGCCCATCCCCGTGGCCGTCTCGATGACCCTGTCGATGGTGGCCACCACGCGGTCGCGCTCGGTCTGGAGGTCGATGTCCGCGGTGTACACCAGCATCGGCGCGGGCACCTGCGCGGGGGCTTGCTGCGCGGGGTTCTGCGGCGCTCCGTTGTTGCCCGCGGGCCCCTGCCCCGCGGTGTTTCCAGCGGGTCCGCGCGACACGGTCGGAGGCCGCGTGATGCCCGGCATCGCGCGCGCCGGAGGCTGCGCGGGCGCAGGCGCCTCCCGCGTGCGATTCGCGCTCTCGTCCGAGTCCGCCGAGCTCGACCCCGTCGTCGTGGCGGTCGAAGCCCCCTCCTCGACCGATCCCGGCGACGCGGGGGCGGCCTCTGCCATCGACGGCGAGGGCGGCGCCACCGAGGCCATCGACGACGGCGACATCGCGTAGCGAGACGCCGACGACGACGCGCAACCGACGAGCGCCGACGAGGCGGCGCACAACCACAAGACCACGAACGCGTTCCAGCGCATCGAGCGACTCTCCTTCATGTGCGGGCGTTGATCGGCGCGATGAACGCCTCGCCGCCCCGTGTTCTTACATCCATCACCGCCTCCCGGCGCAGCGTGATAGCGTCGGAACTCGATGCGCGTGAGGCACCCTTCGATGGACCTGCCCGCGCTCGACGTCGCCTCCGCGTGGTCGCTTCTAGGCGAGCCCGTCGACGACGTCGAGCCCCTCGGCAAAGGCACCCGCTCTCGGGTCTACCGCGTCACCCTCTCCGACGGAGGGACGCGCGTCGTGCGCTTGAGCCCGCGAGGGACGGGCCGCATCGCCCGTGAAGCCTGGGTGAGAGCGCGCATGACGGGCACCGCGGCGCCCTCTGTGGCCGTCGTGTCGGTGACCCACGCGACGCTCTCGCAGCACGCCGACGTGGTGCTCATGAGCGAGCTCCCCGGCGTGACGCTCGACGTCGCCCTCGCCCGCGCCGCCGACGATCAGGTAGCTGCCCTGTGGCGCGCGTTCGGCGAGGGGCTCGCGGCCTTTCACGCGGTGCACGTCGAGGGCTTCGGGCTCCTCGACGGCGCGGGGCGCGGCGCCTTCTCGACCTGGCGCGCCGCGATGGAGCACACCTCCGCCGAGGCGCTCCGTGACGCCCGCGCGACGGAGCTCGTCGACCTCTGCGACGCGGCGGAACAGTCCCTCGAACGAGACGCGCCGGCCCTCGACGCGGTGACCTCCGCGCGGCTCGCGCACGGCGACGCGCAGCCCTCCAACGTGCAGCTCGCCAACGGGAGCGTCGTCGCGTGGCTCGACCTCGAGTACGCGATGGCCGCCGATCCGCATTACGAAATGGCCTTCGTCGCGCGCTTCTTCGAAACGTCTCCGTGGGTCAAGACGTCGAGCGCGAGGGTCACGAGCGCGGCCGAGGGGTTCGCGCGGGGATACACCTCCGACGTCGCGCCCTGTGACGCTGCGCGCCTCGGGTACTACCGCGTGACGCACGCGCTCCGCACGGCGGAGATGCTCCGAGTGATGGAGCCCGATGATCCGAAGCGCGGCGCCGCCGAGGCGTACGCGCGGCAGCGGCTCACCGCGGCGCTCAGCCGAAGCTGAGGGCTTCGAGGTCGGGCATCGCGTCGAGCAGCCCCGCCACCTGCGCGCGGAGGAACACCCCCGAGCGCTCGGCGGGCGTCGCGCGGTGATCCGTGGCCACGCGCTCGACGAGGTCGAGGAGCCGCGAGAACCTGAAGGGCTGCGCGATGAAGTGATCGACGCGCAGCGCGGCGCAGTGCTGCGAGAGGTTGGGCAGCGACGAGATCATCACGACGGGCGGCGCGTCGTCGCCGAGGGCGCGCAGCGCGAGCACCGTGGCGATCGACTGGAGGCGCGTCGCGCCGAGGTCGCACACGAGCACGTCGACCTCGCCGTCGCCCACGGCGATGAGCGCGGCGCGCGCGTCGTAGGCCGTCGAGACGCCGTGACCGACGGACTCGAAGAGGTCGCCGAGTCGGTGGAGAAAGGGCTCCTCGTCGCCGACGAGGAGCACGCGCACAGCTTCGAGCCCGTCGGCGCCGCCGGGCTCGTCGAATCGAGGATGGTCCATATCGCCCTTGAGCGACGGTTCGCACGGGCGGCGGGTCGACGAGAAGTTTCCTGCGCACTTTGGAGATGAGCCGTTGACACGCGGCGCGCGACCCGCGATTCAATCGTCTCATCCCACCTATGGAGCTCTGGAGCCTCTCTGCGCGCCGCGCGTCCGCGATCGCCCTCTCGTTCCTCACCGCCGCCGCGGGGTGCTCGTCAGACCCCGTGGTGACGCCGCGCGACGCCGCCGTCGTCGACGTCATGGAGCCCGAAGACACCTTCATCGGCACGGGCAACCTCGTGCTCGCCTGGACCGTCCGCGGCATGCCCGCGGCCACGGGCTGCGCCGCCGCGGGCGGCGTGAGCGTGCGCTTCCCCGCCAACTTCGTGCAGTTCCCGCAGGACACCACCGTGCCCTGCGAGCAGGGCGAGCTGCGCATCAAGAACACGGGCGCGACCCTCGCGGCCATCAGCGCCGAGCTCCTCGACGCGAGCGGCAACGTGATCCACTCGTTCGTGACCGACGCCAACGTCGTCGCGGGTCAGACCTCGACGGCCAACATCCGCTTCGAACCCGCCGGGCGCCTGCTCATCCGCTGGCGCATCAATGAGCGATCGCCCTCCAGCGAGTGCGCCGCGACGAGCGCCGTGCAGGCCCAGTTCCGCGTGCAGCGCTCGCCCCCCACGGCGCGCGCGTGCACGGGCGGATCGGTGACGGTGAACAACGTCCAGGTGGGCCCCGTGAACATCGTCGGCGAGCTCGTGATCAACGCGATGCCCGCGCGCCCGTGGCCCACGATCAACACCATGGCCGACGTCGTGTCGGGCGAGATCACCACCGTCGACGTGAACTTCGAAGCGCAGTCGACGACGATGATGCCCTGAGGGCCTCCGAGCGCTACCGCTTCCCCACGCGCTCGGCCCGCTCCAGAAGCTCCTTCGCGATGATGACGTCCTTGAAGAAGAGCACCTCGCCGGGCGCGTCTTCGAAGTCGTCGTCGGCGCCCCGGAGCCGCCACGGCACCGCCAGAATGAGGTTCTTCGGCCCCTCGGCCTTCAAGAGCGCGAGGCGCGCCTCGAGGTACTCGCGCTTCCAGAAGCCCATGAGCTCGACGTAGGCCACGCGCTTGTCGGTCTTGTGCCGCAGCACGAACTCGGGGATCAGCACACCCCGCCCGCCGAGGTCCACCACCTCGCTCCGACGCTCCAACGTCCACGACGTCGTGAGGTCCGCGAAGCGGTCCATGAGGAACTGCTCCTCGCGCGTCACGTACACACCGCGGTCGGGGTAGTGCGACACGAGCCCCTGCTCCGACGTCACGCGCAGCGTCAGGGGTCGCTTCTCCTTGCCCCACTGCACCTCGGCGCTGAGCCTCCACCCCTCGCACAGCAGCAACGCCGGGAGGAACTCCGCGAGCTGCAGCCCATACTTCTGCGAGAGCTGAAAGAGCGACATCGGGCCGTCGAGCCTGATCGTGTAGCCCTCCTTCGCCGTGCCCGTGACCTGATGCATCAGCCGGTAGAACTTCACGTAGCGAAAGAGCTGCCTGTACCGCTGCGGATCGCCCTTCGCGATCTCGACCGTCATCGACGTCGCGCGCAGCAGCACCGCCTGCGCGAGCCCCACGTTGTACCGATGCAAAAGCGCCTCGGGCTCGATGTCGGGCCCGCGCGTCATCACCTGCTCGCCCTCGAGGTCCGCGTACATCGCGGCGGTCACCACCGACGCCTCGACGCCGAGCTCCTTCGCCACGCGGGCCACCACGTCGTCGCGCGTGACCTTGTGCACCGCGTCGGCCACCTGCACCGCAGGGTGCGCCTTCGCGGCCTCTTCGAAGAGCCTCCGCCGCAGCGCCGAGGGCTCGCACGGGGCCTTCACTTCGAACTCCGACCGATCACTCAACAGCTTCGCCAGACCGCGATGCAGGAGGTACTCGGTGCCCTCTCCGAGCAGCGCCGCGAGGTCGCCGTCGAGGGCTTCGCGCGTGCGTCCCACGTTCTCGGCGAAGACCTTCACCACGCGCTCCGCGAGGTCGAGCGCGGCGGGGTCCTTGGGGCTCACGTAGCGGGGGCGCACCTCGCCCTTCACCACCCGCGCGGCGACGAGGTCAGCGGTAAGCATCGTGCTCCCTGCGTCGCCCGCTCTGGTGCTCCTCGACGGTGCCGCGCGTGATCACTTCATAGAGCACCGCGCGCTTGCCCTCGGCCCGTCGAAGAATGCGCCCGAGCCGCTGCACGTGCTCCCGCACGCTCGCAGTGCCTGACAGAATGATCGCCACGCTCGCCTCGGGGATGTTCACGCCCTCGTTGAGCACGCGCGAGGTCACCACCGCGGGGTACGCGCCCGAGTTGAAGCGCTCGAGGATCTCCTTGCGCTCCTTGAGGTCGGTCTGGTGCGTGATCGCGGGGATCAAGAAGGTCCGCGAAATGGCGTAGACGGTCTCGTTGTCGTTGGTGAAGACGATGGTGCGGTCCTTCGCGTGCTGGCGAAAGAGCCCTTCGAGCACCGCGAGCTTGCCCTTCGACGCGAGCGAGATCTGCTTCTGCTCGCGGTAGGCGAGAAAGGCCCTGCGGCCCTCGGGCGAGCGCGACGACATCATCACGAAGCGCCCCCACCCGTCGGGCGACCCCATGCTGATCCCCGACGACCACACGAAGTCTTTGTAGAGCGCGCGCGCCTCGGTGTAGGCGGCCGACTCCTCGGGCGTGAGGTCGACCAGCAGCGTCTCGACGTCGTAGTCCGCGAGGTACTCGCCCGCGAGGTCTTTGATGCCCTTCGCGTACACGACGGACCCGACGCGGTCATCGAGGAGGGCCTCGCGACCGTCCGCGCGTTCGAGCGTCGCGGTGAGGCCCAGACGAAAGGGCGCGACGCTCATCTCCGCGGCCATGAGGTAGGTCGGGCTCGGGAGGTGATGGCACTCGTCGAAGATCACCAGACCCCAGCGGTCACCGAGGCGCTCCATGTGGATGTACGCCGAGTCGTAGGTGCTCACCGTGAGGTCTTCGGGCTCGTGGTAGCCGCCGCCGAGGAGCCCCACCTTCGCGCCGAAGGCCGTGACCAGCACCTCGTACCACTGGTTCATCAGGTCGAGCGTGGGCGCCACCACGAGCGCGCTGCGCTGCACCGACGCGATGGCCATCTCGGCCACGTAGCTCTTGCCCGAGCCCGTGGGGAGCACCACCACACCGCGCGATCCCTTCGCCCTCCACGCGTCGACGGCCTCGCGCTGGTGGTCGAATGCCTGGCGCTCGGCGCGGTGCGTGAGCGTCAGGGTGTTGTACCGCCGCGCGGCGTCGGTGAAGGCGCCGTGTCCGCCGCGGGTCCAGCGCGTGAGGGCCGTGAGCACCTCGCGATAACGGAAACCGGGGGCGCGCCAGCGAGAGACGCGGGCGTCCCAGAGGCAGCCCGGCGGCGGCGCGTCGAGGCCCGCGCACAACGTCGCGGGGAGGCCCTCCAGAACGAGCGTCCCGCTGTCGAAGCGGAGGGTGATCTCGACGGGTGCCATCGTCGCGAGGCGTCGTACCGCCTTCTCCGACGCGCGCGCAATCCCCGACGCGCGCCTCGTGGAGATCGCGCCGCACGCTGCGAGGGTGGGGCACCGGGTCGGTGGTCCGCACAGCGCCCGCGCTCCGCGTGGTATGTCTCAGAGGTCCCTCCGACGCTCCGCGCAATCCGTTACGCGGGGGTCGACGTAGTTCACTGCGCGACCGGTTTTCGGTACACCTTCACCGGGCCGTCTCGAAGCGGTCTCCATCGCCACCATGAAGCGCCCTGTCGACCACGATCCCATCGTCGAGAAGCTGCTCGTCGGCACGCCTGCGCGCGTGCTCGCGGGCCTCTCGGGCAACGACCCCGCCGTGTGCGAGGCCATCGACACGGACCTCGAAGCCCTCGCCGCGCTCGCCCTCTCGCTCGACCCGGTGGCTCCCTCCGCGGGGCTGCGCGAGCGCGTCGCGAAGACCATCGCCGCGACCCCGCAGCCCACCCGGCGCGCGGCGCTCCTCGTGGTCGACATGCAGCGCGATCACCTCACCCCCGAGGCTCCCCTCGAGATCCCTCGCGCGAGGGAGATCGTCCCCGCCGTGCAGCGCCGCATCGAGCGCGCGCGCCGCGACGGAGAGGCCGTGATCTACGTCGTCGACCACCACGAGCCGGGCGACCCCGAGCTCGACGTGTGGTCGTCACACAACACGGGCGAGCCCCTCGACGACGTGTGGCCCGAGCTCGCCCCTGCACCCAACGACGTCATCGTCACGCACCGCTCGTACAGCGCGTTCTTCGAATCGCGCCTCGACGACGTGCTCCGCGGGCTCGACGTGAACTCCCTCGTGGTCACCGGCTGCATCACCGAGATCCACCTCTTCGCGACGGCCACCGACGCGCTCCAGCGCGGCTATCACGTCGAGGTGCCGCGAGACTGTCAGGCCGGGTCTTCGCCCGAGGCCGAGGCCGTGATCCTCTCGACGCTCTCGGTCATGGCGCCGACGCAGCCGCACCTCGCCTGAAGCGCCGCCGCAGAAGCCCCACCGCGAGCGCGGCCCACACCGCACAGACACCCGACGCGCGCCCCGGACTCGTCGCGCACGAGAAGAGCCCACGCCTCGCCGTCGGCGCCGCGGGCGCTCGCACGCTCACATCACGCCGCACGGGAGCGTCTCCCGCGACATCGACGGCCTCTTCGCTCGCATCGGAGGCGTCGTCGGTCGTCGCGTCGGGTTCGGCCTCGGCGCTCGCGTCGAGCGCGTCGCCGCGGTGGTGACGCCTCGCGCCCGCGTCGCGGTGGCTGCTGTGGTGCCTGCGGCTCTCGCACACGAGGCAGTGGAAGCTCCGCACGCCGTCATCGGTCTCGCGCGTGCAGCGACGGCGCTTGCACACGCCTTCGAAGTCGTCGGCCTCGCAGGGGTCTCCGGGGTGGTGCGCGCGGCACGGATCAGAAGCGGCCTGCGGCGGATCGGCGTAGGCCCACGGCGACGCGAGCGCGAGCGACGCGGAGAGGAGGATCGAAGCGCGGCGCGAGCGGATCATCGGCCTCGCGCGGAGTTCGCAGCAATCAGCGATGAAAGGCAAGCGCCGTCGACGCGCGTCGCGCGATCAGCCGCCGAGGCGAAAGCGCACGCCCGCCGTGACCGACAGCGTGACGACGCCACCGTTGTCGCCCGGCGCGAGGTCGAGCGCGACGCCCGCCGTGGCCGCGATCGACGGGGTGAAGTCGTACTGAGCTCTCACGTAGGGCTCGAGCCACACGGTCGTGATGCGCGCACCCGAGAAGCCCTGAAAGAGCCCGAGGAGCGCGCCCGCCGTGCCCCTGAAGCGTCCGCGGCTCGTCGAGGGGTACGTGTACTGCGCGCCCGCGCCGAAGCCCATCGCCGTCGTGGGTGAGGTCATCAGCATCAGCGCGCCCGCGATTTCGAGTCCGCTCACGGCGCGGAGCGCGTAGGCCCCCTCGGCGCGGAGCATGAGCGCGAGCGACGACGGATCGCTGAGCTGCGCCCCCGGACGCGGCGCCGCGGGCGCGGTGCGCGTCCCCGACACGAGCCCGCCGAGCTGAAGACCCAGCCCGATCGCCCACGGACCGCCGTCGCTGTACGACCGCGTGGGGTTCGCAGCGTCCCAGGCCCGCTGCCGTTCCTCTTCCGCGCGGCGCTGCTGATCGGCCGCGTTGCGTCGCTGCTCCTCGGCGCGTCGGCGCTCTTCTTCGGCGCGGCGCGCGGCCTCTTCGGCGCGACGGCGCTCCTCTTCGGGGTCGACGGGCGCGGGGCCGAGCGCGGAGGGGTCGAAGAGCGCGGCCACCATCACGGCCACGGCCTCACCGGGGTTGCCTCCGCCGACGTTGCCCTGCCGCGTGGCCTGACGCGCGCTCGACACCTCGGTGAGCGTGAGCGTGAGGTCGTACTGGCCCGACAGCGGACGCACCGCGCCGGTGATGACCTGCGTCGCTCCCATGTTGCGCCCGAAGCCCGCGATGCTCTGCGCGTCTCGCGGCGTGTCGACGCCGAGCATGGTCGCCACGGCGGTGCGGTCGGGCACGCGCGCCCCCCGCGCGAGGAGCGCGTTGCGAACCACGGCGCTCGCGTCGTCGATGAGGTCCTGCGTGGCGTTGCCCGTGAAGGGGAGCACCGCGACGACGGGCTGCGCGGCGGGCGTCGCAGCGGGAGGCTGCGTGGCGGGCGGCGCGGGCTGCGCGAGGGCGACGGAGGACGTGAGCGCGAGTGCGAGAGAGAGAGTGAGCGAGGCGTGACGCGAGCGGTTCATCCGAGCACCTCGCGATCCTTGCCGGGGCCCTTGGGGGCGCCCACGATGCCCTCGCGCTCCATCTTGTCGACGATGCGCGCGGCGACGTTGTACCCGATGCCGAGGTAGCGCTGCACGAAGGACACGGAGCACTTGCGCTGCGAGAGAACCAGCGCGACGGCGCGCTCGTACTTCTCCTGCGGGACCTTGATCTCCGCGGGGCCGTCTTCGGCGGCGGCCTCCTCGTCTTCGCGGGGCTTCAGGATGTCCTCGTCGAAGGTGGGTCGGCCCTGCTCGCGCCAGTGATCCGTGATGCGCTGCACCTCGTCTTCGTTCACGAACGCGCAGTGTACGCGACGCAGGTCGCTCGCGCCCGGCGGCAGGATGAGCATGTCGCCCTTGCCGAGGAGGTGCTCGGCGCCCTGCTGATCGAGGATGACCCGCGAGTCGAGCTTCTGGCTCACCTTGAAGGCGATGCGCGCGGGGAAGTTGGCCTTGATCATCCCGGTGATGACGTCGACCGAGGGCCGCTGCGTCGCGAGGATGACGTGGATGCCCGCGGCGCGAGCCTTCTGCGCGAGGCGCGCGACGGCGGCCTCGATCTCCTTGCCCGCGACCATGATGAGGTCGGCGAACTCGTCGACCACCACCACGATGTAGGGGAGCTTGCGGGGCTGCGCGGCGCCCGCCTTCGCGAGCGTGACGTCGTGCGACTCGCCGTCGGTGGCCTTGATCTCGACGGTGGTGCCCGTCTCCTTGGTGCGCACGGGTCCGTCGGCGCCGCGGAGGCTCTTGCCCTCGGCCACGGCCTTCGCGACGCGCTCGTTGTAGGTCACGATGTTGCGCGAGCCCGTCTGCGCGAAGAGGGAGTACCGCCGCTCCATCTCGTCGACCACCCAGCGCAGCGCGAGGGCGGCCTTCTTCATGTCGGTGACCACCGGCAGGAGCATGTGCGGGATGTTGTCGTAGACCGCGAGCTCGACCATCTTGGGGTCGACCATGAGCATGCGGACGTCTTCGGGGCCGCGCTTGTAGAGCAGGGATGCGAGCATGACGTTGAGTCCTACGCTCTTGCCCTGACCCGTTGCGCCCGCGACGATGAGGTGCGGCATGGTCGCGAGGTCCGCGAAGTAGGGCGCGCCGACGACGTCCTTGCCGAGCGCGACGGGGAGCGCGCCGCCGAGGTTCTGAAACGCCTCGGTCTCGATGAGCTCGCGGAGATAGACCATCTGCCGCTTGGCGTTGGGCACTTCGAAGCCCACGCGCCCCTTGCCCGGAATGGGCGCCACGATGCGCACCTTCGAGGCCTCGAGGCTCATCGCGATGTCGTCGCTGAGCCGCGCGATCTTCGAGAGCTTCGTCCCCGCCGCGGGGACCACTTCGAAGGTGGTGACCACGGGTCCGGGGTGGACCTCCATCACCTTGCCCTCGATGGTGTAGTCCGCGAGGGTCTTCACGAGGCGCTCGGCCGTCGCGCGCAGGTGGACCTCGTCGAACTGAACCCCCGCAGGCGGAGGCTTCGACAGCAGCTCGACCGAGGGGAACTCCATCTCGACGTTGGCGGGCACCTGCGGCGGCGACGGATCGCTCGCGACGTGGTGCGCGACCTTCTTGGCGCGCTCGATCTCGTGGTCGTGCGACACGATGTTGAGCGGGCCGTCGGTGGGCTCCTCGATGACGAGCTCGTCGTTCGCGACCTGGCTCGCCTTTGTCGATGCGGGCTTCGCGCGAACGGGCTCCCACGGAGGCTCGTCCGAAACGTCGCTCGCGGCGTCGGCCGCTTTCGCGTGCTCGACCGCAACTTGAGATGCCCCTCCGTTGCGTTTTGCGCTCTCGACCGCAACCGGAGATGCCCCTCCGTTGCGTTTTGCGCTCTCAACCGCAACTTGAACTGCCCCCGAGACGGCGTTTGCCCTCTCGACCGCAGCTTGAGATGCCCCCGAGACCGCGTTTGCCCTCTCGGGCGCTGCTTGAACAGCCCTCGCATCGGCTTTCGCGCTCTCGGGCGCTGCTTGAACAGCCCTCGCGTCGGCTTTCGCGCTCTCGGGCGCGTTCGCGACGGCGACCTGTCGCGGGGAACGGGGCGCAGGCGTCGATGGGGGCGCGGGCTCGGGACCGACGGCGATCACGAAGTCCGTTGCGACGGGCTCCGGCGATTCGATGGGGACCTTGCGTCGGCTCTTGCGCGCGGCGACGGGCGCGGGCGCGGCCTTGGGCTCCGAGTCGGTGGCCGAGCGGGTGAGCGCGCCGAGGAGCGCGTCGGGACCGGGGTCCGAGCGCGCGGCGTCGGGGGCCGCGACCTCGTCTTCGTCGTCCTCGTCGGGCGGCGGCGGCGCGTCGAGCACGGGGCGCAGGGCCTTCGCGGTGAGCTCCTCGGGGGCGGGCGCGCGGGGCGTTGCGGGGCGCTTCTTCGCCTCGCGCTCATCGACGCTTCGGGCTTCCTTCCAGGCGCGGGCGAGCATGGCGCCGCCGTCGATGGCGAGCACCGCCCCCTTCATGCTGGCGTCGCGCGCGTTGGTGGCGACGGTCACCACGCTGAGCCTCGTTCGAACCACCAGCGCGACGAGGAGCACGGTGAACACCACCGTGAAGGCCCCGGCGGTTCCCACCGTCACCCGGAGGAGCTCTCCGAGCGTGGCGCCGACGAGCCCTCCCGCGGGGAGCCCCCCGAGCGCGGGCCAGTCGTTGAGCCAGAGGTGCAGCCCCGTCGAGACCGTGGCGATGATGGCCGCGGTGCCGAGGGTCCGAAGCGGCCGCACGGGGCGAACGGTGCGACGAAAGAGGCGCACGGACACCACCGCGCACGACCACGGGATGAGCACCGAGGCCGTCCCGAGGAGCGCGATGGTCGACTCGGCGACGTACGCGCCGGTGGGACCGACCCAGTCCGCGCCGCCGGAGACGTGCCAGCTCGCGAGCGCGAGCGCGTGGAGCGCCCCCCCCGAGAGGAGCACGATCCCCATCACCTCGTGGCGCTTGGGCTCGGAGACAGCGAGCGGATCACGGCGGATGTTGGCGGGCGGAGACGGCACGGCGAGATGGATAGCCACAACCCGCGCGCCGCGGCCAGATAACGGCAGGACCCGGGGAGCCCAAATCCCCCGCAGGAAACCCGTCGGCGGGAGACGAAGTGTCGAGCAGCGATGCGGTCCGGTGTTTACCCGTCGCCCCGGAGCGTTTACGATCGCGCCGACGTTGGGTACTGGTGTTCTGATGACGCGGGACACTTCACGCCGCGCACGAAGATTTCTTGTGTATCTGGTGACGCCCCGCAAACGCCCCGTCGAGGAGCATTGATGCGTTCGTTCTGTCAAAGGGCCGCCCTCACCGCGGCGATCATGCTGGTGCTCTCGGGCTGCAACGTCACCGACGCCGACATCGAGCACTGGAAGCACACGCAGCGCGGCCCTCGAAAGATCACCACGGTGCTCGTCGAGAGCCGCTACGACCAGGCGATGCGCGTCCACGCGGCGCGCGCGCTCATCGAGATGAAGCACCCCAACGCGAGCGGCCTCGAGCTGCTCCAGGGGGCCTTTCAGTCGATGTCGCCGTCGGACCGCGAGCCCATCATCCACACGCTCGTGACCGAGCTCCAGGGGATGCTCCAGTCGGCGGGGGGCGCCAGCACGCAGGGGCCCACCGAGGCGCAGATCAAGGCCAAGGACGCCGCCTACGTGATCCTCCGCGGCGACAACCACGCGTCGTTCGCGAGCGCCGACGACCGCGCCGCGCTCTCGAACCTCGTGCTCGACTGGGTGCTCGCGGATTTCAACACCCGCGCCCTCGCGGGCTCGTACACCGCCGAGCAGATCGTGCAGGCCATCGGACCGTCGTCGACGGAGCGCCTCACGGCGGCCATCGCGTTCTCCGAGCAGTCGATCCCCGTGGTGGTCGAGATCGCCAAGCTGGTCAACGGCATCGCGACGACGCAGGGCAAGACCGCCACGACGGCGCGGCTCGTCACCGTGGCGTCTGAGATCGACGCGACCACGGGCGACGCGAGGATCGAACCCATCGCGCGGCGGCTCCTCCAGACGGCGAACCGACCGACCGACGCGGCCACCGTGGCGCGCGCC
>JBPOHC010000270.1:0-3844 GCA_052035985.1 Myxococcota bacterium | reverse complement strand
GAGACGGGCGAGGCGAAGAGCGATCGGGCCGGGCCGCGCCGCAACCTGCCGCTCGCGAGCGTGTTCGCCGACGACGATGGGGACGACGAGGACGCCGAAGATCGCGCGTGCATCATCTGCGAGCTCTAGGGGGAGGGAAGCATGAGCGGATATCTCAAGAACCCGTGGATCACGTTCCTGCGGCAGTATGGGCCCGTCGCGAGCAATGACGCGATGTACGACGAGCACGTGCTCAACTCCGCGAAGCGCAACGGTGTCGCGCCGCTGCGCTTTGACAGCGGCGGGCTGCTCGAAGAGATCGTCGCGAACTTTCTCTCCGACGCGCCGCGCTCGGTGATCCTCACGGGCACCGCGGGCGACGGCAAAACGTGGCTCTGCCGCGAGGTGTGGCAACACCTTGGGGGCGACGCGGGCGTGTGGACGAGCAAGGCGAAGATCCGCGAGACGCCTCTCCCCTGCGGCGCGCGGCTCGTCGTGCTCAAAGACTTGAGCGAGCTCACTCCGGCGGACACGCTCCGCCTCACGAGCATGGCCGAGGCGATCTACGCGGCGTCACCTGCGGAGGTCTTTCTCGTTGCGGCGAACGACGGGCAACTCCGACAGACGTGGGAGCGGGTGCCTCGCACCGAGGCTGTCGTCGGAGCTGCCGCGGACCTCATCGAAAGGCTTCTTGTGAAGGGGCTGGCACGCGCGCAAGGGGCCGGTCTCACGCTCTACAACCTCAGCCGACAGAGCTCCTCGAAACTCATGGCGAGGGTGATCGACGGGGTGCTCGCCCACGAAGCGTGGGCCCGCTGCGACGGGTGCCCCGGTCAAGCGGCGGGCGCGGGGCGATGCGCCGTATGGGAGAACAGGCAGCGCCTCGGCGACCCGCTCTTTCGTGAGCGCCTCACCGACCTGCTCGAACTCTGTGACCAGAGCGGGTTTCATCTGCCGGTGCGCCAACTGCTGATCCTCGCGAGCAACATGTTGCTCGGCCACCCCGACGCAAAGGACGACCTCCTCCGGTGTCAGGATGTCGAGGCCTTCGCGCGCACTGGGAAGAGCCACCTGGGAGCGATCTATCGCAACACCTTCGGCGAGAACCTCTCGGAGAGTCGCCGTCAAGGCACGGCGGTCTTCGAAGCGCTACGGCGCTTCGGCGTCGGTGAAGAGACCAGCAACCGCATCGACAACCTCCTCGTGTACGGCATCGATGACCCCGAGCTCACGGCGCCTTTCGAGGAGCTCTTTCGCTCCGACCCGATGTACGGCGTAAACGCGGAGTTCACTGAGTGTCTCGGCGCGTACCTTGAGGGCAACGACGACGAGCGCGCCGCGCGCTTCACCGAGGTCGCGGTCGCGCAGCGTCAGCGCCTGTTCTTCACCATGCCTCGCGCGCGCGCCGACGCGCTCCATCTCTGGGAGCTCACGGTGTTTCGCTTCGCGGGCGAGTATCTCAACCGGGTCCTCCGTCCGCTGTCGCGCGCTGACGCACGTGTCGACGCTGCGATTCTCAAGAGGCTGGTGTGCGGGCTCAACCGTGTATTCACCGGGATGCTCACCTCGGATACCGAACGGCTCTGGCTCGCTTCGTCGGGGAGCCACTCGCAGGCGCGCGTGTGCCGCATCGCGGAGCACGAGCTGCCCGTCGCCCCATACCTCAACGCCAAGGTGGTGATCGAGCGCGGCGACGACGGGCCGCAGATCGCCGTGTACCTCGACGCGAGGGACCGTGTCGCGCTGCCGCTCCACCTGGTGCGCTACGAGTTCCTCGCGCGAGTGGCTGAGGGCGCGCTGCCGTCGAATTTCTCGCGGGAGTGTTACGAAGACATCCTCTCGTTCAAGAGCCGCCTGCTGCGCAAATGCCGGGCCGTGCAGGTGGTCGATGACGCCTCTTTCGGGTTGCGGCTCCTCGCGCTCGATCACGAAGGCCGCCTCCATGCGCGCAAGATCGACATCGCCCTGGAGGACGCGCAATGACCCGCGAGCGCCTGCCTGTGCCCCCCATTCGAAACCTCGACTTTTGCATCGACGAGGCCATCTGGGGGCATCGCATCTACAACGAGCAGACTCCGTGGATGACGCTTCTGGAGCTGCTCGGCGTGCTCCAGGGTAGCGATGAGGGCCAGCGGTTTCGAGAGGCCGAGGGCTTCGCCCCGGTGAGCTACGAGGTGACCCACCGCATGGCGCTGCGCAACATCCTCTTCAACAACGCCTACTTCGACGAGGCCCGGCGCAAGGGGAACGACGACGGCGAGCGCTGGGCTCTCTGGACGGAGAAGATGAGCGCGCATGCGGCGGGCCTCCGTGAGGCCGAGGGCTTCGGGTACCTGCGTCGCGCGTTCCCCCCGTCGACCGGGCAGTCGGACTCGTTCGGCGATTTCGAGAACGTGGTGAACCTCCTGCGGGCGACCTCGATCGAGGGTGACAGCAACAAACGGTGGACGTCGAAATTCGTCTTCCCGTACGGCCCTGCATCTCTCTTCCCGGATCTTCGCCTCGACACGCAGAGCGGCGACCTCTCGATGGACCGCCGCTTCTTCGGGCGCACCGGCGAGCTCGTCTATCTTATGTTGTGCCGAAGCGGTTGCGGCGCCGAGCTCGCCGCCGAGTTCGACCGCTCCGTGCTCGACGCCCGCGCCCCGTGGAATCGCCTCGTCGAGCGATTGCAACCCGCCGCGTCGTCAGGTTCTCGCGTGAAGGTCGATGCGGGGTACCTCCCCTACGCGACGCTGCCCGACTACGAGGCCCTCGCGCGCGATCTCCTCGTGCTCCTCCGCACGAGACTCCCGGGGTACGACGTGCTTCCGCACCTCGTCGACCTGATCGGGCTCCATCTCGTCCTCTACCTCCTACAGCGCGCTGCGGAGTGGGCGCCCGAAGACGGCGAGGTGCGCATGGTGCTCGAGATCATCGCCCCGAAGCGCACGACGGTGCGAGACCTCGCAGTGGACTCGTTTCAGACCAACGCGCGGCGGAGCGGCAAAGCCGTCGACGCGTTCATCACGCGCGAGGTCGAAGAGACCGAGGCGTGGACGCGGGCACGGAGCGTCGCCGACGACGGAGAGCGCCTCGCGGCGATGCGCGACGTCCTCTGGAGGACCGTACGCTTGAAGGAAGCGAGTCCCGACGGCGACGAGGGGGGCTTCAACGACCTGAACCCCGAACACGTGATCAACCTGCTGCGCGAGCGGGCGCAGAAGCGGCATGACGCGCACCTCGGCGACGCCCACGCGAGCTACGCCCAGGCGATCGGGCTCGCGTCACGGCGTGGCACACGGCGGGTGCGCTACGCGCCCAACGACCAGCTCCTCAAGACGCTGGTGCTCGCTGTGGTACCCGAGCGCATGGAGTTTCAACGCTTTCTCGCGGCGCTTTGGCGGAGGTATCGAATGGTGGTCGGGCACCATCAGGCGGGGGACCTTGTGAAGAGCGGCGGCGGCGATCAGGTCGCGTTTGAAGAGAACGCGCGTCGGCTTGAGATGCGTCTCGCGAGCCTCGGGCTCCTGCGGCGCCTCTCCGACGCGTGCGCCTACGTCGAGAACCCCATGGGAGGTGAGCTGTGAACGCGCGCGAACTCCTCGGGGCTACGGCAGCCGCGCTCATCGCCAAGAGCCATCTGAGCACCGACGGTCGCGCGCGACTCCTGCTCGATCGGCTCACCGATGAGCAGGTCGCTGCGGTCTGCATCGCGGTGCTCGCGCACCCCGAGCTGTCCTCGGAGTGCGCGCTTCGCATCCCGCGCGAGCTCGGTCAACGCGCGGGGCTCCCTGAGTTCGCGCTGACTGACGAGCGCACCACCTACTGGCGCAACCAGCAGGTCGAGGGGTGCAGGGTGCTCCTGCTCGCCAACGCTGACGAC